>CAYJTU010000263.1:0-2549 GCA_964373105.1 uncultured Moraxellaceae bacterium | reverse complement strand
AAATGAAAGGTAAAGCGCTTAAATCGCTTTTTTTCCGTTCATCGCCCATTTATGACCGCAGGATTTGACTGTGCAGACGTTGCTGATCGTGATCTGTGGTCAATAGAAATAAATCCTTTACTGCTAACTTCTCATACCTAACCCCTGAGGTTAAGGGGTAGATCACGGTGATCTTTGGCATTTTGAAAGAACTGATAAGGAATAATGAGATGCATTTACCCATTCCCGCGTTTCTGCGCAATATGGCTGATCGAACTGCGCAGATCAATGGTGTCCCTTTTGATCCGGCCCAAGTTCCTATGCTGCCACCCACTGGCAAATATACTACCGTGCATTACGGGATCATGATTCCTAACTTGCCCGAACCTTTCCGATTTTTAAACATGATCACTGTGCTGGGTCAGCCAAAGATTAAAATGTGGCGTAACGATCATCTCATTACGACGACCGCGCGTGACACCGCCAACTTGCTGGTCGGCACTGGGGTTGCGACTCCAGAGCATTTCGCAGGTTATAGCCTAGAAAAAGATTGCGAGATCCGTGCAGATGCAAGTTTGCTACGCTTTGGTGAGGATTTGACCATTGCGGGCACATACCCCAACTTTACGGCTCAGCGAAGCAATAAGCCATTTAGTTATGATTTGACATTACGGGCGACGGATAAAATTGCCCACTTCGCCGACTTGATTGGCGGGGTATATGATCACTGGGCGCTGTTGTGTGAGTACGAAGGAACGATAGAGTATCAAAAGCAGAAAACACCCGTCAAAGGGCTGTGTACCTTTGAGTATGCGCGCGGTATTGATATCAATCTACCCTTTCGATTCTTCACCTACCAGATATTGAATATTGACGATAAGACACAGGTCCTGTTCGTTGATCTACTTGGACCTGCAAATACTATTCTTCAACGCCGGGCTTATGTGCGGAGCTTAGATGATCATGGTGCAATTTATGATCGCCATATTCGTTTTGATGTTCATGAACTTGAAGCCGAATTTAAAGTGACGCCTGAAGGCGCGCGTATGAAAATGCCCAAGCGCTTTTCATGGCATGTCAAGGATGATGCGGGACAGGAGGTGATAGTCATTGAAGGCCGTGCCAATAGCGACTTCTGTTATGGCATGGCTGCAGGCTATGCGGGCAGCTATCAATATACCGGTCGCTTCAAAGGCAAAGACATCGAAGGGACAGGATATATTGAGTATATGGATCATCGCTGAGTTGTTTAGAAAAAGTCTTCTGCATATGCTTGCTACCATGTTGTCTTCAGTCTCGATGTGAGATTGTAGGCAGCTCAGCTTCCCTCCCATCATAAAAATCCTAAAGCAGTGGATCCGTTCAATCTCAATCATCGCAGGGCTTTTATTTGATCAGCAGCACACAAAGCAATGTTTTTATAGATCTTGGGTGCTAAAACCCAACTTTGGTTTGTGCTTGCCGGATGCAAAGAAGCCAGTCACTTGTTTATACAGTGTACGTATTAAATGGAATGAATCGTGGTAGAGGGGGTTGTTGTAATTTAATTTTAAACCGCGTATCGCTGTACGTCGGGGAGGTGATATGAGCAATCTCTTTCCCAGCCAAATCACCCCCTCATCCACATCACTACAGTCTCCCCCAGCACGGTGCTATAATGCGCGCCACCTTCATGCTGTCTACGACCTTAAATCTCGGGTAGCGTTTATAAAATTGATCTCCGCAGACGGAGATCATCATTGATAACACCATATTATGAATCAACAAATCCTCGATGAAATAAGGGTTAGACGTACGTTCGCTATTATTTCTCACCCTGACGCGGGTAAGACCACCATCACAGAAAAACTGCTGCTGTGGGGCAAAGCCATCGCGATCGCCGGGACTGTCAAGAGTCGTAAGAGCGACCGCCATGCGACGTCCGACTGGATGGAAATGGAAAAAGAACGTGGGATTTCGATCACGACATCCGTCATGCAGTTCCCATACCGCGACCACATCATCAACTTGCTCGACACCCCCGGTCACGAAGACTTCAGTGAAGACACCTATCGTACCCTGACTGCCGTGGACTCGGCGCTGATGGTGATCGACGGTGCAAAAGGTGTGGAAGAGCGCACCATCAAATTGATGGACGTCTGTCGCATGCGCGATACCCCGATTATCTCGTTTGTCAACAAACTCGACCGTGAGATTCGTGAGCCACTAGAACTGCTCGACGAAATTGAAAACGTCATGAAGATCAAATGTGTGCCAATCACATGGCCACTGGGCAAAGGCCGTGATTTTGTCGGCGTGTATCACCTCGCCGAAGATCGCCTGTATATGTACAAGCCGGGTCATGGCGCGGAAATCGTCGAAATCGAAACCCGTCAAGGCTACGATCACCCCGATATCCGTGAGCGTATGGGCTCAGAGTTTGCACGCTTTGAAGAGTCGCTGGAGTTGGTGCAAGTCGCCAGTGATCCGCTCGATCTTGATTTATTCTTAAGCGGCAAGCAAACCCCTGTTCTGTTCGGCACGGCACTGGAGATCGGAGGAGGGTGGTGTAGGGAAAGTGTGTGTTATAT
>CAYJTU010000262.1:0-2598 GCA_964373105.1 uncultured Moraxellaceae bacterium | reverse complement strand
GTGCCTGCTTTCATCTCTGCTTTAAAGGCATCGACTTCGGCCGTTTTGACCATGGTATCAGCGTCTCCATGCTGGTCAAGAATCTTGGCTTTTACGACACTTGATTGAGCGGGTGTTGCTGTAGCAAGCACACCGTGGAAGCTTGCTACCCCCGCGAGTGGTAATCCAGTACGCGCCATATCCAGCACGATTTTGCCACCAAAGCAGTACCCAATCGCCCCGATCTTACTGGTATCCACTTGTGGCTGGGCTTGGAGGAGTTCTAGACCCGCTTTGGCACGTGTCATGGAGGTGGAGGCATCATTGAATACACCATGCATCATCGCCATGGCCTCACTGGCTTTTTCGGTATGCTTCCCTTCACCATACATGTCGATGGCGAGGGCGGCATAGCCCAGCTTGGCCAGTTGTGTGGCGCGCTTACGTGCGTAGTCGTTGAGTCCCCACCATTCATGGACCACCAGTATTCCTGGTCGCTTGGTCTTGATCGCATCATCATAGACATAATAGCTGATTAGTTTTGTGCCATCAGCGGCGGTATACGGGATTTCTTTACTTTGAATCGCGGCTAATGCCGCGCTGCCGTATAGCCCTGCTGCAAGTGCGAGCGTGATCTTGAATAAAGAGGTTGTGAATATGGATTTCATGATTTCACCCAGTGATGACAAGCGATATGAACACTCATGCGCGATGTTCAGTCATGAGCTTAGAGAGCTTGATTCTAACCAAATGATTAAAACATCTATAGGGGGTGCGGTGAGGATTCGTAGTGAATGATACAAATATATACATGACTCGAAAATAAGGTCTTTTCGAGTCATGCTTTTTTGATGAGCGCATTTCTTTGCTATCAGGCTAGCTTAAGCAAATTGATAGTCAGTCAAAGAGAAGGTATGACTGGCATGCATCGCATGATAGGTGGTGGTCGGTCGCAGTAGCGTGGCGCCGCCTTGGGGGTTGAAGTAATAGCTATTTGCTGATGCACAATTGCCATGGGTAAAAATAGAGCTGTCCAATTTATGCTTCATCTTGTCGGTGAAGGCGTCATTCGCAGCCGCTTTGACTTCAAAAGAGGTGGCCTTGCTACGCAGCATTTCTCCCAAACAGCGCTCAATATGGGCCATTTGATAATCCACCACAGAAAAGTAAGAGAACCCTGAGTAAGCATAAGGGCTATGCAAATTGAATAAGTTTGGGAAGTTCGGCACACTGAGGCCCTCATAAGATTGATAGCCATTTTCATCCCACCAAGCGCCAAGCTCTTGACCTGATTTACCAATCACATCAAAAGCCGGGAAATTGCCCTTCTCCCATACTTTAAAACCCGTGGCTAAGATCAAGGTATCGATTTTGCGTTTCACGCCATCTGTGGTCACGATGCCATCTGCTTCAATATGATCGATGCTGGTGGTCACCAATTCCACATTTTTACGGTTGAATGTGGGGTAAAAAGTATTGGAAAAGGTTGGACGTTTACAGCCGAAGCCGTAGTGCGGCGTGAGCTTTTCACGGAGTAACGGGTCTTTAATCACGCGGCGCATATGGGCGCGGCACATCAATTCGATACTTTTATTCAAAAACCCAAGTTGTTCATAATGTAAAACGCCGGTGACCATCATCAGTTCGAGCACACTAGAACTGGCCAAGCGGGCAATTTTTTGGCTTTGAGGCACACGAGAAAATAATTTTTGAATCGATTTGGCGATACCGGTGTCGTTCTTGGGAGAAACCCAAATGGCGGTACGCTGATAGACATCCAATTGTGCCAGTTTCGGGGCGATTTCAGGGACGAGCTGTACAGAAGTAGCACCTGTGCCGATCACTGCCGCGCGTTTGTTATTGAGGTCATATTGATGATCCCAGCGCGCAGTATGGATGACTTTGCCAGCAAAGTTTTCGATACCTTTGATTTCTGGCATTTTGGGATGAGATAAGAAGCCCGTGGCTAGGATCAAAATACGCGCCGTGACTGGAGCTTGGCCTTGAATCGAGACCGTCCAAAACTTGCCCACTTCATCGTAGACAGATTTTTCAACCACGGCATTAAAACGCATATAGGGGCGCAGTTTGTATTTTTCGGCGACATGATGCGCGTAGGCTTTTAGTTCACGCCCCGGCGCATAGACTCTGGACCAAAAAGGATTCGGTTCAAACGAATAAGAATAGGTCACTGAGGGAATATCGACGGCTATGCCGGGATAGCTATTATGATGCCAGGTTCCACCGACATCTGATGCCTCATCCAGCATCAGGATCGAGGTGATGCCTAAGCGGCCCAATTGAATGGCTGCGCCCATTCCTCCAAATCCTGTACCGACAATAATAGCTTGGTATTCGGGTATTTGCGATTGCACGGAAACGGATTTCTGGGATGCTTGGCTCATGATGATCGTTGCCTAATGAAAAATATTGTGATGAAGATAAATAATTTAAGCTTAGTCGGTTTAATTGAGACTGACAACAGAAATTGTCAGTTATATCGTTGTCTGAATATAGCAACCTTGTGCAGAAATAAGAATCGCATTTTTTAATTTTCAGACCGTCAATAAAGCCAAAGATTTTATATAGGCTTTGTTTGCCCTAACGATTTTAACAGAC
>CAYJTU010000261.1:0-2671 GCA_964373105.1 uncultured Moraxellaceae bacterium | reverse complement strand
GCATCAGCAACCCTCGCGCTGTGCATCAGTATGCCAGATCCATATCCATATCCTGTCGAACCATCACACACTGTTCCCCAGTCGCATCGCATCACTTTTCGAGTGAAAACGAAATATTGCGCCTTAATCTCCGCTATTTCTGCTTATTTTCACAATAAGCAATTCAAAAATAACACGGTATGACAAATAGTTAATAGATACCAACTGGTTAAAATACACAAAATTGGTTACATTTTGCAATATGTGGTTTAGTATTGCTACTATTCTAAGCGCGTATATCTTTAGCTGTTCTAGGGACAATGTCTTTGCTGCCCCAAGATGCGTGATCACCTTAACCCATAGTGCCAAGCCGTATCGATAGAAAAATACGAATTCAGTCATAGAGAGTTTTATGCCTAGCCCAACCCCCCTGCATGAACCTTTTTGCAGCTTACGCAAAGCGCCCATTACACAGGGTGATTTTATCGAAGGATTGGCGCAGCTAACCACAACGGGCGTGTCACGGACCACTGATTTTGTGCAAGCGATTTATCGCGAGACCTTACTGCGCTCACTCGGCTTATATAACGAAGCCAATCAAACACCGCTGCAAAAAAGCATTTCCGACCAAGCGTTTTGGCTGATTCGTTATGCCGTTAAACATGCGGGACGCTATTCAGCACATGGTTTACGGGCTTTTGGCCGACTTAACCCGGTACAGGCCGAAAAGCCCCTGAATGTCCCCCTTCATATGCTGGTCAGCGCTTTAAACGGCATCATGGGCGACCACCTTGTCTATGATCGCAACCCACTGGCCCTACCGATGCTGACCTATGATCGTCATGGCAAAGTCTTTAATGGCGAAATGCGTGGTCGTGTGGTGATCTTCGTCCATGGCCTATGTATGGATACCCACAGCTGGTATCCCAGCAAGTACCAGAGCATGGGAGAGCAGGTTTATCGCCAGCAGGACTGCACGGTACTCTACCTCAGCTACAACACCGGTCGTCGTATTTCATTGAACGGCCGTTCTTTCTCGAATTTACTCAACGACCTCTATATCCGTAATCCAGATATCAGCCATATCGATATCGTTGGTCACAGTATGGGTGGACTCGTCTCGCGCAGTGCACTGTTCTACGGCAAGCAAATGGGTTTCAACTGGATCCTGTTGGTCGACCACCTGATCTGCTTAGGCTCTCCGCATCAAGGTGCGTTGCTCGAGCGGTTAGGCTATATGATGCAAGACAAGGTCGGAAAAATCCCGTTTGCTGGCGCGCTCGCGCGTTTAGGAGACTTAAGAAGCGCAGGGATTATTGATCTGCGCTGGGGCAGCATCCGCGATGATGATTGGGAGCACTTAAAGTCTGGTCGACGTGGCGATTTTGCCGACAACCGCAGACCCGCCCCACTACCATCAAACATCAAAGCCTACTTCATGGCCGGCACCATCGAACACGAGAAAACGCACTCAAAAACCCGCGAAGCACTGGGCGACTATCTGGTCAGTGTCAAAAGCGCTCTTGGCGAGCATAGCGACCCCGAATATCAGCTCAACGTGCCGCAAGAGCGCAAAGCCGTGTTCTATGGTGTGGATCATATGCAGTTGCAATACAACCAACGCGCTATTGATCAAGTCTTGATATGGCTTGCGCCTACTGAACGTTCGACCCGAACGATCCAGACTCCGCCACAAGCCATTGCGGTATCTGCCGAAGCTTAAATCGAGCATCACACTCTCAAAGCAACCCTCATCTTCCCATAAAAAAAGCAGCCATCAGGCTGCTTTTTTTATTCACGATTGCTTAAACTTGAGCACGATACTTATAACGTTGGATCGTCTGCAATTGTGCAGCCGTTTCTGCCAATACGCTGAGCGCTGCTGCAGCATCAAAATCACCCTTTTGATTTGCAAGCAAGGTTTCAGCATGTTGACGCGCTTCCAAAATCTTCGCTTCGTCCAAATTCGCGGCATGAATCGCGGTGTCAGCCAATACCGTCACCACGTGAGGCTGCACTTCCAACACGCCACCCGAGACATAAATCTGCTCTTCGTGACCATCAGAGTGCTGCACACGCAATGCACTTGGCTTGAGCAAAGTTACCAAAGGCGCATGGCCTGGCAAAATACCCATCTGTCCAGCGATACCGTCAGCGATTAACATATTAATGTCACCGCTGAAGATTGAACCGCCAACACTAACGACATCACAATGCAAGGTTGCCATGAGGCGTTCTCCTGCTTAAATTACGCGTTTAAATGACCGTTATTTGGCTGCGAGCTTTTCAGCTTTAGCAACAGCTTCTTCGATGCCACCGACCATGTAGAACGCTTGTTCTGGCATATGGTCGTAGTCACCCGCAATAATGCCTTTAAAGCCTGCAATCGTATCTTTAGAAGATACCAGCTTACCAGGAGAACCGGTGAAGACTTCAGCAACGTGGAACGGCTGTGACAAGAAGCGTTGGATTTTACGTGCACGGAAAACAACGAGTTTGTCTTCTTCAGCCAATTCGTCCATACCCAAAATCGCGATGATGTCTTTGAGTTCTTTATAACGTTGCAGAATGGTTTGTACACCACGTGCAACATTGTAATGCTCTTCACCAACAACCGCTGGATCCAGCTGACGTGATGTTGAATCGAGTGGATCAACCGCAGGGTATATACCTTGCGACGCGATATCACGTG
>CAYJTU010000260.1:0-2755 GCA_964373105.1 uncultured Moraxellaceae bacterium | reverse complement strand
ACACCTTGTGCATCACGGATAACCTGACCGGAATAACCGAGTCTTATCCGTCTGACAATCCCTATTATGCACTGCGTCAAATCGTGCCACAAAACATGATTTCAAGCCGCTACGCAGGCGGACTCGTGGGTTTTTTAGGCTACGATGCTGTTAATTTTTTTGAATCGACACTCGATATCCAGACCAGTGATCTTTTTGAGCCGTTTAAATTTGGCGTGTATTTAGACGGTCTGGTTTACGACAAGATGACCGGCGAGATCTTTTATTTCTACTATACCCATAATCGCTTTGATGAAATCCTAGCACTGATCAAGCAGCCTCTGCCTGAATATGGCGCGATTACTGCAACCAATCTGGGTGATTCGATGAGCCGCGCCGAACATGAACAAGCGGTGCACAAAGTCAAAGAAGATATCCGTGCTGGTCTGATCTTCCAGTGTGAAGTGGGTTTTAAATCACAGTACAAAATTGAAGGCGACACGGTTCAGATCTACGCCAAATTACGTGATGTGAATCCGTCACCCTATATGTACTTTATGAAGTTTGGCGCGCAAAAGATTATTGGCGCTTCACCTGAACTGTTATTTCGTTTAAAAAATGGTGAGATGGAAACCTTTCCGCTTGCAGGCACTGCGAAGCGCGGCAAAGACCGTGAAGAAGATATCCAATTGGCACGTAAGTTATTAAATGACCCCAAAGAGATCGCCGAACATAATATGCTGATCGACTTGCATCGCAACGATATCGGTCGTGTGGCTCGTTTCGGCACGGTCAAGATTCGCAGATTGATGGATATCAAACGTTACTCACACGTCCAGCATATCTCTTCAGAAATCGTCGGCATCCTCAGTGAAAAAGAAGACATGTTTTCAGCCCTTGCTTCCAATTTTCCCGCAGGCACACTGACAGGCGCACCTAAAATTGCCGCCATGAAAATCATCAACGAGATCGAGCCAACGGGCCGTGGTCCATATGGCGGCGCATTGGGTGAATTTTGCTTTAATGGCGATTGTACCTTTGCGATTCCGATCCGAACTATTTTCATCAATGGTACGGATGGTTATGTACAGACTTGTGGCGGCAATGTCTTTGACTCGAATGCAGCAGATGAATATCTAGAAATTGAAAGAAAGCTGGCTGCGATGCGCCATGTTCTCAGCTTGTTTGGAGAAGGCTAAAATGCGTGTATTGATTATCGACAACTATGACTCTTTTACCTTTAATTTATACCAATATATCGGTGAGATTTTAACCTCATACAGCACGACATTTGATACTCCGAATGGCCCTCGTTCGGAAGTTGTGGTCAAGCGGAATGATGAGTTGACCCTTGAGGATATCAAGGCGTTAAACCCAGATCGTATCATCATTTCTCCCGGATCGGGCTCACCTGATGATGAGGCGTTCTTTGGGATTTGTAGCGAGACGATCCTGACACTCGGCAAAACCATCCCAGTCTTTGGCGTCTGCTTGGGGATGCAAGGCATAGCGCATTGCTTCGGAGGCAAGGTGATTCGTGCACCGCTACCGATGCATGGCAAAGTTTCTGCAATTGTCCATGATGAAAAAGGCGTCTTTACCCAGTTGCCGCAACAATTGGAGGTGATGCGCTATCACTCCTTGATGGTTGAAGCGGAAAGCCTGCCGAATTGTCTAGAAATTACTGCCATCGTGGCGGATGAACATGCCTCAAATGACTTCGGAAGTAGTGCAAAAAAGGGTAGTGAGATCATGGGGCTGCGTCATAAGGTGTACCCGATCGAAGGGGTGCAATTTCATCCAGAGTCTTTTGCCACTGAAGGTGCAAAAGAGTTGATCCTGAACTTCCTTCAGCAGTCTTAAAATCTGTCCTAAATGCTCTTGATTGGGCGCGATAGAAGTCTCTATCGTGCCTGACGCCCGCGATAACAAAATTATCCCATGCGCTGACAAAATCATCATTTTTGTACATGCTATATCCCACTATATTCAATACGCTAAACATTTTCTTTTTTTAATCAAAGACGAGCATCATAAAATGAAAACTAAACACGTTCTTGCGCTGAGCGCGACACTCTCCGCAGCCTTGCTTTTGACTGGATGTGCAGGAGATCCATCGAATCAGCGTCTGGGTGCTGCGGCACTGGGCGGTGCTGCTGGTGCAACATTGGGCAATAATATGGGTGGTAGTACTGGTTCAGTCATCGGCAGCGCAGCTGGTGCAGGTTTTGGTAGTAAAGCGGCGGGTGCGAGCAATCGTACGGCGATCAGCGGTGCGATTGGCAGTGGCGTAGGCGCGATTGTGGGAGAACGCATCATCGGTGGTAGTACTGGTGCTGCGATTGGTGCGGCTGTGGGTGCAGGTGCAGGCACCGCGATCAGCGATAAGAAGTAATTGTCTCCCATCAATGCTAGAACAAGCATACGCTTAGACTTCGGTCGACGAATGAACTGGTGAATATCACCATTGTTTTCTCAACTTTTCTGGGTGTTTTGTTACTTGCGACATGGCAGATGATCAGCGCTACAGGCATAAAAAGCCGCACCTTCGAGGCTCTTGGACATGAGCCGCGAAGGTGCGGCTTTTTTATCAAATACAGCGTGATATATCATACAAATTACTGCGGGGACGTCCTAAAATAACAAGCTGAAAATCATTCCTCAGCGTTAAGTTCAACAGCGCTCAAACTTAAATGAGGTTGAAATGAGGTTGATGCGAAGCCAGCATCAAATCACTCTCATCCTTCAAATTGACCCCCGTCAATTGCCGACTGAG
>CAYJTU010000259.1:0-2810 GCA_964373105.1 uncultured Moraxellaceae bacterium | reverse complement strand
ATGGAGCGCCAGCATGGAATTTGATGATTTATTACTGCTCATGGTCGAGAAAGGCGGCTCTGACTTATTTATCGCGGCGGGCGTTGCCCCCTCGATGAAGGTCAACGGTAAGATCCTACCGATCACCAAAACAGCACTGACCCCAGCAATCGTGGGCAGCATCATTCATGGCATCATGACTGACAAACAGCGCAAAGAGTTTGAAGAAACTAAAGAATGCAACTTCGCAATCGTTGACAAGAAAGATACCGCACGCTTTCGGGTCAGTGCTTTCGTACAGCGTGATTTTCCTGGAATGATCTTGCGGCGCATCGAGACACATATTCCCAAGGTTGAAGACCTTAAACTGCCTAAGATCATCGAAGAATTGGCGATGACCAAGCGCGGCATCATTATTTTTGTCGGCGCGACAGGCACTGGGAAATCAACCTCACTGGCCTCCATGATTGGGCACCGTAACCGCCACTCGCAAGGCCATATCATCACCATCGAAGATCCGATTGAGTTTATTCATCAGCATGCGGGCTGTATCGTCACACAGCGTGAAGTCGGGATTGATACCGCATCGTTTGATATCGCATTGAAAAACACCTTGCGCCAAGCACCTGATGTGATTTTAATCGGTGAGATTCGCTCACGTGAAGTCATGGACTACGCGATCGCCTTTGCTGAGACGGGTCACTTGGTGCTCAGTACCCTACACGCCAATAACGCCAACCAAGCCCTTGATCGGATCATCCACTTCTTTGAAGCAGATCGACATAGCCAGCTGTATATGGACTTATCCTTGAACCTTAAAGGTATTGTAGCGCAGCAGTTGGTGCCGACACGCGATGGCAATGCACGTCGTGCTTGTATTGAAGTCCTGCTCAACTCACCGCTGATTCAAGACTACATCCGCAAAGGCGAAATTCACGAAATCAAAGAAGTGATGAAACGCTCGCGTGAACTCGGTATGCAGACTTTCGACCAAGCCTTGTTTGATCTCTATCAAGCCGGTGAGATTAGCTATGAGAATGCACTGCAATTTTCTGATGCGCCCAATGACCTGCGTCTGCAAATCAAACTCGGCAATAGTGCAGATACGCGCTACCTTGATCATGCAACACGTGATTTGAGTATTGAAGGATTGGAATAGCCGTCTTTTAACGCACGCCCTGCGCCATTTCAACCACGGCTCGGGCAATGTCTGTTAGACGTTTGCCCTGATCCATTGCCATCTGGCGCAGCAGCTTATGCGCCTGATCCTCGGTCAATTTACGGTGCTTCATCAGCAGAACCTTAGCTTTTTCTTGTAATTTCTTCTCTTCTAGCGCGGTACGCGCCGCAGTCAACTCATCTTGCATGTGTTGCAAGCTTTGCGCTTGATTCTGAACCAACTCCAGCACCGATCGACCCAGCTTGGGCCCAAAGCCTTCAGGGTGTGCGTAATCCTGCAAAGCGGCGGGACTATGGGCCTGCGCACTGCTCAGCATCACGATAAAGCTTTCTTCTGGATGAGTCTCCAGCGTATCAATCAAATCTTGGTGCTGTGTTAAGGTCTGCTTGGCATCTAGTACGCATTGAAGGCATAACCGCTGGAGGTGGCTTTGCAACCCTAACTCCACAATTTTAAGACTATCTATATGCTGAGTGACCAGCTTAAACCATTGCTCTCCAAGCGTCGGTTCGATCTCAAACCCAGACTCACTTAATGCGGTATGGCGAAGCTGATCGATTTCAGCGCGATATGGCGACTGCACATAGTGTGTATACAGAGCGTAGGAAGCGGGATCTGTAAACTCATGAAATAGCTCAAAACAGCGCTCTTGACCTTCGATCAGATTTTGCAGGCGTTCGCGTTGTTCGGTGGTAAATCGTCCTGAAGAAAAACCTGCCGACCCCACAGCACGTTCTTGACCCGTTAATTCTTTGCCTTGCATCAAGTTATATAGCGCAACCAAGACCCGCGCAATGGTTGGATCAACTGCGGCATCTGCCGTTTCGAAAATGATCGCCAGTAACCCTGCGATAACGCCACTATAGACCATCACCGCTGCAGACGTCTGGATGCTTTGCTCACGCACTTGAGCGCGACATTGCGGAAGATTGGCGAGCGCATGTAATGCATAAGCAATCCGATTCAGGAGTCGGCCATTGCCCGCATGCTCGGTCATTTCTCGGTAAATTTGTTTTAAAGTCGCATCAAATTCAGTGATTTGCAGATCGGTCTCATGCGTATAGTCCATTAAGACTTCTGCATAATGCAGCCCTTTCGACCCCAGATAGAGATTGGACGCACCACGCTCTCTTTGCAGCGCATGGACCAAATCACTGATCACCACCACCAGTTGCCCCATGTTTAAAAAATATTCGAGGCTTTGTATTTCTGACTGCTTTGAGGCAATCAAAAAGTCCGTTGCACTCAAAGGTGACACGAGCAATTTAGACATATTACCCTCAAAATCAGTATGATGACGACAGCTATTGTAACTTAGATTGATGAATTAATCGTGACCTTGCTATTTTTTAAAGCACTGAAAAGATGACGCCGCATCATTTCTTACCACGCCTCTCTGAAATGATGCAAAAAAAGAAAAAACAACGTGCATAGAAACTGAGCAAAATGAGTGCCACTCGCTTAGAAATATCATTTTCTATTAACAAATCATCACTTTAAAATTACATAAATATAATTGGCATGCTTTATGCATTTTTATCATTAGCATCCAACGGTGGATGAATAACCCTTTTTTTATACCCGTGTCTGACGGCGTTATCTCAATCAGACAGGACAATGGCGTCCATACTGCTCCACAGCGGTATGGACG
>CAYJTU010000258.1:0-2834 GCA_964373105.1 uncultured Moraxellaceae bacterium | reverse complement strand
AGGCATGGCGGAACTCTTGGGTAAACTGATGGCTGCTGGCATCGGTATGCGTGCGCGACAGCTCAAGCGGCGTGTTGTCACCATCGGTGAGTGATTCGTTGCTGTACTTCTCAAAGGCGGTGATCGAGGTGAGTTCCAAGCGGCCCAATTGCGACTTGATATTCAGGCTAGCACCTTCTTGGTGAATGGTATTGGTGGCGTCGGTATTGGCATTGACATCATCCACGCCTGTGGCGGGGATGTAGGGCTTAGGAATGCCTGTCGACCAGTAGGCGCCGTTCTTGCCAGTGCCGATTACGGTTGCGGTGGTGCCATCGGTGGTGTAGTCACGGAAGTGCAGGTTGAGTAGGGCTTCGGTGTCATCGGTCACGTGGGCAAGGAATTGGATCCGACCCGCAGTGTCGGTAAAGCCGCCATCTTTTTGTCCTGAGTAGCCATTGCGATCAGTACCATCACGGCTTTCACGATAGAACGATGCGCGGGACGCCAAGGTGTCATCGATGATGCTGCCGCCGTACGCGGCTTGGATGGTCTTGTCGTTGAAACTGCCATAGTCGAGTTTGGCATAGCCGCTATTACTAAACGATGGTCGCTTGGACAGGAAGTTCACCGCCCCGCCAGTGGTGTTTTTGCCCCACAGGGTGCCTTGTGGCCCGCGCAGTACTTCGACACGATCTTGGTCAAAGAGTGGGAAACCGGTCGCAGCAGCGTTGTTCAGATAGACATCATCTTGATAGATCGCCACAGGGCTGGGTGAGTCCAATCCTTGAGTGCCCGTGCCGACGCCGCGTATCCACCAGCGGGGGCGGGTGTGGCCGCCACTGGTCGCTGCGGAGGCATTGGGGATCGATTGAATGATTTCCCCAGCGGTTCTGCCGACGCCACTTTCGATCAGGTCTTTGCCACTGATCACACTCACGGCGGAAGGTACTTTCTGTACTTGTTCTTTACGGCGATTGGCGGTGACGACGACTGAGCCCAATTGGTTTGGATTGGCATTAGGCTCTGCATCTTCGCTTTGCGCTGCGCCTGATCCCCCTTGCGCTGTAGAAGTCGCGGGGACTGCGCCCGTGGCCAACGTTTGCGTCGTGTCGCTCTCTGCTGCATGCGCAACTCCGATCAGCGCCACCCCCCCAAACAGAACCTGAAAAATAAGCCGAGACAATGGCTTCTGTTGAAACTGCATAAAAATCCCCTAAATTTTGTACGCATATGCGTATTTCGACTGATATAGGGCAGCATTTATGCCAATTGCATATAAATTGATTTTAAGTATTTATTATCAATATCTTGTAGTTTATTAACCCAACGACGAGTTCATTAAGACAGCCAAAAATCGCTGTTAAATGTTGAGGATGTAACAGTGCTTTGTTGAGTTTTCAGCAGAAGAGAATGGGGGAGATGTTGGCGAGGATGGGTGAAGGGTGATTAGAGATTTCAGCGATATCTAACCCAGCAATCCTTATAAGTTGGAGGGCTCTGATGGATTATGATATTTCATCGGCTCACTATTTGAGCGTTTATTGATCCATCACTTTCCCTACTACTTACCCGATCTGGAACCCATGATGAGAGATGAAGTGTGGCACCGACCCATCGTCCTGTCGCTGGAAGGCAAGAACGCGCAGCCGCTCAGCATCCGTGCCAAAGCACTGGTGTTTACCGACCCTGTGTCTTGCCGCTTACTCAGTCTGATTGAGCGCCTCGCACCCAGTGAAGCGCCGGTGATGATCATCGGGGAGACAGGCACGGGCAAGGAGTTGGTCGCACGGCACATCCATCAATTGAGTGGTCGCACTGGGCCTTTCCTCGCCGTCAACTGCGGGGCGATCAATGATCAGTTGGCCGAAAGTGAATTGTTTGGTCATGAAGCGGGTTCGTTTACGGGGGCCACAGGCCGCCGTGAAGGTTGGTTTGAAGCGGCGCAAGGCGGCACGCTATTCCTCGATGAAATTGGTGATCTGCCTTTGCATCTACAGGTGAAGCTGCTGCGTGTGCTGCAAGAGCGGGAAGTGGTGCGCATCGGTTCACGCAAGCCGATCCCCGTCGATGTGCGCTTTGTGGCTGCGACCAACGTCGATCTCGATGCGGCGGTACAGGCGGGGCATTTCAGGCGTGATCTGCTCTATCGGATCAACATCGCCCAAGTGCATCTGCCACCACTGCGTGAGCGTCCGGGCGATATCCTGCCGCTGGCCAATCACTTCATCAAGCAATACAGCAAACGCATGAACATCGGCAATGCCCACCTGACGGGAGATGCCCGCGATGCGCTGATCAGTTATGCGTGGCCGGGCAATATCCGTGAGCTGGAGAATGTCATTCACTTTGCTTTGTTGGTCGCTGAAACCTCAGAGGTTAGACCCGAGCATCTAAAAGTGAAGGGCGGTTGGGGCAATGCCAATCAAGCGGTTAGCCATTGGAGTGCATCCCCATCGAATGCACAAACTCAGGCGATTCCTGGCGATCCTTTTGCGCAGATTGCCCAGTCTTTGAAAGCGTCGTTTGATAAAGGCGCGCCGAATTTATTTGATAATTTAGAGCGTCTGGTGGTGGAAGAGGTCTTTCAATATACCCGTCAGAATCAAGTGCACAGTGCCGCGCTGCTTGGGGTAACGCGCAATGTGATGCGCACGATGTTGAAACGTCATGGCTTCCTGAACGATCATACCAGTGCCGTGTAGGTCGCCTGCCGGCCTACTGCTTGTTTCGCGACATTTCTCCCTTGAGGAGTGTTGACTATCCAACAGTTTTGACTCTAGATTTGCAGTATAAAACACATAAAAATTAGTAATAATAAGTACTTGTAAAAATGGCACAGCAGTTGCTCCATC
>CAYJTU010000257.1:0-2869 GCA_964373105.1 uncultured Moraxellaceae bacterium | reverse complement strand
GTGCGAAAGAAGCGCGTAAGTCAGTCGTCGTTGCCACCGGTTTTATCGGCTACTTTTATATCCTGACCTATCATTGGCTTTGGCGCGATCTTGTTTATTGCCCAAAACCCAGACTATCTAGACACGGTCAAAATGGCGGTGACTGGTCAGCTTGAACTCAAAGGCGGCAGCAATATGGCAGCCATCCACTTGGCGCATGCGCTGGGCGGCAATCTCTTCCTCGGATTTATTTCTGCAGTGGCTTTTGCAACGATCCTCGCTGTGGTTGCTGGTCTGACGCTGTCAGGTGCATCAGCGGTATCGCATGATCTCTATGCCAATGTCATTGCGCATGGTCGTTCGACCGAAAAAGATGAAATGAGAGTATCCAAGTACGCAACCATTGGACTGGCAATCTTTGCCATGGTACTCGGCATTATCTTTGAAAAACAAAACGTCGCGTTCATGGTCGGTCTCGCCTTCGCCGTTGCTGCATCAGCGAACTTTCCCGTATTGCTCTTGTCGATGTTCTGGCGCGGTCTCACCACACGCGGTGCATTGGCTGGTGGTGTCATAGGTATGCTGTCATCGGTGCTACTGATTTGCCTGACCAAAGCAGTGTATGTCGACACATTCCACTTCGGTACGACTGCTCCAATCCCTTACCAAAACCCCGCAATGTTCTCCATTTTCATATCGTTCTTTTGCTGTTGGTTCTTTTCCATCACAGACAAAAGCGCACGTGCTAAAGAAGAACAAGCTGCGTTCGATGCACAATTCGTCCGCTCCATCACGGGTGTAGGTGCCGAACAAGGAAAAGACCATTAAAAAATTAATGGTGAACACCTCAACCTGATGTCAGTTCATCGGCATCAGTAAATACCAAACCACACATGTATTGAACAGCTTTCTTTAAAGAGGGCTGGGTCATTTTTGCCTAAAAAAAGTGCTCGTGAGATTTGACAGAATTAAGGACGCTTTTTTCCAGTTATTTTTTATTTGAAAAGGAACTCATCATGTTAATTCAACACCCGCTCAATCGAACCAAGATCGCAATTGCAGTCAGAAATTCAATCCTGCTTGCAACCGCACTCAGTCTTGCGCCAGCCGCCTTTGCGGATACACCAACAACAGTCACAAGCACTCCAGCGTTATCCGCTTTCTTAAACCATGACGACCTCACCTATGCAGGCATTACCCTGTATGGAACCGTCGATATTGGTTTAGTCCATCAAACACATGGTGCACCGCTCAGTGACAGTCAACAAAGTGGTGTTCAGTACGTCGTTTCCAAAAATAGTAATAAATCAATCACCACACTCGCCCCGAATGGTTTAAGCGCATCAAAAATCGGTATCAAAGGCGACATCAAAATCGCGGACGATTTGTCAGCGGTATTTAAATTTGAAACAGGATTTAATCCGACAAGCGGCATGATTAGCGATGGCCCCAAATCGCTGGTAGCCAATAACGGTGTCCCTCTCAATGAACAAACCTCTAACTCTGACTCAAGCCGTGCAGGTCAAATTTTTCAAGGCGCAGCTTACGCTGGGGTCAGTTCCAAAAAATGGGGGGCATTGACCGTTGGACGGCAAAACAACCTACAAACGGATGCACTCGCTAAATACGATCCACAGGGCGGATCATATGCCTTCTCACTCATTGGTTACTCAGGTGTTATGGTCGGTGGTGGCAGCACACAAAATGCACGCTTAGATTCATCCGTCCGCTACGGAAATCAATGGGGACCTGCTCGCGCAGCCACGCTTTATCAGTTCGGTAATGGCAACGAAGGCAATGCCTATCAGCTCAATTTAGGAACTGATTTTGCTTTAGCTGATCTGGGTCTAGGCAACTACGGCAAACTGTCGTTTGATGCGTTTTATACACAAAAAAATGGTGCAGTGAGCGCCTCTTCACTGAGTGCGGCTCAAGTCTTAACTGCGCCGACTGGTTCGCTTGCGGCAACGATTTCTGACAATACCGCGTACACCTTGATGGCGAAGTACACACTCAATCCAGTCAATATATATGCTGGCTATGAACATATCCGCTATGAAAATCCATCATCTCCATTAAAAGCTGGCACGACGGGTCTTGGAGGATATTTACTCAGTGTCGTCAATAATAATGCCTATACGAACAATAAGACGCTCGCTATTTCTTGGTTTGGCGCCAAAGTCGCCATTACCCCTAAATTAGATCTGACAGGTGCCTATTATCATTACAGTCAAAACAGCTATAAAGGCAACGGCTGTCAAGACAATAGCGCAAGTTCATGTGGCGGCAGCTTAAACGCAACTTCCCTCTCGCTGGATTACAAAGTCAGTAAACGCTTAAATCTCTATGGCGGCGCCATGTTCTCTCAAGTAAAAGATGGACTCTCCAGTGGCTATCTGCATACCAGCTCAGCTGATCCGATGGTTGGTATGCGTTATAACTTCTAAAAGTACCTTCTGACTTTGTAAGTCTTGAACTGCTGCGGCTTGTGAATGTCAATTTTCTGAAGACGAATCCGACATCATCACTACAGCGTCTCTCGTACAAAAAGCCACTTAGCAATTGAATGCCAAGTGGCTTTTTGAAGTTTTCTACCCAATTTTGAGACTAGGCGGCAATTTCAAAATTGTTGCTCTTCTGACTTAAGTCGCTTTCAATTGGAACTTATATAGAACAATCAAACATCAGGCAATAAAAAAGGCTATTTACTAGTTAATAGTTGAAACTTACTTTCCAATGCCCTTGCGCTAAAGTCTTCCCCTTGAAGGGGCTGAGCTAGAAAAATGCAAAACACCGCTTTGCCCTAGCGCAATAGAGGGAGATGCTGTTGATTTCTCTTTAAAAGCACCCCCATCCCGTCCCCCTCATGGTGAAGGAGATAAGCATTCAT
>CAYJTU010000256.1:0-2969 GCA_964373105.1 uncultured Moraxellaceae bacterium | reverse complement strand
AGTCACCCATTCTTTGTAAATACCTTACTTGGAATCGACATCTTTCCATTGAATTTTTTTCATGACTTTGGTTTCGATAATTTTTTCAGTGACGGCAAGACGGGTCATGTTCATATCCAAATGAGTTGTGGAGTCATTGGGATATGAAGCAGGTTTTATGCCATAACGATGTTGTTTTAAGAGTATAGAACGCTGTTTTATACGTCTTGATCCGTAATGGGGGCCATCACTTGCAAACGCGGGAAGGGCACTTTCATGTCGGCAGCGAGTAAACCGGCCTGAATCTCTTCACGCACAGTCTCACAGATTTTCGGCATAGTCTCAATATGGATCGGATCAATCCAAAAGCGCACAATCAAACTGATATGAGATTCTGAAAGATCTTGCGCAGTAATCAGCGGGGCTGGGTGTTTTAAAAGGCTGTCATCCTTGTCCAAGATGTCGTGAATAATTTGCCGAGCTTGTGCTATTGAGTCCTGATAGCCTAAGCGACAGGTAATGGAGAAACGAATGGCGCCATGCGAGGTGTAATTGGTGACTTCTGCGGATGCAACGGTCGAATTTGGCAGGATCAGATAAAGATTATCACGCGTCCGAATCCGCGTGGTGCGTAGAGTGATTAGCATCACTTGACCGTCTTTATTATTGATACTGACCCAGTCACCAATGCGAAAAGGACGTTCAAGCAAGATTGTAATCCCCGCGATGAAATTAGCCAAAGTCGCTTGTGCGGCAAAGCCCACCGCGACACCTGCAATCCCCAGACCTGCAACGATCGACATCATATTGAAGCCAAACTGACTTAAGATCGATGCCAAAGCAAACACCACGATGACTACGGTCAAGATATTATTAAAGAGCTGATTAATCGACTCATCCAGATAGAATTTTTTGAGGGTTTTGTTCATCAAGCGGATGATAATGACCCACAAGAGATAAAATCCCAATATGGCAATTGCTGCTCTTGCTGTAGCGCGGAGTAAACTCAGTTCGATCCCGATTTGAGAAAATAACGCGATGAGGCTGGTAAACAACCACGTCAGTTTTAGGCTGATACGCAAAGTTTGGATCGTCGATGACCCGAGGAACGCGCGTCGTTTAGCCATGCTAATCACATGATTCAGCGTGATATAGATCAAATAAAGCGTCAGAAGCAAAGCAAGTGCAATTAATCCTTTGCTCAGAATTAATCCGGGCAGATCAGCCCAGTTGATATTTTTGCTGTTGGGTGCGCCTAGGCTATAAAACAAGCTTTGCTCGAAAGCTCTAACGAGTTGATCAAAGAAATTATTCATCAGATACAGCCGTTTTTTCAAAGTGAGAAGTGCATCGATGGATGCTCAACAAATAACATCTCGGTTTATGCTTTTCAATGTAGCACAGGCTATGCCAATCCCCGTGATGAATTCTGCTTCGTAGTCAGGACTTCTGGATTGAGCGGGGTGAGTGGCTGCGGCGCTGAGTCTGGATCAAGGGTCGCTAAAAGATTCTGTGCGGCAAGGTCGGCCATCGCGTGGCGGGTCTTGAGACTAGAGCTACCGATATGGGGTGTGAGGACGATATTGGGGATGTTGAGCAGTTCGGGATCAAAATGAGGTTCCCCTTCAAAGACATCGAGCCCTGCCGCCGCGATTTGGTGCGTACGCAGTGCATCCACCAGTGCAACTTCATCAATGATCCCACCCCTAGCGATATTAGTCAGTGTGGCTGTCGATTTCATTAGGGCAAGCTCATCTTGACCGATGACATGATGAACTTCTGGAGAGTAGGGCACAGTAATCATCAAATGATCACTCTCTTTAAGTAGTTCATCAAAGCTGACATAACGTGCATTCAACAGCTGTTCGATCTCAGGCGATAAACGACTACGATTGTGGTAAATCACGGACATACCAAAACCGAGCGCGCCGCGCTTGGCGATTGCCTGCCCAATGCGACCCATACCTAAGATGCCGAGCGTCGTCCCATGAATATCTTGCCCAGCAAAGAAGCCGATATCCCATTGTTGCCAAAGTCTTTCACGCAGGAAACGTTCACTTTCTCCGACACGCCGTGCGGCGGCCATCATCAATGCAAAGCCAAAATCCGCAGTGGTCTCAGTGAGGACATTTGGCGCATTGGTGACTAAGACCCCTTGTGCTGTACACGCTGCGACATCGATATTGTTATAGCCGACCGCAAGCGTACAGACGGCACGTAGTTCAGGGCAGGCCTGGAGCAATTTGGCATCAATTTTTTCGCTACTGGTGATCAGTGCACCTTGCTTGCCTTGCAGATGTTGGATGAGTTCATCTTGAGTCCATTTCACACCAGGCTCGTTGACCTCTACTTCAAATTTAGTGCGCAGTTGATCGATGATGTCTGAAAAGATTGCAAGCGCGACTAAGATTTTGGGCTTGGGCATGGTGCTGCTCCGTGATGATACGATATGGCATAGTGCAATGATTATGCTCATATTCATGTGTACATACAGTCAGACTTCTGTTGACACTCCTTATCGGAGTGCGCAGAGATTAACTAGAACAGCTGACATTCACAGGCGGCTTATCATCGGGCAAGGGAGAGGTATCGCTCGCCGTTTCTAAGTTGATCTGTCTGGTATAGGGCGCAGCTAGCAAATTGAAAAGTCGTTCAACTTCGCTAAAGTTACCGGCTTCGGCCTGCTCGATGGCGATTTGTGCCATGTGATTACGCAGGATATAACAGGGGTTTGCGGCATCCATCGTGGTTTTGCGTTCAGTCTCGATTTGCCCAGTATGGGCAATCAGCGCTTTATATTTGTCAGCAAAATCATCAAAAGCGAAGATGTCGATGATCTCATCGCGTAATGAAAGCCAGCCTTGCGGGGTGTCATCGGAGAGTAAGCGGAAGCTGTTGCTGTAGTCGAGACGATTTTGCTCAAGCAGACGTAAGAACTGGGACGAGAGCTCAAGAAGGCCCTCTTGCCTTGGGTTTAGACCAAATTTTTT
>CAYJTU010000255.1:0-3103 GCA_964373105.1 uncultured Moraxellaceae bacterium | reverse complement strand
CCAAAAGCTACAAACCAAAACCCCCACCTCAAAAGAGGTGGGGGTTTTGGCTTTTTTATTCATTGAAATTAATAAAGCAATAATAAAGCAAAGGCCTCAATGAGATCCGACTTTAGTTTTGTCATACTGTGGCCAATAAAAGCGCCCTCAAATCCATCGGACTTGAGGGCGTTTTTATTTATAAAATCTTTAAAGAGGCTCTAAGGCGACGCTTTCTGATTCTGCCTTAATCTCGCCGATCTTAAGCAAGCGTGCACGGATGATATTACGACTGATGCCAAGCAACTTGGCAGTTTGCACTTGGTTACGGTGGCAATATCGGAACGCACTACTCATCACCGCTTCTTCTATTTTATCAAAGAGTGCAACCGGATTCGTTTCAAAGAGATTAACCAGCGCGGCTTCCAATTGCTCGATAGGGTCTTCAAATTGAGTTTTCTGACCTAGGTTTTGCTTATGCGTCGAAGCATTGGATTGTGGACTGCGTAGCGCGGAACCACCAATTTGTAGATCTTCAGGTCTAATCACAGAATCTTGGCAAACCAGCAGTGCATAATGAATCACGTTTTCTAATTCGCGGATGTTTCCCGGCCAGCTATGTGCGAGTAAAGCTTTGTTTGCAGTTTCAGAGAATGTAGCGGGCGCATAATGCAAACGACTGGTGTAGTCCTTTAAGAAAAACTCTGCTAGGGGTAAAATATCACCAGGGCGTTCACGTAAAGGGGAGAGTTCGATTGAGGCGACACGCAAGCGATAGTATAAGTCCTCGCGAAACTTACCGGCTGCAACTGCGTTTTCTAAGTGAATATTGGTTGCGGCGACGACACGGACATTGACGGGTTTTGCTTTACGAGAACCCAAACGTACGACTTCACGTTCTTGTAATACACGAAGCAATTTAACTTGCATATTTAAGGGCAGATCACCGATTTCATCTAAGAATAGGGTACCGCCATCAGCGGCTTCAAACCAGCCTGCTTTGGCATCGGTTGCACCTGTAAATGCACCGCGCTCATGGCCAAAGAGTTCGCTTTCGACCAGCGTTTCAGAGAATGCCCCACAGTTCACCGCAAGAAAAGGCCCTTGATGACGTCGACTTAGGGTATGGATGTGACGCGCAACGAGTTCTTTACCCGTACCGGTTTCACTCATGATAAGCACATTGGCTTCACTGGGAGCGAGGCGTTCAATTTTTGCCAAAATCGCGAGTGACTTGGGATCTTCAAAAACCAAGGCCTTAGCGCGAATGGACGTATTGAGTGAGCGTGCATTCGGATAGGTGAGCAATGCCATGGAGTGCGGCCTTATCTTAAGTATTACTTAACATAACAAATAACCTTTTCTATATAAACCAAGAATATCTGATTACTTTATGAGGTAATTCGGCAAGTCGTTTAGGTGAGTTGCTTTTAATCATATGACCTTGATTTACATATAAGTTGATCTACCATGACCAAATTTAAAACGTTGGAAAAGCTTTGACGGGAGTCTTTTCCGGTTGCTTAGCGCGTCCAAGGTAAGCGGCTTGAAGATGCTCTTGCTGATTCAGTTGATCCGATTGCCCAGAGCTACTGACCACACCATTTTCGATGATATAGGCAAAGTTTGCATGCTGGAGTGCAAGGCGCGCGTTTTGCTCTGCGATTAAAAAACTGATGCCTTGATATTGATTGAGTGTATGGATGATTTCAAAAATCTCTTCAACGATCTTAGGTGCAAGCCCCATCGAGGGCTCATCGAGCAAAATGAGTTTTGGCTGAGTCATAAGGGCACGGCCGATCGCAATCATCTGCTGTTCGCCGCCTGAGGTGTAGCCTGCTTGTGCATGTCGGCGCGCTTTGAGACGCGGAAAATATTGATAGATTTTTTCAATTCCTTCACGTATTTCGATACGCGAAGGTTTACTGACGAATGTGCCTGAGCGCAAGTTTTCTTCTACCGTCAGGTGAGGAAAACAACGCCGTCCTTCGAGCACTTGTACAAGACCCCGTTGGACCAAGGCCGCTGCATCTATCGTGCTAATATCTTGATTCTGATAGCGGATCTGTCCGCGCGTCAAGCTCCCGCGTTCGGATTGCACGAGTCGTGAGATGGTTTTTAACGTCGTGCTTTTTCCGGCCCCGTTAGCCCCGAGTAGCGCAACGATCGAACCTTCCGCGACATGAATGGAAATGTCACGGACAGCCAAAATTGATTGATCATAAACCACTTCAATCTGTTGCACTTCGAGCAAATTCGTCATCAGGATCTTCCTTTATTTCTCGATTTTGCAATTGCGCGGGGTGATTCCTTTTTCTTTCGCGTATTGCTGTGCAGAAGTTTCGATAATTGGACGTAGCAAAGCGCGATCTGCTTGAATCCAGTTGCTGATCACATTCCATTTGCTGCCATCCCACTGCTGGAAGCGTACTGCACCGCCGCCCTCATGGTCTGAGCAAGACAGTTTTAGAGGCTGTACCAATCCTAAAGCGCCTAATTCAGTCAGGCGTTTATTGTCGAGATTAAGGTGTTCAAAGCCCCAGCGGACTTCTTCACCAGTCAGTGGGCGTTTGCCGAATTTTGCTTGTGCAACACGCACCGCTTCAACGTTCAAGATGCCATTGACGACACCAAGGTTGTAATAGACTGTACCGAAACGCTTAGGATCGCTGAGATTTCCTTTACCGGCATCAACCACTGTTTTCTTGATATCTTGCAAAACAGGGAAATTGGTTCCAGATGGGTGAGTGGTGATCGAGATGAAGCCTTTCGCTGCATCGCCTGCAGGTGCTGCATCCTCTTCGGAGTTACTCCAAATATTGCCGATGATGTGATTAGCAGGGAAGCCAACTTTTTTCGCAGTTTTTAGAGCCACAGGATTCATCACGCCCCAACCCCGTAAAATGACCCAATCAGGCTGAATACGGCGGATGTTTAACCATTGTGATTGTTGCTCATTGCCGGGATGTGGGACTTCGATTTGCGTCACTGCAAAGCCATATTTTTTGGCGAGAATATCAACGACAGGAATCGTTTCTTTGCCATACGGCGAGCCATGATAGAGCACGACAATTTTCTTACCCTTCAGCTTAGCAAGGCCGCCTGATTGCTGACCGATATAGTT
>CAYJTU010000254.1:0-3150 GCA_964373105.1 uncultured Moraxellaceae bacterium | reverse complement strand
CGTTCGGTATGGACAAGCGTGAAGGCGACCGTAAAATCGCTGTATACGACTTGGGCGGTGGTACATTCGACGTATCCATCATCGAAATCGCGGATGTCGATGGCGACCAACAGTTTGAAGTATTGGCAACCAACGGTGATACATTCTTGGGTGGTGAAGACTTTGACTTGCGTCTGATCGACTTTTTGGTAGATACCTTCAAAACTGAACAAGGCGTGAATCTGAAAAATGATCCACTCGCACTGCAACGTTTGAAAGAAGCGGCAGAAAAAGCCAAGATCGAATTGTCTTCAGCACAAAGCACTGAAGTCAACCTGCCTTACATCACTGCTGATGCAACCGGTCCAAAACACTTGGTCGTGACCATCACCCGTGCAAAACTGGAAGGTTTGGTTGAAGATCTGATTGCTCGTACCATTGAGCCATGTAAAATTGCATTGAAAGATGCAGGCTTGTCTGCAAGCGATATCGCTGACGTGATTTTGGTCGGTGGTCAAACACGTATGCCGAAAGTCATGGACAAAGTAAAAGAGTTCTTCGGCAAAGAGCCACGTAAAGACGTGAACCCTGATGAAGCGGTTGCGATTGGCGCGGCGATCCAAGGTGCAGTTCTGTCCGGTGACAAGAAAGACGTGTTGCTGCTTGACGTCACCCCACTGACCCTTGGTATCGAAACCATGGGCGGCGTGTTGACCGGTATCATCGAAAAGAACACCATGATTCCGACTAAGAAATCACAAGTGTTCTCAACTGCGGATGACAACCAGCCTGCAGTGACCATTCAAGTTTACCAAGGTGAACGTAAAATGGCTGCGCAGAACAAGTCACTTGGCCGTTTCGATCTGACTGACATTCCACCAGCACCACGAGGTCTGCCACAAATCGAAGTAACCTTCGACATCGACGCGAACGGTATCTTGAACGTATCGGCGAAAGACAAAGGTACTGGCAAAGCGCAAAGTATCCAGATCAAAGCTAACTCAGGTTTGTCGGATGAAGAAATCCAACAAATGATCCGTGATGCTGAAGCGAATGCTGAAGAAGACAAGAAGTTTGTTGATCTGGCTGCAGCGCGTAACGAAGCCGACCAACTCGTCCATGGCACTCAAAAAGCCGTGAAAGACTTGGGCGACAAAGTGACTGCAGAAGAAAAAACTGCAATCGATGCTGCAATTGATGAGCTGGAATTGACCACTAAAGACAACGATATCGATGCCATCAAAGCAAAAATCGAAGCGCTGTCAGCAGTTTCAATGCCACTGATGCAACGTGTCTATCAAGACGCAGAAGCTGCGCAGCCACAAGGCGGCGAAGCACCAGCAGGCCAAGCGCATGATGACGGCGTGGTTGATGCAGAGTTCACTGAAGTGAAAGAAGACAAGAAGTAATTCTGAAGTTCTTTAACTGATGTCAAGAAACGCTCCGTGAGGGGCGTTTTTTTATGGCTGAAAAACGCGTCAGGTATTAACGTACTGACTGCGATTCATACCAAATTGTAATTTTAACCGACTATAATGCCGACCAAATAGTAAAACTTAAAAATCATTAGAAGTCTCTCATGCAAAAAATATCCATCCTCAATCGCAAAACGCTGATGTTTCCGCTGGCGATTGTGCTCTTTGAGTTTTGTACCTATATCGCCAATGACATGATCCAACCGGGCATGATTGCGGTGATCACGGAATATCATGTCGGCGTCGAGTGGGTGGCACGCTCACTCACGGCTTATCTGATCGGCGGCACGTTGATTACATGGATACTGGGCCCCTTATCGGACCGTGTGGGTCGACGTCCAGTGATGATCTTCGGTGCAGTTGTTTTTGCACTCTCGCTACTCCTCATTTTGTTTTCATGGAATATCGAAAGCTTTATGGTGTGGCGGATCATTCAAGGCATGGGGCTGTGCTATATCTTGGCGGTCGGCTATGCTGCGATCCAAGAGGGCTTTGAAGAAAAAGCAGCCGTAAAGGTGATGGCACTGATGGCAAACGTTGCGCTATTGGCACCGCTGATCGGGCCGATATTAGGCGCAGCAGTGGTATCCGTCTGGCCTTGGCAAGTCAGCTTTGTGCTGATCGCGGTGGTCGCTGTCGTGAGCGTTGCTGCGCTCTATTTCCATATGCCAGAAACCATGATCAAAGATCCGAGCGCATCTCAAACCCGTATCTCCTTTAAAGCGATCTGGCAGGATTATCGAGCGCTTTTAGCGGAGCCTGCCTTTGTGAAGTCTGCAGTGTGTATGTCGCTGTTTGGTGTGCCCTTGATCGTCTGGATCGGACTATCGCCGGTGATCCTGATCAAAAATGCTGGCATGACCCCGATGGAGTACGCCCTATGCCAGCTTCCCGTGATAGGTGCATTGATTGTCGGTAATGTATTACTGATGAAAGTGACAGATCGCTGGGCGATTGAACGCCCCGTACAATGGTCGCCTTATTTTATGGTCCTAGGCGTCATGTTGATCGCACCTGTCTTTGTCTTTCCTGAGCACACCGCGCTTTTCGTCACGCTGGGTATGACCAGCTTTGCCTTTGCACAGGGTTTTGCATTTGCCGTAGTCTATCGCTTTGTCATGACCTCTGTGCCACAAGGGGCGGGTGTCATGGGCGCGGCCGTGGGTATGATCTTGATGGCGGGCTATGCGCTGGAACTGGAGCTTGCGGCTTGGCTGTATTACCGCTATGCGGGACAAGGGCTGTTTGTGATGCTGCTCATTTTTTCGATTTTCTTTCTGGTCTTGCTGCCCGGCGTGATCAAGCGAGCAGTGACGCAGCGCGCGCCGACGGATCTCCTGCACTGAGTTTGACGCAGGATTGTGATAAATTATCTTGACTTCGCGGGGCATAGCTTCTAGTCTTCGCCCCGAGTCCTTGAGCCGACTCGTAAATTCTAATTCTGTCGTAAGACGGACGAGGATCTTTGTTGGGGTGGGAAACCACTACACTGAGACGTTAGAATGCCAAAAGCCGAACAGCAATGTTCGGCTTTTGTGCATCTGGCGTTTGAGGTTATTTTTACTTTGGGTATCGCGCTAGTTGGGCTCTAGTCCGGCGCGATCCATTTTCCCTTGCTGCTGATAGTGGTTGAAGATCCGATTCACCAGTGGGTTTGACCAGCCATTGATGGTTGCAAAGTCGCGATCCAAGGTCG
>CAYJTU010000253.1:0-3196 GCA_964373105.1 uncultured Moraxellaceae bacterium | reverse complement strand
TTAAGGTTTCAAACAAAGAAAAGTGCTGATAGACCATCCCAATGCCGAGGCGGCGTGCTTCGGCGGGGTTATGAATCTCAACCTCTCGACCATTCCATATGATATGACCGTCATTGGCTTGAGTCGCACCGTAAATGACTTTCATCAAAGTACTTTTGCCCGCGCCATTCTCACCCAGTACTGCATGAATTTCGCCAGCGGCAACGCTTAAACTGACATCGTCATTGGCCACAACGCTGCTATAACGCTTGGTGATATTATGCAGTTCTAAACGCTTGGGCATAAATCGCGTGGTATCTTGAAGTGGGGCAGGTGCTGTGGATTCGGTTGGCGTCATGAGGTTTCCAAGGGCTTTGCTGCCTTGAGTACAATGACTCATCAGCAGTGACTAAAAATGTTCGTAGCAATGTGCGTAGCAAAGTGTTTATAAGCATCATCAAATACTAAGCAATCGCTGCGCCACAATCAGATACCGTTTGTATCCATCTATATTTGCTATAGCAGAACCCATATAACCTATAAAGCAGGCACTATATGTCGCTAGATTAGTGTATTTTATGCAGATTCATTTATGGTGATTTGCGTCAAAGTGTGTACGCAGGATTCGCAGATCTCCTCATCGACTTAGGCTGAGCAACATGACCACACATCCTCTGGATTCCTTGATTCAACGATTACCAAAAACTGAGCTGCACCTCCATATCGAAGGGTCATTAGAACCGGAAATGATGCTGATGCTGGCCGAGCGCAATGGTGTAAAGCTTAATTATGCAGATATTGATGCGATTCGCGCGGCCTATGATTTTAGCGATCTGCAGTCCTTTTTAGACCTGTATTATGCGGGTGCGGATGTTCTACTGCATGAGCAGGATTTTTATGATCTGACTTGGGCTTATCTGGAAAAAGCCCATCAAGATCATGTGGTGCATACCGAGATTTTCTTTGATCCACAGACCCATACCTTGCGCGGCATTCCCTTTGCCACCGTTTACAACGGCATTCGCCGTGCACTGGATGATGCCAAGGCCAAATGGGGGCTGACCTCTAAACTGATCATGAGTTTTCTCCGCCATCTCTCTGAAGCCGAAGGTTTTGAAGTCCTTGAACAAGCGATACCCTATCTGTCGGGCATTGACGGCTTTGGTTTGGATTCCAGTGAAAAAGGTCATCCGCCGTCAAAGTTTGAGCGCTTATATGCACGCTGTCATGCCTTGAATTTACCCGTTGTCGCGCATGCGGGGGAGGAAGGGCCGCCAGAGTATGTTTATGAAGCTCTGGATCTATTACAGGTCAAACGCATTGATCATGGGGTGCGTAGTCTAGAAAGTGCGGATCTAGTCAAGCGTTTAGTGGCTGAACGCATGCCGCTGACCGTCTGCCCATTGTCAAACGTGCGCTTGAAAGTCTATAGCGATCTCAAGCAGCATCCACTGAAAAAAATGCTCGACATGGGGTTGGCGGTGATGATCAATTCCGATGATCCTGCCTACTTTGGCGGTTATGTGAATGATAACTTCGTCGCCTGTCGTGCCGCTCTTGATCTGTCGGATAGCGACATCGTGCAACTGGCTAAAAATAGCTTCGAGGCGGCATGGATGAGTGATGCTGAGAAGGTGGAGTGGCTGGCGGAGATTGATCGGGTGTGGGCGGCGTGGAAAGCGGAGTTGTCGTAAGTTAGTCGATATCGTTATCGCCCTGACCTCACGCTGCATCAGTATTCGTGAGGTCAGGGTGACTGCAGTTAATGCCGCGTTACAGGTTTATTATTTGCGGAAACCTTCACAAACCCATAAGCCTGCACTGCAAACCATAAAAATTCAAACAGCGCAAAGACCCAAGTCACTGGGTTGATGTCAAACCGCAGCAAATAATAGACAAACCAGATTGTAAACAGCGCCCGACCGATAGCATCATAAAAACCATAAATCGCTTGAGGGTTACGAATCCTTAAGATCGACCAGACGAGGACGATCGAGCCTAAGAGATTGGCAAATAGCACATGGATGGGTTCAAACGTGGGCGTCGGCGCGATCAGGTTTAAACACTGGTGCACCAGAGCAAATGTCCATGGCGTGGCGAAGGGTGCTGTCACCACCAAGTCATAGACAGCCGATGCACGGACAATTTTTCGATATTGGATATTCATCATGATTTACAACCTTGTAGTGAGTGAATCAACGCTAGAAAATTCACCTTAAACCTTGGTCTATACACCAAGGTCAAGTGCTATGATCGGGTTATGGATGAGGGAGGGAAGCCATGAATATCAGCGAACTGGCCAAAGCGGCGCATACGACCACCGATACGATTCGTTATTATGAAAAACAAGGTTTATTGGGGGCACCCAGACGCCAAGATAATGGCTATCGCTTCTATCAAGAGGCGGATATCCGTCATGTGCAATTTATTAAGAGTAGCCAGACGCTGGGTTTTTCACTTGCGGAAATTAAGGGCATTATGCCCGAGGTACTTGATGGCAAATTCGGTCGCAGCGATATCGAGAGGCGCTTGGCAACCAAGATCGATCAGATCGAGCAGAAAATAAAAATGCTCAATGCGCTTAAGAAAGAACTGAAAGCTACCTTTGCATCATTGAGTTGTCCCGTGGATACAGCGTTGTCGATTGGGGCCGTGACACGGCGGTAGATTCATATTTTTTAAAAGAGATGATGCTGATGATAGGCAGAGCGCTTAAGCGGGATGAAATCAAGGATGTCTGGGCGATTGATCGCAGTGAGATCATTCACCACATCTATTATTTGATTGATGGTGAGTTGGTCCTGAGGCCTGAATACTATGATATGGATGGCTGGCCCGAAGGCGAAGCCGAGCAGTACACACCGATACTAGAGGCTTGTTATGATCGCGGGGGCTGGTTTTATGGACTGTATGCTGATGAGCGATTGATCAGTGTAGTCGTCGTGGATAGTCGATTTCTCGGCAAAAACCACGATCAACTGCAACTGAAGTTTCTGCATGTGAGTAGTGCCTATCGTGGCAAAGGATTAGGAAAACAGCTCTTCAATCTAGCGGTCACTGAAGCCAAGCGCCGTGGTGCCAAATTTCTATATGTCTCAGCGACGCCCTCAGAGAGTACGGTGCATTTCTATCAGAAACAGGGCTGTTACGTGACCTTCGAGCCGGATCCAGCGCTATATGCACTGGAACCAGAGGATATTCATTTTATGTTTGCGCT
>CAYJTU010000252.1:0-3212 GCA_964373105.1 uncultured Moraxellaceae bacterium | reverse complement strand
AATGCGATGGAAACACTCATTGACTCAGATTTACTGCAGATCCTGGCACTGCGTCAGCCAGCGGCATGCGATTTACGTATGGTGATCGCTATCAGTAAAGCCAACACCGACCTTGAACGGATTGGTGATGAAGCGACTAAAATCGCCCGCCTTGCCTAGACAGCCAGTGAAGAGGGTGAGTCACCACGGGGTTATACCGAGACGCGTCATATCGGTAATCAAGTGCGTTTGATGATCCGTGAAGCGTTGGATGCTTTTGCACGCTTAGATGTCGAAAAAGCGTTTCAAGTGCTGCAAGCCGATGCTGAAGTGGATCGTGAGTATCAAACGGCAACCCGTACACTCATGACTTATATGATGGAAGATCCACGTCATATCAGTCGTATGATCAACGTATTGTGGGTACTTCGCTCTCTTGAGCGCATTGGTGACCATGCGCGTAACTTGGCTGAGCAAGTGATTTATATGGTCAAGGGTGCGGATATTCGCCATGTCAGCTTTGAAGAAGTTGAGAAGCAAGTTTTTAATAAGTAAGAAGTCATAAGCGAATAAGTCTGTTTTAAACTGGCTTATCTGTGGTCAAAAAAGCCACTCAGTTTTAGGGCTGAGTGGCTTTTTTATGTGATCGTATTCAGCTCATGTTGTGAGCTGTACTTTTTGATACTTAAAAGTATGGGCTATGCTGGCTTCCAACCGACAGGGCGCTCATAATCTTGATTGGTGAGAAATTTAGTGCGTTGCTCATCTAAAAATACTTTAGATTCAGGCAACATCACGTTCAAACGATTTTCGTTGATCAGTAGGGTTTGGTGCCCCATCCACTCTTGCCACGCTTTTTTTGACACATGGTCAAAAATATCTTGGCCTTTTGCGCCAGGGAAGGGTGCGAACTCTAAGCCTTCAAGCTCTTGTTGATATTTACGGCAGAATACTGTGTGCATGCTGGTTGTTTCCTAGTGACGTCTTGTAGACTGACAGACTATAAAGGCGGCAAGTTATTTCGCAGCGTGCACTATTTTAGTCTTTCAAGCCTTGAAGTGCTAGGTTAAGCTCAATGAAAGTTAAAATGGGTTCTCTTAAGCTGTGTCAAGACACTCAAAATTGTCTGAACAAAACCGTTTGAAATCGCAAATGATGCAAATGCAAAAATGATCACAAGGGTAGATATCGCATGGCGGATTTAAAAATGGATGGTCAAACGCGGCAAATGATCGCAGAGTTAGTTGCGATTCCGAGCGTGACGTGTACCAATGCCAAACAGGATCAATCGAATCTGCCAGTCATTGAGCTCTTGGCGACATGGTTTACCGACTATGGCTTTCAGTGCGAGATCATGCCGGTCGCTGAGGGCAAGGCAAATCTGATCGCTGTGCTTGCCAATGGCGCATCCGACCTGACGGGCGGCCTTGTGTTGGCTGGACATACCGATACGGTGCCGTTTGATGGTGAGCTGTGGAAGAGTGATCCGTTCACATTGACTGAGCGCGATGGCAACTTATATGGGCTCGGCACTGCCGACATGAAGGGATTCTTTGCATTGATTCTCCAAGCTCTGCGACATCTCCCTGATACAAAATTTAAAGCGCCCTTGATCGTGATTGCAACGTCAGATGAAGAAACATCGATGGCGGGTGCAAAGGCACTCGTTCAAGCCGCGCAAAAGAAACACAGCCGCCAAGGTCGTTTTGCTTTGATTGGTGAACCCACCGATTTAAAGCCGGGGCGCTTACATAAAGGGGTCATGCTGGAGCGTATTTTAATCACGGGTCAGGCGGGGCACTCCAGCGATCCAAGCTTAGGGCGAAATGCACTGGATGCGATGCATGAGGTGATGACCCGCTTGATGCGCTATCGTGAAGGATTAAAAGTGCTGCAACAACCAATCTTTGCGATTCCCCATCCAACCTTGAATCTGGGTTGCATTCACGGCGGCGATAATCCGAATCGCATTTGTGGCTTATGTGAGTTGCAGTTTGACGTGCGTACTTTGCCGGGGATGAAGATGCAGACTGTGCGAGAAGAGATTCGCCATCTGATTGCCGATGTTGCTCCGATGTTTGGGGTAGAGCTGTTGTATGAGCCTGCAAGTTCTGGCGCACCTTCTGCAGAGACCCCAGCCGATTCGCCCTTTGTGCAATATATTGAAGGCTTAACGGGTCAGACGGCTGGCGCGTTGGCATTTGGCACGGAAGCGCCGTACTTTCGCGAATTGGGCATGGATACGGTCATTTTGGGACCGGGTCGGATTGAACAAGCCCATCAGCCGGATGAATATATTCCAATTGCTAACATTGAACCGATGGTGGGTTATCTGACCCAATTGATTCAATATTATTGTGTGTTGGGAGAGGCAAGTTGAGCAGGGCCTTGCCAAGCCACGCTGATCACTTGTTCTTCTAACTCAAAACTTCGATATCGCCATGTGCCTAATAAAGCATCAGTTACACACTCATCGGCAGTTTCAGTATTAAAACGATTCAAATCAATTCGAATGCCCATACCATGTGCTTTTAAGATCGCTTCTTTACGTGTCCAAGTGGTGAGCCATTGAGCGTGCGCAACCACCGGGATGTTTTCTAGATTTTTCCATGCATCATTTTCACGCGGATGGAAATAACGTTTAGCGAGTGTCTCTTTTGGCAGTTCTCTATTTTTATCTTCGATATCGGTGCCAAGAGGCGTATCACCGATACACCATGCGAGCACAAATGCATCGTGGCTATGCGAGATGTTAAAGCTAAGTGCGTGATCATCGAGAAAGGGCTTGCCATGATCGGCTAGATTAAAGACGAGATGCTTAGGAGAGGTGTTTAGTGCTTTGGCCAGCAATTCACGTCGCCAAGCCCGCGCCAATAGCTGTCGCTCCCGGCGATCCGGATGACGTGCGACCCCAGTTTGGTCTTCAGGGGTGAGCAACGATAACAAGCGTGATTTCTCATCCAAGCTCACTTGCGCAAAGTGACGAAGCGCGATGTGAATCATGGGTGGCGTCAGAGGTGAGGGGGTTGAGATCATGTGGATAATATAGCGCGTTTAGGTGGAGATGCGCAGCTATCCCCCCTTAAAGAATGTCAGTAGTATGCTGCGCAAGTGATCTTTTTTGTCGATAACATCATATTTTAACGCATCATCTCTAAAATCGACCTTAACATTCAGCACTTTTCACCTATAATCGTAAACACTTTAATTCGCGTGTTTTTGCAGCAGGATTT
>CAYJTU010000251.1:0-3363 GCA_964373105.1 uncultured Moraxellaceae bacterium | reverse complement strand
GGCCTGATGCTGATCATCATTGGCGCCTTGATCGGCCTTGGCAAAGTCCTTGCCAGCCATGAAATCCTCACCTTGCGCTTGCTGCTGGGTCGCACCTTACTTGGCTCAGGTTCATCCCTCGTCGCAGGCGCGATCGTCATGCAGATCCCAGACATCTCACCACTGGCACTGGTCGGCATCGGCAGTGCGCTGGGCATCGCAGGGGCCAGTGTGATCGAAGCATGGGTCAAGAAAAAGAGTGGGGTGAATCAATGAACCCGTTGAAATCGACTCCCCAAAAGAGCAGCAAAACCCTTGGCGCCAGTCTGGTACTGGCGGGTGCCTCACTCCTTGCGCTGATCGTAGGCTTTGAAGGCACACGCTATAAGCCTTACCGCGACGTGGTCGGCGTGCTGACCGTTTGCGAGGGCATCACGGGTGCAGGTGTCATCGCGGGCAAGACCTATAGCCGCGCCGAGTGCGATGCCTTGCTTAAAGCCCGCATCCTGATTGCAGGCCAAGGCGTGCTGTCCTGCGTCAAAGTGCCGCTCAACCAGAATCAATACAACGCCTTTACTGATCTGGCTTACAACATCGGCACCGGCGCTTTTTGCAAAAGCAGCATCGTCAGCCAGCTTAACCAACGCAACTATGTTGAAGCTTGTAATCGGATTTTGCTTTACAACAAAGCGGGTGGGAAAGTGGTGCAGGGTTTGGTGAAGCGACGGGAGGTGGAGCGGAAGCTGTGCTTGACGGTCATACCACCCACCCCGCGTTAAACCACGCTGACATTCCCAACAGCAATGATCCTCTCATCTTTGGCAGAGGGTCATCCCCGTTTAGGTAAGTTCCTGTGAGTGTTGTACAAGGTTTATTTTCTCTTTGGTAATGAAAGAGGTATATCGTTTGACTTCAAACGCTTCGGCTGCTATTTGTTATTTGAAGTGCAAAAAATATTCAACCCAAATCAACGCTGATGACAGCGAACTTATCTAGGCGAATACCCATGTCACTGACCATTTACGAAGCGCTACGCCAAAGTCACGAGATTCAACGTGAACTATATGCCGAACTCCTGAAAACCCAAGGTGACACGCCAGAGCGCCACGCATTGTTCACCACGCTCAAAATTGAGCTCGCCGCGCATGCCGCCGCCGAAGAAAGACACTTCCTCATTCCCTTACTCGTTCAAGACTCAGGCATCAACATCTCACGGCATGCCATCTCAGAGCATCATGAACTCGATGAGCTGGTCGAAAAGCTAGAAGAAACCGACTATAGCAACACCGGCTGGCTGGCCAATGCCAAAGCGCTGGCTGAAGAAATTGAACATCATCTGGGTGAGGAAGAGCATGGCTTCTTTCAGTTCTCAGGCAAGCTGCTCAGCGAAAAACAGAAAGTCGACTTTGCTGCCGCCTACCTGGTCGAATATGATCGCCTCAAAGAGAAGTTTACAGCAGAGGCTTAAGGGGGCGGTTCGCTCATCCCACCAGAACAAATCACCCATCGAGCAGCCATAAAAAAACCATGCCTTGGGGGCATGGTCAAAAATTCCTGTCCGCTAGGGTGGGGAACAGGATGTGTGTATTGTAGTGTGAAAATTAAGCAGTTGCCTATCTTGAATCTTGAATAGCGGTTATAAGAAATCATGTGGTATAGACCATGCGACGCCAAAGCACCGCATCATGAAAATCCTCTCGGTTTCGCTACAACAAAAATACAGTCGGAGTCTGCAAGTGGGGTCGTATCAGTGAGGATACCCGTGTATACATGATATTCAATATTCGTTCAAAATTCGCACTGATAATCGATGCAGCGCTCTGGTGCACTACTGATTGCGAACACCGCATAACTTAATTGATTGGAGCATGACGTGAATCAGCCATCACATCGCCGTGGATTCTTGCAAAAAGCGGCTTTCGGTGCGTTAGGTGCCGCGGCACTTCCTTCTTTAAGTCAGGCGAATATCACCAGCCCTGATACCGATCGCCTCCTCAACAAAGCCCCTTTCCCCAATGCCGTACCGCGCACCCTGACCAGTAAACTGTCCGATATGGTCAATATACTGGATTTTGGGGCCAAACCGGATGGCTCAGATTCCACCCGAGCGATTCAAAATGCCATCAACGACAAGGCAGCTCAAGCAGGGGGACTTGCCAATGGGGTCATTTACTTCCCCCCAGGGACCTATGGAATCTCCAGCACGATTAAGATTCCTGCAGGGATCTCGATTAAAGGGGAAGGGGCGGGGATCACCATGTTTCGGGCGATCGGGCAGTGCAAGACGGTCTTTAGCCTCGCGTATAGCTCAACCCACCATTTCGAGGGTTTTGGGATTGAGCTGGTGCAGATGAAGCCGGGGACGTGTGATGCTTTTTTGATTAACCATGTTTTTGATTTAAGCATGGAAAATGTTTCGATCTTCAACGCCAGCATCGGCTTAAAAATCATCTGTGGCAGTGAGCATCGCTACTCGGGCGTGCGCATCCGTAGCAGCCAGACCTCTGGCATCGAAATCCATGGCAAGGGCAAAGACATCGGTTCTGATTATTTCTTTCGCTCAGTCGTCATGGACAGTGACCCCGCAGCGCAGCCGAAAACTGCAGGCATGTGTGTGCGCAGTTCGGGCGCGATCTGGTTGGATGGCTGCGACTTTATCCACCAACATGTGGGCTTGTTACTCGCGCCTACACTTGCCACCGACTTTATTGAGTGGCTGTTTACAACCAACAGCGCTTTTGACAGCTGTTCAGATAGCGGCGTTGTGTTTGCACCCGCTGAAGGCACGTATGTGAATGGGACGAGTTTTTCTGATTGCTGGGCGGCGACTTGTAATGGCTATGGCTTCCGGCTTGCAGGTGCAGGCCGGATCGACGGTTTACGGATCGACGCGACGCGGGTGTTTAATAATCAGCGCTCAGGGATTCTAGTGTCCAATCCACGTGCGACCAACCTGTTTTTTTCAAATTGCGATGTCTCGTGTAATTCAACGGCAAAGCCCAAAACCGATGCGGGTATTGAGATCGCGGGCGGTGTATCGGGTTTCAATATTACCGGCTGTCGCTCGGGACAATTGGCCAATTTTCCAAATACACAGCAGAACGGTATTTTGGTCTGTGCCGGCTCATCCAATCACTACATGGTGACCAATAACGACTTGAGACTCAATGGCGTGGGTTTGTTGGATCTAGGCACAGGGACCAATAAGATCGTTAACAATAATTTGCTCTAAGCCTCAAGCGGAGGGTCTTTAAAGCTCTGGTACAGCTTTCCCCCGCACACTCAAATAATAATGCCACAGCAACATCGCCGCGATGCTGCGATTGGGTTGCCAGTCCGCCACAATCTCAAGTAGCGCCTCGCGCGTCGTCTCTTTCGGCAATC
>CAYJTU010000250.1:1614-3390 GCA_964373105.1 uncultured Moraxellaceae bacterium | reverse complement strand
GCAGTTGTTTATCGATGTTGACCCCTTCATAGCGCAAGCGTCCATCCACTGTGAACTTGCCTTTGCTCCAGAGATCCATCAGGTCATTGTTTGCTGCTGCTGCAAGGACGCTTTGGCTCATTGACAGGGTTGCTGCCATCAAGCTGATCGTAAGCAGGCTTTTTTTCATGGTTTTACGGTAGGTCATTTTAAGTACTCTTATTAAGTTTTAGGCGTAGAAAAAGAGCTCCTGCACAAACCCCAAACAGCTTAAGGGCAGGAGAGTAAAGTTAAAAAACGTGATGACGCGTATTATGCCGAAACGGGATGCTTCATCTTGTGGTACAAGAAGTCGAGCACGTTTGAGCGCAATTGATGGTAATGCGGGTTATTCGCCAATTGCAGGCGATCGCGTGGATGGGGAAGATCAACGGTCAGAATTTCACCGATGGTCGCTGCGGGGCCGTTGGTCATCATGACGATGCGGTCCGATAGCAAGACCGCTTCATCGACATCATGGGTGACCATGACGACAGTGGCATGAGTCTGTTGAACGATTTCAATCAACTCATCTTGTAAATGCGCGCGGGTTAAGGCATCCAATGCCCCAAAAGGTTCATCCAACAATAAAACTTGTGGTTCCATGGACAGTGCCCGTGCGATACCAACACGTTGTTTCATGCCTCCTGATATTTCACTGGGATACTTGTGGGTGGCATGGGTCAAACCGACCATTTTCAAGGCGGCTTCAGTCCGTGCTTTTAGCTGCGCTTTGTTTTCGGTTGCGCCAAAGACGCGCTCAACGGCCAAATGGACATTGTCAAAACAGGTTAGCCATGGCAGCAGCGAGTGGTTTTGAAACACCACCGCGCGCTCAGGACCTGGTCCTGAAATCTCACGACCATTGCAAACCAGTGCGCCTTTGCTGGGCAGCGTCAATCCTGCGATGAGATTCAGGAGCGTTGACTTACCGCAGCCCGAGTGTCCGATAAGGGTGATGAACTCCCCTTTGGTAATCTTGAGATTTATATCCCGTAAGGCTTCAAATTGACCTTTTTTGGTCTTAAAGCTCATGCCGACTTGTTCTATCGAGACATAATCTTTGGTGCCTAACGGTTTGTTCGCGCTGATGACTTTATTATCGCTATGGTCGCTCATGATGTTGTCTCCCCACGTGAAATCAGTTTGGTTACAAGAATTAAGAGTTGTTCAATGATCAGTCCTAAGACGCCCACCACGAAGATGCCCACGATGATGTGTGCGTACTGTGAGTTTTGATATTCATCCCAGACCCAGAAGCCGATGCCTTTACCACCGCTCACCATTTCCGCAGCCACAATCACCAACCATGCGACACCGACTGATAAACGAATTCCAGTGAGTAGGTAAGGTAGTGAAGCAGGCAGTAAAATCTTGGTAAAAACTTTCCATTCTGACAGGCGTAGTACGCGTGCAACATTGAGATAATCCTGCGGCACTTGTGACACACCAGCCGAGGTATTTAAAATAATTGGCCAGATACTGGAGATAAAAATCACCCAGATTGATGCCGGATTGGCAGCTTGAAAGACGACCATGCCGATCGGTAACCAGGCGAGTGGTGAAACAGGGCGTAAGATTGAAATAATCGGCGACAGCATGGCTTGCATGAATTTCACGCGACCAATAATAAAACCGAGTGGAATACCAATCAGTGCGGCCAGCCCAAAGCCAGTACCGACCCGGCCTAATGAGGACAGAATATTCCAGCCAATCCCTTGGTCATTTTCACCTTCGATATAGAAAGGATGGGCAAAT
>CAYJTU010000250.1:0-1604 GCA_964373105.1 uncultured Moraxellaceae bacterium | reverse complement strand
AAGGATTAGGCAATGTTGGACGAAATTGACTGAGCATCGCCCAGCCAAATAAAAACAAAGCGATGCCGATCACTGGCGGGATAATCGCTTTAAGGAAGCCCAGTAGCCCTTCTTTGATTCGGTTCACAAATTCTGACTCTTTCTTTGTTGTAGGGGTAACAAGATCTTGCGTGTCGTTTGAGCCCGTCGCTATTTTGGCTACATCCAAAGCAGCGGCATCGACAGAGGTGGCATTCGCGTCATTACTCATGATGTCATCACTCAATTGGGAGGAGAAAACCACTGATTGATCGCGATGTTTTGATCAAACCCATCAGTGGTATTTAGCATGGATATCTGGTTAAGCTTTAATTGCAAAGCTTGCTGCGTAGGCTGCCGGGTTGCTGCCATCCCAGACCTTACCGTCGAGCAATTTGCTACTGCGCATCGGACTGCTTGGCACTGGAACTTTGACTTGACTGGCCGCCTGTTTATACAAGTCAATTTGGTTGATCTGTTTAGCGATACCGAGGTAATCCACGTCGGTTTTCATCAGACCCCAACGTTTATGCTGGGTCATGAACCACATGCCGTCGGAGAGGTAAGGGAAGTTCACTTTGCCATCATTATAGAATTTCATGTTGTTGGCATCTTTCCATTGACGACCTGCACCATTGTCGTAATTTCCCAAGAAGCGTCCGGTAATGGTATCGGCAGGACAGTTGACAAAGGATTTCTGTGCGATGATGGTTGCGACACCTGCGCGGTTTTTGTAGTCATCGAGATATTTAGAGGCTTCCAATACGGCCATGATCAGTGCACGTGCGGTATTTGGGTTCTTCTGGACAAATGCACGACTACAACCCAGTACCTTCTCTGGATGGTTGGCCCAAATTTCTTGGGTGGTGATGGTGGTAAAGCCGATGCCGAGTTCAATGGCACGTGCTCCCCATGGTTCTCCCACACAGTAGCCATCGGTCGTACCGACTTGCATGTTGCTGACCATTTGCGGTGGGGGTACTGTGATGTTTTTGACATCTTTCATCGGATTGACACCATTGGCCGCGAGCCAATAGTTCAGCCACATCGCATGAGTGCCGGTAGGGTAGGTTTGTGCAAAGGTGAGCGTCTTACCGGAGGCAAGGTATTTCTTGAGACCTGCACCATTGACCACGCCAGCAGAGATCAATTTGTTTGCCATGGTGATCGCTTGTCCGTTATTATTCAGCCCCATCAGGACTGACATCGGCGTTGCGGTTGCGCCCACACCGTTATTGACGGCATAAATCAGGCCGTATAGGACATGTGCTGCATCGAGTTCACCGCTGATGAGCTTGTCACGGACACCGGCCCAAGAGGCTTCTTTGGACAGTTCGATGGTGATGCCGTATTTCTTGTCGAGGCCAAGTTTAGAAGCCATGACGACTGACGCACAATCGGTCAATGGGATGAAGCCAATTTTGACGACAGTTTTCTCTGGGGCATCAGACCCTGCTGCATACACATTCGATGCGGGCAGAATGAGAGAACTGGCGGCACCTGCAGCCCCTGCCGCGAAGATTGATTTTTTGAGGAAGTCACGACGGCTTGAGTTTGTCATATCGACAGATTCGGCCGCTTCAGTC
>CAYJTU010000249.1:1739-3393 GCA_964373105.1 uncultured Moraxellaceae bacterium | reverse complement strand
GAGTGCGGCAACACCTAGCTGCTGCGGAATCAAGCCAATCCCCTTTCGTGCATAATCGTTTTTAAGCGACTCAGAGACCATCCCTGAATCCGCCCACGGTCCCCAATTCACAGACAGCACCCGACCTTCAATCTGCGCTTGCCAGTGATGCGCCAATTTGTCGAGCACATCATTTGCAGTTGCATAGTCCACTTGACCGCGATTGCCAAAGGCACTGGCAACACTGGAAAAGAACACCACAAAGCCCACATCTTTACGAATTTGCTGGCTCAAGATCACTGCACCTTTGACCTTGGTATCAAAAACCCGAGAAAAACTTTCATCGCTCTTATCACGAACCAGCTTATCTTCAACCACACCTGCCCCATGAATCACACCATCAATCCGACCACGTCGCTGGTAAAGATCACTGATGAAATTACTAAACATCGTATCCTCGCGCACATCCAACGCGGTGTAATGAACACTGCTTCCCGCTGTTCGAATTGCAGCCAGGGTGGCCCGAAAATCACGATCCGCCAAAAGACGCCTTGCTAATCGTTCAACTTCCACAGGCTTACGCGCCTTATCTTCAGCCAACAACGCTTGCCGCAAGAGCCGAGGATCACTGATCCCACGTGTGACACTGGACTCAGTGTCCGTTGGCGGCTCGGAGCGACCAACGAGCTCGATATGACATTGATAGCGACTGGCCAGTTCGACAGCCATCAGTGCTGTGATGCCCCGTGCACCGCCAGTCAGCAAGACAACACTGTCACGATCAAGCGGTAAACCCTCAATCGTCGCAGGATCCAGCTCGGCATGCAGGATGTTCAGTTGACGACGATGCCCATGCCGCCAAGCCACCTCGGGCAATGCGTCAGCGGAATGCAGTTCAGCATCCACATAACTCGCCAAGGTTTCAGGGGCTTCATGCATATCGACATCCACCCAATGCGCGCAGAGTTCAGGGAACTCACGGGACAATGATTTGATCATGCCTGCCATCCCGCCGCCGCGTACATAATCAGGGCTGGTCGCGCTAAAATCACCGCCCAGACCTGTCAGCACCAGTAGATGTCGCATCCGATGTAACAAGGCCGTACGCGTTGCCGTAAAGAAGCGTTTGATATCATCAATCTGACTCTGCGGATTGATACTCCACAAGTGAATTAAGCCATCTACTTCGGTCAGTTCAGGGATCAACTCGATCCCCTGCGTGAAATCAACCAATTGCACACTGACCCCGAGTTGCTCAAGACGCGGAATCAAAGCGGTGGCAATGCCTAGTCCATCGTTGGTGATCAAGAAGCGTAAACCCGATAAGTTTAAAGTCGCAGACTTGTGGTGTTCGATCTGCTGGCTGCGCAAGATGTAGCGCTCAAAGGGAATGGCATCTGCAACATTCTCGTCATTCTCGACCTGCGGCCTTGTGTCCACAGACTGCTGGGATGGAAGAGAGTCCTGCAACCAATCGAGCATCGCTTTTAGCGTTTTACAGGCGGCTAGATGATCCAACATCGCATCGCGATCTGAGCCACCCGCTGTATCCAGTTGATTAAGCAGTTGCCCAACAATCTCCAAACGTTTAATCGAATCAATCGACAAATCGGCTTCCAAATCCAGATCGAGATCAAGCGCTTCAACGGGATAACCTGTGCAATCACTGACAATA
>CAYJTU010000249.1:521-1729 GCA_964373105.1 uncultured Moraxellaceae bacterium | reverse complement strand
ATCTCCGCAACTGGCGGCGGCGTTTTCACGGCAAGCGTAGGCACAGCTGTCGCTGTTTGCTCTGATATCGGTTGATCGGCTACAGGTAGATGCTGCTTTAACCAATCCAGAACCGCACGTAAAGTCTTCTGCCCTGCCAACTCTTCGAGTTGAACATCGGCATCTGCTCCTAGTACAGCGCGCAGTGATAGTTTTTGCGAAAGTTCGCCGATGATTTCCAGACGCTTGATTGAGTCGATCGACAGATCTGCCTCTAGATCTAAATCTAGATCCAACATCTCGCTCGGATAGCCTGTGCGATCACTGACTAAGCCCAGAAGAACACTTTGGTGATCCTGACTCGATGCTGTTGAGTGGCTCGCAGCAACTAGCGGTGCAGCCACCTCGATGGTCGCAGGAACTACCGCGAGCGTGTGGGCTGCGGATACGCCATTAAATGATTTATAACTGGAAGCGACTGGCGCTGCGGGTGCACCGAAGAACCCAAGCAGCACATCACGCTGCGCATGTACCATATCACGCATATTGTTGAGATAGCTGACGATGGCTTGCTCACCAGCAGATGTACTGACTTGTGCGGCGTCAGCTTGGACCAACGCGCCCGATGCGACATGGATGACGGGTTTCAGGTTGACAACGCCGGCATGAGCAGGTGCTTTGCCTTTGAGCGGCCAGGCACGTCCGCCATTGACCATCCATGTCGATGCCGATAACACCTGCGGTTGATCCAAATCTAGGACCCTAGTCCGTCCTGCATAAAGCTTGCTTGCATCAAAATCAGGAAGCAATGTCGCCAATTGAGCCAACGACTCAAACAAACCCGTAATTCCTTTATGATCATGATCAATCGCAATCGCCGTATGCGGCTGATCTTTAAGGATACGACCTACAAGTCGTGTCAGTACGGTACGCGGACCAATTTCAAGGAAAATCCGCGCACCATCCGCATACATCTGCTCAATTTCAGCCACGAAGCGAACTGGACTGCTGATATGAGCGCTTAAATTGGTGCGAATACTGTCTGCTGCGGGGTCATGAGCGGTCGCGGTAAGGTTAGAGTAAACTGGCCACTTAAGGGCCCCCACGGCATATTCTTCAAGCACTTCACGGTAGCGCTGACTCGCACCAACCATCTGCGGAGAATGGAAGGCACACGCCGTCTCAATTTGTCTACAAGCCACATGCTGCGTCTTTAGATAAGCCATCGC
>CAYJTU010000249.1:0-511 GCA_964373105.1 uncultured Moraxellaceae bacterium | reverse complement strand
ATATCTTGGCTCAAACCCGAGATAACGGTCTGCGTGGGACTATTTTGATTGGCCATCACCACCGATGGAAAGTCGGCCAAGAGCGGCTCAAGCGCAGTAGCATCCAAACTGACAGCAGCCATCTTACCCGGATCATCACACGCGACAGACATCATCGCATGGGCACGTTCTTGCGAAAGCTTGACCAGCACACTTGCATCAAAGGCACCGGCAGTCGCCAGTGCTACCAACTCGCCATAGCTATGGCCAGCAGCCATATCAGGTTTTAAGCCAAATGCTGTCAACCATTGGAAAGCCGCGAGCTCAACCAGACCCAATGCCGGCTGCGCTTGACGAGTGTCGGTCAGATCGCGCTGCTGCTGGGAACGCGTTATCTCATCAAAAGCGGTCGTTGGGTACAAGACTGGAAGATGCTCAGCACCCAATGCGAGCACATCTTGTAACTCAGGGAAGTAAACAAAAAGCTCACGCAGCATGCCCGGATATTGGCTGCCTTGTCCTGAAAACAAAT
>CAYJTU010000248.1:0-3396 GCA_964373105.1 uncultured Moraxellaceae bacterium | reverse complement strand
CGTTACTGCATTTTTGATTCTAGTTATCGAGTCATTTTCAGCGGGAAAATTTACAACATCGAAGGCATCATCCCAGATTTTGAGAAAGGCAGGAAGTCGCTCTGGCTTTTGTGTGGTGCTGGCGTTAATCAGGGGTAATTTATGACAGTCAGTTTTGATGTTACGGGTTTAGATGCAGTCATGCTTAGGATCCGATCTCTACAAGCCAAAGCTCAAAAAAGTATCACCCGCAAAGCTGCTCGTAAAGCTATGAACATTGTGCGTGATGAGGCCCGATCCAATGCCAAACTAATTGATGATCCTGCAACTGCTGAGAAAATATTTAAGAATATCGTTACCGAAGAGTCTGGCAAGCAAGGGCAAAAGCTAGGTGGTATTGTGATGCGAGTGGGTGTCAAAGGTGGGGCATCCAATAACCAACACAGCAAAGATAAAAAGAAATTTTCCGGCGGTGATACGACTTATTGGCGCTATATCGAGTTTGGGACTAGTTACACCCCAGCAGTACCGTTTATGCGCCCTGCATTGGCAAAAAATATTAGCAAGGTGTCTAAGACTTTTGTCGATGAGTTTGTATTGGGTGTGAATGAGGCTATGAGAACATGATCCCGCCACTTTTTGCAATTTGTTCAGTAGATCCGGTTTTGCAAGGATTGCTGGGTACTGAACTCCGATTATATCCGTGGGGTGAAGCGCCATTAGGTGTATTACGGCCATATGCCGTATATCAGATTGTGAATGGCACACCTGAGAATTATTTAGGTGATCGCTCTGATATGGATGCTGTAAGTCTTCAGATCGATGTGTATTCCGATGTATCCGCCCATGTTAAACCCATTGCTGAAGCGATTAGGGATGTGATCGAGGATGACTGTACAATCACGGCATTTCGCGGATGGTCGCGTGAAGAGGCAACAAAGCTTTACCGTTGGCAGCTTGATACCGACTGGTTTTTAGAGAGATAGATTTTATTATCATGGCTCACTTCGGTGGGTTTTTTTTCGCTTGTTAAATGAGGATTTTCAGCTATGGGCAGAAAAACACAAGGGACCCAACTTTGGGCCATACTTCCAACAATTGCAGATCCACTGGTCAATGAAGTTGCCTATTTAGGCTGTGTGACCAGCGTCAATTTGGGTAGCGATAAACGAACTCAAATTGATGATACGTGCCTAGAGGAAGAGGAGTCCACCAAGTCTGTCCCGGGTCTTAGTACACCGGGGGAGGCATCATTAGGAATTAATGCAGATCCAAAAAATGCAGCTCAAGGCCGCCTATATGAACTACTCAATAACCAAGATGCAGATATTCCATTTGCACTGGGCTGGGCTGGTTCTAAGTTGGCTCCAACTATGAACACTGCGGGTGATGGCTTCGTTCAAACTGCCGTAGCTCGCACATTTAGTTACTGGACTGGCTGGGCTTCTGATTTTCCATTCGATTTCCAAGGCAACAGCATTGTCAAAAGTGCTGTCACAATCCAACGCACATCGAGAGTAAAATGGGTAAGAGAATCAGCTTAGCAGATGTTAAGAAGTCTGCATTTGTCGGTAAGCCCGTTTTAAAGACGGTCGAATACTTGTTAGACGGTGAGTTGTGCGAGTTTAATGTTTATATTCGCAAGCTCAGTTATCAAAGTGCGGTTAATGATGGGCAATCCTTTGGCGCAAACCGAGATAAGTTTGTCGCTGGTCGAATTGCGGCGTGTGTACTTGATGAAGATGGTCATCCCGTTTTTGAGTCAATAGACCAGATTATGGGTCTAGGTGCCTTTGAGGATGCGGGTCCTATCAGTGATGATCTGACTTGTGCCTTATTCGCTAAAATCGAAGAGGTCAATCCTTCAAAAAAGTCGAGCTCGACGACGAATCAGAATTCTGGTGCGAACTCGTCCTTAACGGAATCGGGGGATGCACAATCGACGACGCCAAGCGACGAATCAGTGTCAGAGAGTTCCGAGTCTGGCAAGCTTATCGAGACCGAAGAGGCTCATTGAATGTGGGGCGGCGTATGGAGTTAGCTTTAGCGCCGCTTTCAATCATGTATGATCGCGTTCACTCTGCGAAACCTGAAGATGTGAATCCCTATCAATATATGCCGCATGAAGATGAGCCTTTTTTAAGTGCTGAAGAAGCGATGGAAATATGGGGGGATTGATCCTCCCTGTTTCTGTGTTAGTCTCAGATTACAAATTGATCGGGTTTTAGCCATGAAACGGATTTTAATGATTTGCTTTGCATTTAGTGTCACTATTTTAAATGCCGCTGATACTTATATTTTCCAAGATAAGGATGGACATCAAGTATTTACCAATAAAGTTGGTCCTGATGGAAAACCAGAAGGCGATTTGGCTAAATACGACATCCTTGTGAGTCATAAGCTATATGATGCTAAACCAACAACCGTTACAGATGAAAAGGTTGATTCGGCGTCTGCTTATCCACCAACTCCCGAAAAGAATTTTGATCCCAAGAAGCCATGCATTAATCGTGCTGAAACAGAAATGTTAGGCCCATTAGGTGCCGAAGATGCTAAATTGGACTACCGCTTATGTTTAATTTCAAAGGCTCACAGTAAGCGTGGCATTACGAATAAAAAAGAAATTTGGGATTACAAAATGATGGTTCAAGAAGTAAATAGTCGATATTAATTTCATTTAAATTTCTGAAAGCCTGCATTCTTGCAGGTTTTTTTATGTCTGAATTTTAGGATTTATCAATGTCCAATAACCTTGGCACGCTAACACTAGATTTGATCGCTCGGATCGGTGGATTTACTGCGCCCTTAGACCAAGCAGCACGCGAAGCAGATACCAAGATGCGCCGCATAAGCGCGTCTACTGATGCGGCGAGTAATGCTATCGAAGGTCTCGGGGGTAAAGCTAAAGCTTTAGCCGGCGCGATAGGTGTAGGACTTGGTGCTGCTGAGATACTTAAGGTTGCCGATCAGTATACTGAGCTGCAAAACCGTCTAAAGTTGGTCACGAATTCTGAATACGATCTAGCAACAGCCACACAATCCGTCTTTGCTATCGCTCAAGCGACTCGTACGGATGTAGCGAGTACAGCGATCGTATATCAAAAATTTGCAGCTCAAACTGACTTGCTAGGCTTGTCGCAGTTAAAAGTTGCTGAGATTACGAAAACTGTATCACAGGCTGTCGCTTTGTCTGGAGGATCTTCTGAGTCAGCCGCCGCCGCTATTCAGCAGTTTGGACAATCTCTTGCATCAGGTGTATTGCGTGGTGATGAGTTCAATTCCGTCGCGGAACAAGCCCCAGGACTATTGAAAGCGCTATCGCAAGGTCTAGGCGTGGCTCAAGGCGAACTGCGCAAAATGGCCGCAGATGGAAAGCTTACGACTGATGTACTAGTTAATGGCTTAAGAGATCGGAAG
>CAYJTU010000247.1:0-3432 GCA_964373105.1 uncultured Moraxellaceae bacterium | reverse complement strand
AGCACCCGTTTTGCGGTTTCGACCTGCAAAGACTTCAGTCGTTGCATCAACAGGTTGCCACTGGGTATCCATATCCAGCAGATGAACGAAAAAGTCATTGGACAGCGCGCCGACATGATCGGTGAAGACGCCATGTGCGCTGCCGTCAAAATTCGCCCCAAGGACACGCAGCCCCCCGATCAGTACCGTCAGCTCCGGCGCGGTTAGGGTGAGTTGCTGTGCTTTGTCGATGAGCAGTGCTTCGGTGGTCGCATCGACTTGGCTGTTTTTGTAGTTGCGGAAGCCATCTGCATGGGGTTCCAAAAAGGCAAACGACTCAACATCCGTCTCGGATTGCAGCGCATCGACGCGACCCGGTGCAAACGGCACATGGATCGCGATCCCCGCGGCTTTGGCGGCTTGCTCGACACCGACCACACCCGCCAGCACGATAATGTCAGCCAATGAGGCTTTGCCAGAGGATTGCTGGATGCCTTTGAGACGCTCCAGTGCGGGAATCGCAGTCTGATTGACGGGCCAATCTTTCTGCGGTGCCAGTGCCAGACGTGCGCCATTGGCGCCGCCGCGTTTATCACCGCCACGGAAGGTCGAGGCGGATGCCCATGCGACCGAAACCAGTTCCGATACGCTTAGACCCGATGCGGCAATCTTCTCTTTCAGCTCGGCGATATCTGCGCTGGTAGGGTGGTAGATGGGTGCGGGCAGCGGATCTTGCCAGAGCAAATCTTCTTTCGGCACTTCAGGACCGAGATAGCGCGCTTTCGGGCCCATATCACGATGGGTCAGTTTAAACCAAGCCCGCGAGAAGGCTTCGGCAAATGCCTGAGGGTCTTCAAGGAAGCGCCTAGAAATTTTGCCGAACTCAGGATCAAAGCGCAGCGTCAGATCCGTGGTAAGCATGGTGGGCTTGTGGAATTTGCCGGGAATATGCGCATCCGGGATGATGTCTGGCGCATCTTTGGCGATCCATTGCTTGGCACCGGCAGGAGATTTGGTCAGCTCCCATTCGAATTGGAACAGATTTTCAAAGAAATTGTTGCTCCAGAGTGTGGGTGTCTTGGACCAAGTCACCTCAGGACCGCCGGAAATGGTGTCTTTGCCATGACCCTGACCAAAAGTGCTGATCCAGCCCAAGCCTTGCGCCTCAAGTGGCGCTGCTTCTGGTTCTGGGCCTTTATGTTCTTCGGGTCCAGCACCGTGGGCCTTACCAAAAGTATGACCTCCGGCAATCAGGGCGACGGTTTCTTCGTCATCCATCGCCATATTGCTAAAGGTGATGCGGATGTCGTGGGCCGCTGCGAGGAAGTCGCCGCTGGCATTTGGACCTTCTGGATTGACATAAATCAGACCCATATGGGTCGCGGCGATATTGTCATCGAGTTCACGTGCGCCATGGAAGCGTTTGTCGTCACCCATCCATGCGGTTTCTGCACCCCAGTTGACATCGTTATCTGGTTCCCACGTATCTTCACGACCGCCGGCAAAGCCGAACGTGCGGAATCCCATCGACTCCAGTGCCACATTCCCAGTCAGGAGAATTAGGTCGGCCCAAGAAATCTTCTGGCCGTATTTCTGTTTGATTGGCCACAGCAAGCGACGCGATTTATCGATATTGACGTTATCAGGCCAGCTATTGAGCGGGGCAAAGCGCTGTTGTCCACGACCGCCACCGCCCCGTCCATCCTGCGCACGGTAGGTACCCGCACTGTGCCAAGCCATACGGATAAACTGCGGACCGTAGTGACCAAAGTCGGCAGGCCACCAGTCTTGAGAGTCGGTCATCAGTTTGACCAGATCTGCTTTTAGAGCATGGTAATCCAGCGTCTTGAATTGCTCGGCGTAATCAAATTTTTCACCCAGTGGGTTGGATTTTTCCGAATGCTGATTGAGCAGATCTACGCGCAGTTGCTTTGGCCACCAGTCCCGGTTTGTTGTGCCGGTACCAGCAGTATGAAAGGGGCATTTGGATGCAGTGGACATGTCTTTCTCCGTGAATGTTGATGACGCTGCTCTAGCCACAAAAGTTCAGCCACTCGCTCAAGCCCGTTGCCTGTCCGGACTCGGGATTATGGCTTATCACCAGAATGTATAGAGTGAATCCTATTGCTTTGCATACTATTGATTAGCTACGTTCTTCTAACACCCCATCATCAGTAATTTGCGGAGAGATATCTGTTAGGAAATCGTTAATGGGTTTGATTTTGGGGAGGTGGGATTTTTTTTAAAATAAAAAACGGGTGTGTTGCTCATTGCAACACACCCGTCATTTGATACTTACTTTAACCTTACCAGCTCAACGCCCCACCAGTCTGATACTCAGTCACACGCGTCTTGCGCAGGGTGTCGGCAGGGAGTTTTGCTCTAGTACTCTTAGTTTTTTGATAGGGGCGTGGCTTTAGTGACTTCTAATAGGCAAAGGGCTATCATCCATTCTGGATTAGTTCTAGGGATTGGGTAGTGGCTATGGTTAGTGTGCAATGAATTGGGAAAGCAAGGCAATCGCCAAAGTTTTTAATAGCAATGTCTTAAATGATGTTGCTAATGGTGATTTTTCATATCTTGAAAAGATTGCGTCTCAGAATTTTTCGTATAACTCTGAAATATCTTTAAGAGCGTTATATGATAATGCCTATAGCTTTCTTCGTGAAAATTACCAGAATGAATATTACTATAAAAGTTTGATTATTAAGAAAATTTTAATGGGCGTACATTCATTAAATACTGCTACTCTGCTACCAGAGTTTAGAGTAGGTACAAATAAAGCCGACTGCGTCATTCTCAATGGTAAGTCTACCTGCTACGAGATTAAGACAGACTATGATTCATTAGTTCGCCTTGAAGACCAATTAAGCTCGTATTTGCAGTTATTTGATGAAGTCTATGTTGTTTGTTCAGCTAAATATCAGCAAGCTGTTCTTGATTTAGTTCCTTGCGGAGTGGGTGTATTAAGACTCACAGAAAAACAAACTTTAAGTCAGGTTCGAAAAGCAATTCGTAGAACAAGTCCTTTGAATAAAAGGCTGTTGATGCAGTCTTTGCGTCAACACGAATATACCGAGTTAGCTGAGAAACTTAGTGGCAAGCAAATTATTTTTCCTAATACATTAATTTATAATGAATGTTTATCAATTTTAGAAAATTGTCTAGATGATAACTTGCTAAATAAATATTTTATTCAAATTCTTAAAAAGTCTCGCAAAAACAATGATAGACTCATCGAGAGCCTACCTGAGTCATTAGCAAATGCTGCAATTAGCTATCGATTCAAAAAAAGGGAAATAGATACTTTAATAAGATATTTCAAAGAAGAAGAGGGACTGCATGTACTATCCAATCTTGAGAGGGAAGCTGAATGAGCTTCTAGCACTTAGGGAGCTTGCAAGTTTATCTTTGCACGACTATTTTTGTCCTGTTATTGAACCAGTTAGAGAG
>CAYJTU010000246.1:0-3535 GCA_964373105.1 uncultured Moraxellaceae bacterium | reverse complement strand
TCAATATTGATATGAGAGGCGGTGAAGCGAATCGCTTCAGGGGGCAAGGCAGTGAGGAGGCGGATGATCGGCGCATCGTCTTCTTGATCCATCAGATCTTCGGCTTCAGGGACTTGGTCAGCCAGACTCAATAAATCGGGATGATCCTCAAGGCCAGCCGCAACTTCTTGTGATTGCCCACTATCGCGAGAATAAGAACCGGCCAATAGGCGTGTAAATTCGTCATCGGTCACGGTCTGGTAGGTCGACGGAGCACCGACCATACGTCGCGCTTCATTCAACGCTGGTAAGGGGGCGTTCTCTCGCAATACAATCGTCGTATGTTGACCATCGAATTTAAGCAAAACGCCATGACGTTTGGCAAAACTATAAGGGAGTTGACTGGGTTGCTGATAAGGTAATTGCACTACATCGTCCATTGTGATTGAAGCATCATTGCCTGCGAGTGTACTGGAAGTCTGTATTGATGTGAAATGGCTTTGTTGGCCTTTTGGCAAAGGTTTGCTGATTTTCTAAAGCCACTTCGCAAAGATTCTTGAATTTCTTTATCGAGACTATGAAATAGGACTTACGACTGGCGAATTTCCATATAACCAGTCTTACGCATGCGCTCTGGTGACATGCCCGTCAAACGTTGAAACATGCTGATAAATGCAGAGGGCGTGCTATAACCAAGTTCAGTTGAAATATGCTGTACTGACCAGCCTTCATCAAGTAAAGACATCGCACTGACCAGTTTCAAACGTTGTCGCCACTCGTTGAACGAAACCCCCAGTAATTTTTGACAGTGTCGCAGCAATGTCCGCTCGGTCATACCCAACTTTTCGGCCCAATAAGATGCGCCATGTTTATCCCCTGGATTTTGTTGCAACTGAGACAACAAAGAGGCCAGTGCCACATCCGCAGTCCACGGTAAGTAACTAGAATAAGTTGGCGCAAGACGCAACTGATCAATAAACACTTGAGCCAATCGTAAATCTTCAGGCGTTTGAGGGTAGACCACCTCACGTATCGAGAAATCATTCACGATTGCACGCAGCAGTGCACTGAGTGTCGCAGTACACGGCTTTGCAGAAATATTGGCGCAAATATCCTTGGCAATATAAAGAGTCACATAATGCACTTCGCTGTGATTGGTCCACTTATGCGGGACATCAGGTGGAATCCACAAGGCGTATTGCGGGGGGGAAAGATACGGTTGTCCTTCAATCATGTACTCCATGACCCCATTCAACGCAAAAGAAAGCTCTCCCCAAGGAGACTGGTGCTCAGAGATCGCAATACCCGCTTCATAACGTCGCACATGGCATGCAATCGGGTATGGTAACTCCGGAGAGAGCTTTGCTTGAAGATCATCTATTTGCATAAGTCACGCTCATCAATCCGTGTCCAATTTCAGGCTTAAAAACTGCCCTAAAAATCCATTACTGAATGGCTTTAAAAGTACAACTTTTCCATACGGTTTAAACAATGTCTGAATGCGACAATTAAATGTCTGATAAAAACTATATCATTAATTAAAGACAAAATCTATGCTTATGCAATCCCATCCATAAGCCTATGAGCAGATCATTATGTCAGCCACAGCAACGCCGTCAGTGCCGCTAAAATACATAGCACTTCCAATCATTACCGTCGCAATTTGGTCGATTAATATCATCGTGACGCGTATGGCGGCTGACGTGATTGATCCAATGGCGATTAGTTTTTTTCGTTGGTTCGTGGCGGCAATTATTTTGACTCCCTTTATGCTGCCCAAGGTCTGGCGCAATCGCCATATCATCCGCCCTCATTTAGGTAAGCTCGCAGTTCTGGGTTTGCTCGGTATGGTTTTGTATCAAGGCATGGCGTATATCGCTGCTCAAACCACGACCGCGACGAATATGGGCATTATCAACGCATTCTTACCGCTGTTTACCATGATCGTGGGAATGATCGTACTTCGTGAACGCCCAACGCTTTTTATTATTCTAGGCGGCGCTCTGTCGCTTTATGGACTTACGGTACTGCTTGGGCACGGTGATCCAACCAGTTTAATTCGTCAGGGTGTGCATCTCGGTGACGGGTTAATGGTGCTCGGCTGCTTATTGTTTGCCATCTATAGCGTACTGCTTCGACTATGGCGCTTGCCCATAGACCTATGGTCTATGCTTTACATCCAGATTTGTATTGCTGTGGTCGTACAACTCCCGATCTTGCTATTCATGGGGGGTGGCAGCGCCTTGAATATCCATAATATTTCATTGGTACTCTATGCAGGAGTCTTTGCATCGCTACTTGCTCCGTTCTTATGGGCGCGCGCGATTCATCACTTGGGACCCAATCGTACCAGTATCTTTATGAATTTGATTCCCGTATTCACCGCCCTGATTGCAGCAGTGTTCTTAAATGAGCAATTGCACTGGTATCACTTGATGGGTGGCATATTGACCTTGCTCGGCGTCCTGCTCACTCAACTCAATATGAGCAAGATCAAAGTACTTTTGCATGGTCGTAGTGCTCTGAAAGTCAGTTAAATTCTCATTCAACCTCTCATGCCAAACTTCATCAAAAAGCCACCATCCCAAAAAAAGGATGGTGGCTTTTTTATGTCAACAGTCAAATCTTATGAAGGAATCACATACTGCCAGATCGCTAAACAATGCAACGCGGCTCCTGCTAAAACAAAGATATGCCAGATCGCATGATTATATGGAATCTTATTAATGGCATAAAAAATCGTCCCAACGCTATAGCTCACGCCTCCTGCAATCAGCAAATAAACCAGTGGCATTTGTGCAACCTGGTAGAGCTGGTAAATCGCAATAATCGACAACCAGCCCATGAGCAAATACGTCGCAAGTGATGTACGTGGAAATTTATCAATAAAGAAAATCTTGAACACAATACCAGCGACTGCAAGTGCCCAAATAATGACAAGCAACACTTCAGCTAAGGTCGTCTTAAGTGTGATCATTAAAAATGGCGTGTAGCTTCCTGCAATCAGTAGGTAAATTGCACAATGATCTATGCGGTTAAACATCGCTTTTCGGGCAGGGTCGACAGCACTGTGATAAAGCGTTGAAGATAGAAATAATAAAATCATACTCCCACCATAAACAGCTACCCCAGCAACTTGCCCATCAGACAAGTGAGCTGCGGGAGCTGTCGCTTTCATCAGCATAAAAACACTCGCAACAATTGCCGCCAACATGCCTAAGCCATGACTGACTGAATTCGCGACCTCCTCATAGGGATAGTGTGGCTCAAATGGCTTCTCTTTCTCACTGATGTTGCTGGGTTCAAGACTTCTAGGTTCAGTTTGCATAGGCTTCCTTCAATAACATGTCATTCAGCTCTGATCAAAATGCTTAACTTCAAAACACCTGACTTCCAATCATGAAATACCTATCTCATTGATGAACCATATAATTGATCTTTTAGATCAATTATAAATCTTGCACCAATTTGAATGGACTTGTCTAGCTGAGCTCAACGGGCAAATTGTATTTGAATTTAAAGCCTAACAACTAAGCGTTAAATTAATAACCAAATG
>CAYJTU010000245.1:0-3557 GCA_964373105.1 uncultured Moraxellaceae bacterium | reverse complement strand
TGCCAAGGTTGGGGTCGAGAGTTCGAGTCTCTTTTCCCGCTCCAGTTTGGAATCGCCCCCAAAAGCGGTTCCGTTTTTATAAATGATTGTATTCAATCATCAAATCCCAGCTCTCTAGCTGGGATTTTTTTATGTCTGAACAAAAATAAAAATATAATTTAAACGTGAAAATGAAAGCGGTGCCCTAACGGTGCCCATTTTGTGCCTAGATTAAATTTTGATCAGTTTGGTTTTGACTCCAACTCTGGATCTGTAATTGCATCGTTTTTAGGCTCTGGTACATATTTCAATAAATCCCCCACCTCAACATTAAGTAGCTGACATAGCTTATCGATGGTCTCGAAATCAATCCGAGTTGATTGTTCATTATAAAGTTTATGCAACGTAGTTTTGCTCATTTTGGTTATGCGTGCTACATCCACAACTTTAAGCCTGCGCTCAGCTAGAAGGATATGAAATTTCGAAACAATCATAAAATACCACCATTGTGTTCTAAAATATTTGCATTATGCTATTTTTGTGCTAATATTCATCATGTGGTGCTTAAATCACACAATGAAGGTACTAAATAGGAGTTTTGATTATGACACAGACATATCTAACAACCCAAGAGCTATCGGATCGTATTCGTTACGATGCGAGGACCATCCGTAATCAACTCAAAGATGCAGTACTGATTGAAGGAATCCATTACATCCGCCCTTTTGGTGGTCGCAAGATTCTTTATATCTGGGAAAGGATCGAAGAGGACATGGCGAAATCTATCGTTGGTAGTTTAAGTGGCATGGCACTTCAATAAGGGGAACTAATCATGGCTAGCATACGAGTTAGAGGCGGTAAGTTATTCGTTGATTTTAAATTTATGGGCATACGGTGTCGGGAAACAACCTTTTTAACTGATACGCCTATAAATCAGAAAAAGCTGCAGAAAATCGTCGAAACAATGGAAGCTGAGATCACCCTGGGGACCTTTGACTACTCAAAGTATTTCCCCAAAAGCCCTCGAGCTGCGGAAATGACAGAGCTACGTAGTAGGGCTTTGAGCCTCTCTACGAACGTTCCTACCTTTTCTGAATTCAGCCGAGTGTGGTATGCAGAGAGAGAAATTGAATGGCGTAACAGTTATCGACGTAAAGTGAAAACAACAGTCAATAATTACCTGCGGCCTTATTTTGGATTTAAGCCGATTAATACGATAGAAAAGTCAGACATCTTGGGCTTCCGTGCCTCCCTCGCCAAAGTGAAATACGGAAAGCGCCAAGATAGTCTGTCGGTAACACGGATCAACCAGATCATGATACCTCTACGCATGATACTAAAAGAGGCCGCTGAAAGGTACGGTTTTGAAACCCCATTTCAAAACATCAACAATCTTAAAGAGACCAAAGCTGATGTCATGCCTTTCACTTTAGGTGAAGCATGGCAAATCATTCATGCCGTACGAGTCGATTTTCGCAACTACTATCTGGTCAGATTTTTTACAGGTATGCGCACCAGTGAAATTGATGGCTTGAAATGGAAAAATGTGGACTTCAATCGCCGTGAGATCAAAGTTCGAGAGGCTTTGGTGGATGGTGAAATGGGTGGAACCAAGACCCGTGGATCCAATCGAGAAATCCAGATGTCTCACTGGGTTTATGACGCGATGAAGAAACAGCATGAGATCACGGCGACTAAATCTGAATACGTATTCTGTAATCGTGATGGAGCGCCTCTTGAGTATCGCAACGTTAATCGACGCGTTTGGCATCCGACACTTTTTCTGTTGGGGATCACTGCACGAAGGGCTTATCAAACCCGCCATACCGCCGCAACTTTATGGCTTGCGGCAGGGGAAAACCCCGAGTGGATTGCGAGGCAGTTGGGTCACTCGAATACAGAAATGTTATTTCGTGTCTATAGCCGCTATGTGCCTGATATTACCCGTAAGGATGGCAGTGCATTTGAAATGCTGCTTGAAAACTCCAATCCCGAAATAGAAGGGGCATGATGATGGCTATACAACATACGTTGCGTACTTGGATCAGTCCATTAGCGGATCGATTGGCAAGTGATTTAATCAGAGAACTGCAGATCCAATCTGGCCATGGCTTGGCGCTTTATTTGGATGTCGACAGAGTCTTTGACAACCATAAGGCAGTGAGTGTTTGGGTGCAGAGAGTGATTGATCGTAGCATCGAAACGAATCCAGATTTTTGCTATGACCTCAAACATCTTCTAATGGGAGTTTTGCCATGAATGATAAGAGTAACTTTGGAGTGGGGCATCTATCTAATAAGCCAAAGTCACTCCAAAGCGATGAGGAGTGCTTAGACTCTTATTACCAAAAATTTTCTTGGCTTCGTGCGCTTCTTCTGGCGATCCAGGCGGATGAGGATATTGAGCCTGGAGAGCATTTATATCATCTCGCGCAGATTGGTGAGCATTTGGCTGAGACTTGGATGGAGCAGATTGACGTTCAGCGTCAGGAGAGTGAAGCTGCGTCTGTCCAAATATAGCTTTAGACGGCATTAGACAAGGTTATGTCTAATTAGACAGACTCTTGTCTAATTAGACCAAATCAATGGATTTTGTTTTTAATATCTCGTGATTGGTTTTACTTTTTTGCCTAGCAATGAGTTATAAATAAAAATAATAATGTTTTATAAGGATCAGAAATCAATGATTACTGGAAATACAGTGCTAGAGCGTAAGAAATGCTTAGCAGACCTAGTTGCTCATCATCTTGAATCTCTTGGCTATCCCGCTAAAGTTGTAGAGGGACGGAAAAACTCTCAAGGGCATACTGATCGGGTGCTAGTAGACAGCTCGATAGGACTTGTCCACCTTACTGCTTCGGTGAATCAAGAGCCTAACGGCAGTATTCCGACTTCGGATTTTGAAGATGGAGATCAGTCGTTTCTAGCCGATAAAGATTTTGTTGCGTATGGCTGGAATACTAAAGATAACCGTACCTTGATCATGTTTGTTCCGATAGCAGATATCATAGGCAATAAATCTTTATCAAAGAGCCAAATCCGATTAGCAAGCAATCGTACTTTTAGTACTGTATTACGAAATTCATAAAGTATTCCTATGCAATAGTTTGGCAGTTTTTGTGCACGAACAAAGCAATGCCAAACCACATATGCTTAAGAACTGCCAAACGACAGTACTAATAATCACCGGCCTGAAGCATCAGGGTTAGACTGAACTCATTATCCGAGTACATCTTTAGCTAATTCTTTACTAGAAATTTCACCAGAGCCATTGAGCATATCACCAGCGAGCTGGCGTTTTGAGCCAAGAAGGTGATCAAGTTTAATTTCAAATGTATCAAAGTCCGCGGCGTGTATAGTAGGGTAATAGACCCATACATCTCTCGTCTGTCCAATACGATAGGCTCGATCTGTTGCTTGATCTTCTTTAGCGGGATTCCAACAGCGTGTGTAGTGAATCACATGATTTGCAGCTTGAACATTGACCCCAAACCCAACGGCAGTCGTGGACAAGATAATGATATTAAATCCATCCGTACGTTGAAAGGTATCAATTAAACGTTGTCGTGATAATCCACC
>CAYJTU010000244.1:0-3590 GCA_964373105.1 uncultured Moraxellaceae bacterium | reverse complement strand
TTTATCTTTAAAAACGACTCGATTGACATTATCAATGAAAAACGATCGAGTCACCCGCACAGTCTTGTCATCATATGGGCATGATTGCTTGATAACTTGATATAATCTTCATCAGGTTTTATCAAAAAGATAGAAAAGCCAGTTGGCTTGTCTAAATTTGCTTAATTTTAAAGTGGCTTAACAGTTTAAGGTGAATGTTTTGGAACGTTTTATTGAATTCATGCAACATCATCCGATTTTATTTGGCATCTTGGGCGTTTTAGCTGTTTTGTTTTTCATCGTTGAAGGCAAACGCAGTGGTCGGAAGATCTCACCGCAAGCATTGGGTGGTTTTGTTAACCGTGAAAAAGCCGTGATCATTGATTTGCGTGATGCAAAAGAATTTCGTGAAGGTCACATCAGTGGTAGTCGCAACATTCCATTCAGCAGCTTGAAGAGTCACTTGGAAGAATTGCGTGAAATCAGCCAACCGATCGTGATGGTCTGCAAGATGGGCCAAACTGCAGGAAGCGCTGTGCAGGAAGTGGGTGGTGAGAAACTTTATCGGCTCGAAGGCGGTATTTTGGGCTGGCAAGGTCAGGGTCTCCCGTTGGTCAAGTCCATTTTGACCAAAAAATGATGGTGTATGGTTTTGCATAGATGTTGAGTGATCAACAGCGGATTGAGAGATGAGGACAATTGGTATGAATGCCGAAGTACAACAACAGGATAGCGCCAATGCGCCTGTCACGATTTACAGTACACCTGTATGTCCTTATTGCGTGCGCGCAAAGCAACTTTTGCAGCGTAAAGGCGTGGCGTATAACGATATCGATCTGACGCGTCAGCCTGAACAAGCACGTATTGAACTCATGCAAAAAACCAAACAACGCACCGTGCCACAAATCTTTATCAAAGACACCTTTATCGGTGGTTTTGATCAGTTGTATGCGCTGGAACAACGCGGCGAACTCGACAAGATGTTGGCTGAATAGTCATCTTGTAAAAGCGTTTCGTATAAGCATTTTTGTATAAGCAATGCTGTTTTTTATCGATGTTTTGGCATGTTTGCATAGATCAGTTTGTCTAGAATGGCATGCCTTCAAATTTAAACTAAAGACCTAAGGACGATTGACCATGAGTGATGAACCACAAGTAGCACCAACAGAAGCAGGCGTAGAAGCACAGCCACAATTAGCGCTTGAGCGTATCTATCTAAAAGACCTGTCATTTGAGGTGCCGAGCGCTAAAGTGTTCACCAGTGAATGGCAGCCAGAGCTCAACATCAATTTATCCAGCAATGCTGAACAGCTTGATCCAAGTCACTTTGAAGTGGTTCTGAGTGTCACCCTGACTGCAAATAACGGCGGCGCGCCAGCGTATATCGCTGAAGTAAAACAAGCGGGTATTTTCCTGATCGAAAATGTCACCCAAGAACAATTACCACAATTGCTGGGTGCATATTGCCCAAACATTCTGTTTCCATTCGTGCGCGAAGCGTTGAGTGACATCATCACCAAAGGCAGCTTCCCACAATTCCTGCTTGCGCCTATCAATTTTGATGCTGCATTCGCAGAAAATGTTGAACGTCTGCAACAAGAGTCTGCAGCGGCAACAGGTCACGCATAATGGTATGACGGTTTGCTAAGCAACCGTTGATTGAAGAAACCCACATGATTTGTGGGTTTTTTTATTTTTGAGCATTGTTTCAGTGCTGTGATCAAATGGGTGGTGGACGGACTAATACGGTGCGCAATTTGCATTGTTTTACCCAAATGCATATTTTGATGCCGACATCTCGCTTACAGCGCTGACAAAGCGCATTAAGACAGGCAAAATATGCGCTATGATCGATAAATTTATTTCCTCTTTGAAAACATAAAAGTGTGTGGGCGATTCCGATGGCTTTAGAAGGTACAATTAGAGAAGCAGGTGCGGCAACCAGCAATACCCTCCATCAAGCTGGGGCTGCAACCTCTCAAGCCGTTGAAAAGACGGTTGCGCATTACAGTGGGATCTATGCGCCCGTGAATAATTTGATCGATCAGTTTATGGATCGAACGCCATACCTCATCGCATCACTGATCGTTCTCGTCCTTTTCTGGGGGTTAGCGCGATTATTTAAGATGGTGATCAAAAGGACGCTGACCCATCGGGTGCAAAGACGGCAAAACTTGGTCAAAGTGCTGAATCGAATTGGTTCAACCATGATTATTTTCATTGGCGTTTTGATTGCAATGGTTGTCGCTATTCCTGGATTTACCACGACGAAGTTAGTCAGTGCGCTCGGGATTGGTTCGGTAGCAATTGGTTTTGCGTTTAAAGATATTTTTCAGAATATGCTGTCTGGGATTTTAATTTTGTTGTCTGAACCCTTTAGGATCGGCGATCAAATTATTATGGGTACATTTGAAGGGACGGTTGAAGATATCCAAATCCGTGCGACATACATCAGAACTTATGATGGTCGGCGGATTGTCATTCCTAACGCACAGCTTTATACCACACCGGTTATTGTCAACACCGCATTTCGCCGGCGTCGCAGTCAAATCGACATCGGTATCGGGATGGGAGATGATGTGGCTGTGGCGAAAAACGCGATTTTTGAAGCATTAAAGAAATGCGATACGGTGACAGAAAATTCTAATCCGACTATTGTTGCGACAGGTTTTAGCAACTATGCACTCATGCTACGTTTGCGTTGGTGGATTGAAGAGAGTGCGCAGATGGATATGACCGATTCGATGGATCAAGTTTTGGTCGCGATTAAGTATGCGCTAACAGATGCAGGCATTGATTTACCTTATCCGACTTCTCAAGTACTGCTCCATGACCAGACCGAAGAAACGGATGGTGATCGATTGCGTCAACGCGAAGGTTGGCCTGCACGGGCTGATCAGAAGAATCCCCGTTCTCTCGTTCGCGCACGCTATGATCTGCGCAAAAGTGAGCGTGAAGTAGATCTGCCTGTGGATCGCCGAGTACGCCGTACAGATCCTGAACCAAGTAGCTCGCGTGATGAGAGCGAAAGTGCAAACCCACAGCGTGATTGATCTCACTTGGGCTTAGTCACTTTGCAGTATGAGCCAAGAGGCGATTTAAGGCTGTTGCCTGCTACGACGCTTTATAAAGCATCTTAAATCGCGTACATTAAGCGCCAATATTAGTGCACCAAATTTTTGTCAATTTTAGGGAAGTGTATGTCGATTAAATCAGATCGTTGGATTCGCCAGATGAGTGAGCAGCATGGCATGATCGAGCCGTATGCACCTGGACAGGTCCGCTATGATGAGAACAATGAGAAACTCATCTCTTATGGCGTATCCAGCTATGGCTACGATGTGCGCTGCGCGCGTGAGTTTAAAGTCTTTACCAATGTCTATTCAGCGATCATTGATCCTAAGAATTTTGATGAAAAAAGCTTTGTGGACATCGAGTCGGATGTCTGTATTATTCCGCCGAATTCATTTGCTTTAGCCCGCACGATGGAATTTTTCCGTATCCCACGCAACGTATTGACTATTTGTCTGGGCAAGTCGACCTATGCGCGTTGTGGCATTATCGTCAATGTCACACCACTGGAGCCGGAGTGGGAAGGTCACGTGACGCTT
>CAYJTU010000243.1:0-3685 GCA_964373105.1 uncultured Moraxellaceae bacterium | reverse complement strand
GATCTAGCAAAGTGATTTCGACCCGACCAATTTGTGGCATCTTTTTGCCTTTCATATCACGCACGATTTGATCGTCATCGGCGCTTCCCGATGATTTAAAATCCCATACATAGCCACGATAATGAGGATTAGAGACCAAAATCACTTTGCTGTGCGGCATATACTTTTGCAGCATGTATGCACCAGTCCCGACAGGATGCCTGTGTGTCTGCCCCTGATATGTTTCGATGACTTCACGTGCCACCGCGCCGAAAGCGCTATAAGCCAGAATAGACAAAAAATTGTAATCAGGCTGCTTCAATGTCACCCGCAGCGTATAGCGATCTGGGGTTTGTAAGCCTGCAATCGGAGCATCATAATCAAATCGACCCGTTGCCTTTGCTTGAGCAACAAGCTCATCCATCCCGACCATCTTGCCGCTTAAAAAACCGGCGGATGGTGAGTGGTTCTTGGGATCTAGAAAACGTTTTAAGGTATAGGCGTAATCTTGCGCAGTGAGCTCTCGCGGTTTTCCTTTAAAAGCCGCATCGGGTGCGAAATAAATGCCTTTTTTGAGATGAAATACGTAAACCTTCCCTTGCTCCAATACTTCGGGCATGGACAAGATGGTATTGGGAACCAGCTTGGCTGGACGAGCCAGATAGTCATAGGTCATCAAAGGCTCAGTAATCGCGTTGATCACCCAGTTTGAATACGCATTGGTGGTACGAACCGAATCGAAACCATCATCAGCTGCCTCAAACGCAACCCGAATCACTTTATGAGGATCGGCCGGATTGGGCGCGGCATAGGCATCGCCTTGCACGAGCCACAATCCTGACAACAACAATGCACTACATACGCACCATAATTGCGCACCAAACCAATCCTTGTTAGGCACATCATCGTGCATAAAAAGCTCCTTCATAGTGTTTACACAATGTCATAAAAATGACCGTAGAGTAATTCTTACAAGCTAAAACAGCGAATACTTACATTGACCATACGGTTCAGCGTACTTCAAAACAAAAATATTGGTTTATTTTAAATAAAATTTATCTATATAAATCATTTATTTTTATATGATTAAACCCATATTTAAAACAAGGAGTGTTATCACTGATGCACATTCAACCTTTTTTTAGAATACACGCTTTCCTTCACATTGAATATACAAAGCGCCATCTTGACCATGCCATAGCACAGTTGCTCAATTTTGGTGCCTGCACCACAGAGCACCACAGAGCACCACCGATCACTCGACTTGATTACAAAAAAAATGACCAACCGGTCCAAACTTGACAAAAAACAGAACCAAACAGTCAACTTCACCCCAGGAAAACTCCACATAGATTAAACATAAGATATTGTTAAATATAATCTATTTATCATATTTTAATGTAAATTTTTCATAAAAACATTTAACTAAATTATGCGCGATCCAATTCACATAGTCGTACCAGTTATCTGGTTATTCAAAAAAATGACTAGCCAGATTATTTAAATTTAGATATAAGCAATATTGGGAATTGTGAATAATTAGTTACAGTCTGTGGCATAGTTATTGCTGACTGTAACGATAACTTAGTAGAGGGGTTACATTGTAATGAAATTAAACATACTGGCGCATTCACTCCGCTTGATATTTACTGGTGGAATGGTGGTAGGTATTGGTGGACTGGTTACTACTGCCCAAGCTGATGAAAAAATCGAACGTGTAGAAATCACGGGTTCATCGATTAAAGGCATTGCCGCTCAAAGTGCTTCGCCGGTTACTGTGGTCAAAACAGAACAACTTGCGCGCCAAGGCATCACAACGGCAGAAGAAGCCCTGCGTAGTATTTCAGCCAACCAATCCTCCTATACAACATCTATGAATATCGGCCGCGGTGGTACTGCGGGATCGACCGCAAACTTACGTGGACTCGGCGCAGATAAAACGCTGGTCCTGTTAAATGGTCGTCGTATGGCCAATAGCCCATTTGATGGCGCAACTGTGGATTTGAACGTTATCCCCCTAGCCGCCCTTGATCGTATTGAAGTGTTGAAAGATGGCGCTTCTGCGATCTACGGTACGGATGCGGTCGGCGGCGTGATCAACTTCATCACAAAACGCTCTTTTACTGGGCTGCAAATGACTGCTGATGGGGCTATCCCTGGTGCAGGTCGCGCGGGAACCAATGGCCATCTTAATATCGCAGGTGGTGCGGGTGATCTGGATAAAGATGGCGTCAATGTCTTCGGGATTGTCGACTTTTTGCACCAGCAGCCCCTTGATGCAAAAGACCGCAGCTTCACCCGAGCCGGTGGTATTCGACCAGACCTTGGCATCAACAACACCAGCGGAAATACCTATCCTGCGAACTTTTATGATCCTGGTTCAGATATTTCAGGAAACCCATACGCAGCTTCTGGTTGCCGCCCACCCTTCACCAGTCCAAATGCCGCAGGATTATGCCGCTACAACACTCAAGCCGGAATTAATATTCTTCCTGAATCAACAACTTGGTCTTTCCTTGGTAAAGCCACAGCCAAGATTGATGATGACAATAAAGTCTCTGCTGAATTTATCCACACAGAAAATAAAGTACAGACCAAAATTGCCGAAGATCTTGCATCAGGTTCAGGGTCAGACTATTTCATTCCAAGCAGCAGTAAATATTACCCAGGCAATGGCATAACTCCTGCATTTCCAGGATTAAGCGGTGACCCACTCAGTCTCAACTACCGCGCAGTAGAATCTGGCCGTCGTAATGGCGACAGTGTGAATAAGTCAGATCGCTTACTCTTTGCTGCGGATGGTACTCAATTTGGTTGGGACTATAAAGCAGGTGTTGCATTTACGGAAAGTAATGCCCAAGAGAGAATCATCAGTGGCTATCTGAATAACGACTTAGTCCGCGAGGCACTTGGGAACGGCACGTTAAATCCATTCGGCCCACAACTTGCTGCAGATGCTAATGTTATTGATTCAATCGGATTAGCAGGTCCTTATCTTTTTGCCAAAACAACCAGCACCACTGCTGACATCACGATCAGTCGTGAAATTGCGCAATTGCCTGCTGGTGGCTTAGGATTCGCATTAGGGACATCGTATCGCCAGGAAAAAGCTGCATACAATGTCGACTATGACATCGCAACCAAAGTAGACAGTACCGGTTCTGCAGATGCAAAATCAATGTCTGGAAAACGCGAAGTAGGCGCGGTATTCGCTGAGTTACAAATCCCGATTCTTAAAACGCTAGAAGCACAACTTGCTGTTCGTTATGACAGCTATAGTGATGTCGGTAGTTCGACAAACCCTAAAGTCTCATTACGTTGGCAGCCGCTGAAAGAGTTGATGTTCCGCTCATCCTATACCACAGGCTTCCGTGCTCCGAGCTTATACGAACTCAACCAACCGACATCGACCACCAACACAGCAGGTTCTTATAGTGACCCTAGGCTTTGTCCAGGTGGTAAAGTCGCGCCAGGCGGCGTTACTATCCGCGATTGTGAAAGACAGTTTGATGTACTGCACGGCGGAAATAAAGATCTCAAACCTGAAAAATCAAGATCTCATTCTTTCGGCGTTGTCGTTGAGCCGATTAAAATTTCCGCTTCAAAAATGGAAGATTTTAAAAGTCATCTTTTAGTTTTATATACTGGCGTTAGTCGGAGCGCAACCGATAACTCAAAAATACTTACCAAAAATTTAATTTCCGAC
>CAYJTU010000242.1:0-3729 GCA_964373105.1 uncultured Moraxellaceae bacterium | reverse complement strand
CTTTTCAGCAGAGTGATCTTGATGCACGCTATGCTCAGCTAAATCTAGCGCATGGTTCGGTGGGTGCGGTCGTGACGTTCTTGGGCCAAGTGCGTACCTCTGGCGACAAAAGCGCTGTGACAGGTCTAATACTTGAGCACTATCCGGCAATGACTGAGCGCGTTTTAAGACAGCATGTCGAGCGTGCGTGTACGCGCTGGCCACTGCTCGGCGTGGTCTTGGTGCATCGCGTGGGTGCTATAGCGCTTGGTGAAAATGTGGTGGGGGTGATTGTTGCAAGTGCTCATCGTCAAGCAGCATTTGATGCGGTGCAGTATTTAATGGATTTTTTAAAGCATGATGCGCCGTTTTGGAAACAAGAAGTGACCGAGAAGGGCGCAGATTGGGTTGAGCAGAAGCAGTCAGATGTGGAGAAGTTGGGGCGTTGGTAGATTGCCCCGGGTTTTTAGTGGCTCACCAGTAAAGATATCTATAAATTTGTATATTCCGAATGGCATTTTTTAAAGCTCAAGAGGCAACTTCAAATCCGCACCCCATTCCGCCCACGACCCATCATAGATGCTGATGTGCTTGTACCCGGCTAAATGTGCAGCCAGTGCAGGAATGCACGCTGTCACTCCAGATCCACAAGAAAAAATTAATTCATCTTGTGGTCCAACGAGACTGGAAAAAATCTCTCTAAGCGCTTCAACGGATCTCATGGAACCATTATCCAGAACTTTGCCAAAAGGCAAGTTCAGCGAATTAGGGATATGCCCAAGGCGTAGACCTGCACGGGGTTCAGGGGCTTGACCGAGATAGCGCTCTGCGGAGCGTGCATCGATGATCTTAAAATGGGGATCATCAATGCGCTTGATCACATCATCCACACTCAAGAAGCCATCAATAGTATGGGCTGAAAAATTGCCCTGATTCTGAGGGATAGCGTAGCTATTCGACGTTTCATAATCAGATTTGAGCCATGCAGGTAATCCGCCATCAAGTACTGCGACATCGCGATGCCCCACACTTTTCAGCATCATCCACAAGCGCGCACTGGAAAAAAATCCGTACTGGTCATAGATGATGACTTGGTCATCCGAATTAATCCCTAGCTTTTGCATGTGATGGGTAAACGTATCTTGGGAAGGCATCATGTGGGGAAAAGGGGAGTCCCGATCCACCAAGTCCTGATCTAAATCCACAACGAGTGTATTTGGGATACGCAAGTTGTCTGGATTGTCCGTTGGAATTGAGAACGGCGGTTTAAGCCCAGCTTCCAGTATTTTAATTTTAGGATTGTTACGGTTGTTATTGAGCCACTCTACAGAAACGAGATCCGGAATCATTATGAATTTCCAAGAAAAAAGCGAAGTTAGATTTTTAATCGTTGTATCACAGCTGATAATCAAAGTCATTATGCAGGCTTAAGCATTCGCGTAAAGCCATGAATAAAAAAAGCCCGAATTCAATTCGGGCTTTTCATCACGTCATCACGAATTATTTAAACAGTTTGCTAAAGAACATCTTGATGTGATCCATCATGCGCGAGAAGAAACCCGCTTGCTCTACAGGTTCCAATGCAATCAGAGAGCGTTCAACCAGAGTTTTTCCATCCAATGATGCGATCACTTTACCCACAACTTGGCCTTTTTGAATTGGCGCAGTAAGGTTTGGCGTAACGGTTAGCACGGTTTGTACTTGAGCGGATTGTCCGCGTGGCAATGTGACTTGAAGCGGGTCGGTTAAACCCACATTCAGCGTATCAACTTTACCAAGCCAAATGGGTGTGGTTGCCAGAGACTGACCAGCAGGACGGAGTGCAGTTGTCTCAAAATTGCTAAAGCCCCAGTTTAAAATGGCACGGGTTTGGCTAGCACGCTCATTCATACTCTTAGCGCCGAAGACCGCTGAAATCAGACGCATGGAACCACGTTTGCTGGATGTCACTTGGCAGTAACCTGCAGCTTCGGTATGGCCTGTTTTAAGACCGTCTACACTCGGATCCGTGAAAAGCAGGGCATTACGGTTACCTTGCTTAATGTTGTTATAGGTAAACCACTTTTCTGAGTAGATTGGATAGTATTTGGAGCTATCCTTGATGATTGCACGTGCAAGAATGGCGGAGTCGAGTGCAGAGGAGTAGTGACCATCCATCGGCAAGCCCGTTGCATTCAAATAGTGGGTATCTTTCATCCCGAGACGTTTTACTTCACTGTTCATGACTTCAGCAAAGGCGCCTTCGTTACCCGAAATATGTTCAGCAACCGCTTTAGAAGCATCATTTCCTGATTGAATCACGATGCCACGCAACATGTCGAGCACAGATGCAGAGCCATTGAGCGGTACATACATGCAGGATTCTGCGCTACTACCACGGCACCAGGCAGACTCATTCATACGCACCATATCGGTTTCTTTGAGGCGACCAGTCAGTAGGCTTTGCTCAACGATATAGCTGGTCATCATTTTTGTGAGTGATGCAGGCGGCAATTTTAAGTCTGGATTCGATGATGCGAGTACTTGGCCCGAATCATAATCGACTAATACATATGACTTATTATCCAGTACAGGTGGAGAAGGGACGACAGTCACGGCAGAAGCGGTGAGCGACCAGCCTGTAAGAACAGTAGTAGCGAGCAGTACGGAAAAACGAGACATTAGAGAGGTCGACTCCACAGGTGAGACTGAAAAAACTAGCGAGATTCTAACAGACTCTAAGTCCGGCATACCATAAAACTGACCTACAACTTCAGTGAATCATGACTTAATTGACGCTTTCTAAGCGTTTTTTGCTGGCTATATAAACGATAAAACCCGTCTATAGGAGACGGGTTTTAATGGATTCAAAGAGTTGCAGGTAACATGTTTTTATTGTTTAATTTAGTAATTAATGACCCACTAAATTAAGCAACTTGCACGGGAATAATGTTTGCAGTGTGGCTGACACTGTTATCTTCATTGCAATAAACGAGTTGTGGCTTAAAGTTCACCAGCTCTTTGGCTTCAAAATTACCGAAAGTCGCGATAATGATAATATCGCCTACAGCAGCGTGGTGTGCCGCACCACCATTTACAGAGATCATCCCTGTGCCTTCTTCGCCACGAATTGCGTAGGTCGAAAAACGTGCACCGGTCGTGACATTCCAAACATGAATTTGTTCATATTCAAGAATACCCGCGAGATCGAGCAGATCGCCATCGATTGCACAGGAGCCTTCATAATGAAGTTCAGCTTGTGTAACACGTGCGCGGTGGATTTTACATTTCAACATAGATGTTTGCATGGCGATGGTCTCCGTGGAGTAGGGCCAAACAGCACAAAAAAAGCGGTCAATCATTGGCTAAAATGATCGGCGGATCGCATTGTGCCGCGTGTGACTGACTTGTACAATACTTATCCGTTAAATATTGCGACAAAACATTAATTTTAAAGTTACAGCCTTGGTTTTAAATCAAATATTATGTCGGTTTAAAACCATTTAACTGACTCATAGCGCGCGCAATATCACCTTTAATAATCATCGGTGTAAGGCGTAGTGCTTCATCTAAAGCCTGCTCAAGAATCTCTTGTTCTGCTTTAGGTGCACGTCCCAGTACATGCCCATGCACTTTATCTTTGTGCCCTGGATGTCCAATACCGATTCTCAAACGATGAAAATCATTGCCAATATGGGGGGTAATATCACGTAGCCCATTGTAGATCGGAAGAGCGTCGGGGAGGGACAGAGTGTGTTATATGGCGTGTAG
>CAYJTU010000241.1:0-3789 GCA_964373105.1 uncultured Moraxellaceae bacterium | reverse complement strand
AAAACGAGATTCCAAGAATTGTGACTGGAGTTCAGAGTGTGCTCTTCCGATCTAGCAACAAGAAGTGCATCACGTTGCAAGTCCGTATTCTGTCGATCGGAGTCTGATGAAACACGCATGTAGCCCACTAACATAAACGGATAACCATTAAAATTAAGTTTCCGTATAGTAGCGCATAGCGACAAGGTTTTCCGTATATTTTAGACGCCAATTAGCAGACGTTTTGATGATTATTGTAAGACTGTCGTAAAACATGTGTTTTACGACATGGGGATGTGGGAGAGTAATTGAGTACTGATTTACTTCAATCTGACAAATTTACACCACCAAGGACTGGAACAGTGTCACGCTCGGCAACGGCTTTGGCGCGTGCCTGAAAGCGTGCATAGCAATCAAGTCCGCAGAAGTGTTCGACGTATTCCGCGCCTTCTGGTGTGAAGATGACATCGAGCGGAATTTCCTTGCAGCAAACAGAGCAGTTGATAACGGTTGAGTCGTCTATAGTATTCATAATGGTACTCTTCTAGGTTGAACCAGCATCTCTACGCTGCCCCGTTTCAGAGGCAGTCGGCGATTTCGATTAAGGCTCCCAGCTTGCTTCCTATTAGGTTGGTCATCCTGCACAGCACGAAAGCTGCTTCACATCCTTAGAAAAAGTCTGTGCTGCCAACTTCAGCCCCTCAACCATCGTTAGATAGGGGAACAACTGGTCAGCCAGTTCCTGCACTGTCATGTGGTTACGTATAGCAAGCACGGCAGTCTGGATTAGTTCGCCAGCCTCTGGAGCCACAGCCTGTACACCAATGAGTCGCCCGCTACCTTCTTCGATGACCAATTTGATGAAGCCGCGCGTGTCGAAGTTGGCGAGCGCACGCGGTACATTATCCAACGTAAGTAGGCGGCTGTCGGTCTCAATCCCGTCGTGATGCGCTTCCGCTTCGCTGTAGCCCACGGTAGCGACTTGTGGATCGGTGAACACCACCGCTGGCATAGCTGTCAGATTGATTGCGGCATCACCGCCTGTCATGTTAATGGCTGCACGGGTGCCAGCCGCCGCTGCTACATAGACAAATTGTGGCTGATCCGTACAGTCGCCAGCGGCATAAATGTGTGTGGCACTGGTACGCATACCTTTGTCGATCACAATGGCGCCTTGCGCATTGACCGTGATCCCTGCTGCATCCAATGCTAAGTTACGCGTATTCGGTGTTCGACCCGTGGCAACCAGCAACTGATCGGCATAAATTTCCCCATATCCTGTGGCAAGTACGAACTCACTATCCTCATAAGCGACATGGCCGGTTTGAGTATGCTCCAACACCGTAATTCCTTCAGCACGGAAAGCTATTGTGATCGCTTCACCGATGGCAGGATCTTCGCGGAAAAATAATGTACTGCGTGCGAGGATTGTGACTTGACTTCCCAGACGAGCAAATGCTTGAGCCAGCTCCAGTGCGACCACAGAGGAGCCGATCACGGCTAAGCGTTTAGGAATGGTGTCACTAGCCAATGCCTCGGTAGACGTCCAGTATGGTGTTTCTTTTAAGCCTGTGATGGGCGGAACGGCTGGGCTGGCACCTGTAGCAATCAGGCAACGATCAAAAGCCACTGTACGCTCATCGCCGTCATTCAGACGCACGATGAGGTTCTGACCATCCTTGAACATGGCTTCACCATGTAACACGGTAATGGCTGGATTACTGTCTAAAATTCCTTCATATTTGGCGTGACGCAACTCCTCAACACGCGTCTGCTGCTGGTACAGAAGTTTACTGCGATCAACTACAGGTACCATTGAGGTAATGCCTTCATCGAACGGACTCTTGCTACGCAGATGAGCAATGTGTGCGGCACGGATCATGATCTTAGATGGCACGCAGCCCACATTAACGCAAGTACCACCAATGATACCGCGTTCGATTAACGTAACTTTTGCACCTTGTTCGACCGCCTTTAGTGCTGCCGCCATTGCAGCACCACCACTACCGATAATCGCGACATGCTGCCCACTGCCTTGATCTATTTCCGTGGCATCAGTGAATGTGGCCTTGTAACCAAGTCCTGTAACAGCGGCAATCAATGCTGTCGGGGATGTGCTGGATTCTGTATCAAGTTGTGCCGTACCCTTGGTATAGGATACGCTCACTGAGCGCACACCTGCCACTTGAGTCAAGGCCTCTTTGATGTGAACCACACATGATTCACAGGTCATGCCCTTAATTTGCAAATGGATCATTCGATAGTTCCTTATGTTTCTAATAGCCGTTTCTAGCTTATTGATCAGCAGCAAAACCCACCGATGATCAATAGCATTACAACGCCAGCGATTATTGCGATAATAATGAAATCATTCATTTTCGAGACCAGCCACGCTTTCATGATGTATCCCTCAATAACTACTGTATAAATGCCCTTAATTTAGACCACTATAAGTCTTGTGATTGGCGCGTCAGTGACTAACCGCAGTTCACTGCATCCTTATTTCTTGACCGTTGAAGGATAGCCAGCATCCTCTGTGGCTTTGGTCAGCTTCTGTACACTGGTCTTGGTATCATCAAAGCTGACGGTGGCCTCACGTTTCTCGAAAATAATGTCTACTTTATTGACACCATCAACTTTGGTGAGAGCCTTCTTGACAGTGATTGGGCAAGCCGCACAGGTCATGCCTGATACAGAGAGCGTAACGGTTTGAGTCATCGCCCATGCAGGAGAAACAGCGGCTGCAAGCACTAAAGAAACGAATAATTTTTTCATAATAATCTCCAGTTAATAAAAAAGAGGTAAAACATAAGGAAAACCAAGCGCGATGAGAATGAGCACTGACACTAACCAAAAAATGATTTTATAAGTCATCCGAACCTGTGGCATCGAACAGACGTCTTCGGGCTTACAAGCTTGAACTGGTCGAAAAATTCTCCGCCAAGCAAAATACATTGCTACCAATGCCACGCCAATAAAGATCGGACGATATGGCTCTAATGCCGTCAAGTTACCGATCCAAGCACCACTGAAACCCAGTGCAACCAAGATCAGTGGCCCTAGACAGCAAGTAGATGCAAGAATCGCCGCCAGACCGCCAGCGAAAAGGGCACCCCGCCCATTAGGTGATTTAGCCATGCGTTTCTCATTTCAAATCAGGAGTAATTAGTATAAGATTACCTCCGTAGTTGAGTACGGAGTCAAGTGGTATGCGAAATATTTTTGAAAACTTAACCATAGGCTCTTTTGCCAAGGCCGCTAAGGTCAATGTGGAGACCATTCGGTTTTACCAACGCAAGGGCTTATTACTGGAGCCTGATAAACCTTACGGCAGCATTCGCAGGTATGGTGAGGCGGATGTGACGCGGGTGCAGTTTGTCAAATCAGCCCAGCGACTTGGATTTAACTTGGACGAAATCGCTGAATTACTCAGATTGGACGATGGTACCCACTGCGACGAAGCCAGTCATTTGGCCGAGCATAAGCTTCAGGATGTGCGTAAAAAGATGGTTGATCTAGCGCGCATGGAAACAGTGCTGTCCGAGCTTGTGTGTGCCTGCCATGCACGGAATGGAAACGTTTCATGCCCGCTAATTTCGGCGCTCCAAGGGAATACTCCAAGGCTGGAGCAAAGTAGTCGAGAAATAAGCCAGTATTAACGAAGCGTTCGGACACCTTGTCGAGCGCATCAAAAAACTTGCAGGTTGATATTCTGGTTGTGTGACGGAAATTGCGGCGGTTCCAGCTTACAACCCCAATATCTGTCACCGCTGGGGTGGGAGCACATCAATTTAACTGGGGATTATCTAT
>CAYJTU010000240.1:947-3924 GCA_964373105.1 uncultured Moraxellaceae bacterium | reverse complement strand
CAATTTCCCCTCAAGCGCGCAGAAGATGGCTCATTCACACGGGTCAGTTGGGATGAGGCACTCACTGACATTGCACAAAGACTCCTCAGCATTCGGAAGCAACATGGCGGTGATGCCTTTGCTTTTGTGGGTGGCGGTGGTCAGGGCAATCACATCGGCGGGGCTTATAGTCGTCAAATCCTCGCGGCAATGAAAAGTCGCTATGCCTACAATGCCTTAGGACAAGAAAAAACCGGCGACTTTTGGGTCAATGGTCGTTTATTTGGTCGTCAAACCTGCCATACCACCGAAGATGTCGAGCATGCGGATTATGTCCTTTTTATCGGCACCAATCCGTTTCAGGCTCACGGTATCCCCAATGCCCGCGACACCTTAAAAGAAATCAAAAAGGACCCCAATCGCACCATGGTGGTGATTGACCCGCGTCGCTCTGAAACCGCTAAACAAGCTGATATTCATCTGCAGCTTAGGCCAGGAACAGACGCTTACCTGATGTCGGCGATGCTAGCAATCATCGTGCGTGAAAATTTGCATGACCGTGACTTCATCGCGCAGCATTGCACTGGCTTTGATCAACTTGAGCACGAATTACTGGCGATCCCGGTTGAGGACTATGCCGAGCGTGCGGATGTGCCGCTGGCTGAGATTGAGCGCGTGGCACGGGGTTTTGCAACTGCAAAGACGGCCTGTGTCCGTATCGATCTAGGCATACAACAGACCTTGCATACCACCTTGAATGGTTATTTGGAAAAGCTGCTGTATTTGATTACCGGAAATTTCGGTAAGAAAGGCGGTAATAATCTCCATTCGTTCCTCCTACCCATTCTCGGTCATACCGATGAGCGCAAGAAAAAGAACGGCAAATCCCTCAAGCTCACGGCCCATCACCAGATGCACCCGATTGCAGGCATTTATCCACCCAACATTCTGCCCGATGAGATCACGCATCAAGGCGCGAATCGTGTCCGCGCGGTGTTTGTTGACAGTGCCAATCCCCTGATGACCTATGCCGATACCCAAGCCTATGAGCGTGCATTTAAACAGCTTGAGCTCCTCGTGGTGATTGATGTGGCGATGACAGAAACCGCACGTCTTGCACACTATATCCTCCCAGCAGCGTCACAATTTGAAAAATGGGAAGCGACGGGCTTTAATCTGGAATTCCCAGAAAATGCCTTCCATCTGCGCCACGCTCTCTTTCCGAAGCTCGGTGAGTCATTGGCTGAGCCAGAAATCTATACCCGACTGCTTGAAAAGATGGGCATCCTGCCAGATCGCTTTCCGCTGCTTGAAAAAATCGCCAAACATGAGCCTAAAGTCTCAAACCATCTGGGCTATATGGGCGCCATCGGTGCCACGCTTGCACGCAATAAATCATTAATCCCGTTCGCAGCCTCGATCGTCTATCGCACCTTGGGTAAAGCATTGCCCAATGACGCCGCTGCCGCAGCACCGATCCTACCGCTTGCGACTCAATACGCCCAAACCCATTACAAGGCAGTCCGTAGAGCGGGGTATCAGGGTAATCGTTTGACACTGGGCACGGTGCTGTTCAATGCCATCCTCAATAACCGGGCAGGCACCCTGCTCAGTAAGCATGAATTCAAAGATACATGGACGCTGATTCAAACGTCGGATAGGCGCGTGCATCTAGCGATTCCTGAAATGTTCAGCGAACTGCGCGCCTTAATAACCGAAGTGATGCCAGGTGCAGATTATCCGTTCATTCTGATGGCTGGCGAACGTCGCAGTTATAACGCCAATCAGATTTACCGTGACCCTGCTTGGCGTAAAGTCGATCCGCATGGCGCGATGCGCATGCATCCCGATGATGCCAAGCATCTGGAACTGGAAAACGGCTCACACGCCACCTGTGAATCCAAAGCAGGAATAATCAATGTTGTGATTGAAATTGATGATGCGGTCCGCCGTGGCATGGTCACCCTGCCACACGGCTATGGTATGCGCTACCAAGGCAGTGCACCGATTGGACCAGAGCTCAATCGCCTCACCTCGGGCGCTCACTGTGACCCTTTATCCAAAACCCCTTTTCACAAGCATGTGCCCGTGAATATTCGTAAAGTTGAAAAAATTAATCTGGAGCAAGCCGTATGACCTTTGTCGTGATGGAAGAGTGCATCCAATGCAAACATACCGACTGTGTTTCGGTCTGCCCCGTCGATTGCTTCTATGAGGGGCCTAATTTCCTCGTCATTGATCCCGATGAATGTATCGACTGCGCGTTATGTGAACCTGAATGTCCTGTCGATGCCATCCGTTCAGAGGATGAAGTCCCTGCGAATCAGATCGAGTTTGTCACGTTGAATGCTGTCTTGGCCAAGCATCCCAGCTGGACACAAATTACCCAACAGAAACCCGCACTTGCCGATCATGAAAAGTGGACCAAAGTCGCGGGTAAGCTGGCTAAACTCGATCGCAATGGTGCCTGATATGGGATCTGTGCATCCGATAACAGTAACCGAGGTCGCCGCAGTTCCTGAATTGATTGACCGCTTTGGTCGTCAAATTACCTATTTACGCCTATCAGTCACCGATCGTTGTGATTTCCGCTGTGTATATTGCATGGCGGAAGACATGACTTTTTTACCCAAAGCGCAGATATTGAGTTTAGAAGAGCTCTATCAGGTGTCCGCAGCATTTGTAGCGCTCGGTGTCAGCAAAATTCGTTTAACAGGCGGAGAGCCTCTTGTTCGAACCAATCTTCCTGCTCTGGTTGAACGCTTGGCACAATTGGATGGATTAACAGAGCTCACATTGACCACGAATGGTGCCCGCCTTCAGCAATTTGCGACTCCTCTCAAAACCGCTGGCCTTGATCGGATTAATATCAGCCTTGATAGCCTAAATCCAGTACGCTTTCATGAATTGACGCGCACGGGTCGTCTGCAAGAAGTTTTGGATGGTATACACGACGCACAATATGAAGGCATATAACGGATCAAATATAACAGTGTGA
>CAYJTU010000240.1:0-937 GCA_964373105.1 uncultured Moraxellaceae bacterium | reverse complement strand
ATTTCGCAAGACATGAGCAACTGGATCTCACATTTATCGAAGAGATGCCACTTGGAATCATTGATGAGCATGATCGCGCTCAAGCCCATATCTCAAGTGCCGAGATTCTCAGCATCATCAAACAACAATTTGATTTAGTGCCGACACAGGAGACAACCGGAGGTCCAGCACGGTATCATCGGATGGCAGACAGTGACGTACGTATCGGGGTGATTTCACCACACAGCCATAATTTTTGTGGGGACTGCAATCGGGTCCGCCTCACCGCTGAGGGGCGTCTGTTACTCTGTCTAGGGAATGAAGATGCCGTTGACCTTCGACAGGTCTTGCGCAATCATCCCCATGACCAAGAATTTTTGCAAGCGGCGATTCGGGATGCTATACCTCTCAAACCCGAAACCCATTATTTTAACCTTGACGAGCCACCGCAGATTGTTCGCTTTATGAACATGACGGGGGGCTAGATCTTTGATGAGAAATTTCCATGTCTAATATGGCCCATGAAACCGTACTCAGTGTCCATCACTGGAACGATACCCTCTTTAGCTTCACCACCACCCGTGATCCCAGCCTACGGTTTAAAACCGGCCAGTTTGTGATGATTGGGCTTGAGGTCAATGGCAAACCACTGATGCGCGCCTATAGCGTGGTCAGCGCGCACTATGAAGATCATCTGGAGTTCTATAGCATCAAAGTCCAAGAAGGCCCGCTCACCTCGCGTTTGCAACACTTGCAAGTTGGAGACAAGCTGCTGGTCTCGCGTAAACCGACCGGCTCATTGATCATGGACAATCTCAAGCCCGGCAAGAATCTCTATCTCCTCTCAACCGGCACAGGACTTGCGCCATTCATGAGTGTGGTGCGTGACCCAGAGTTCTACGATGCCTTTGAAAAAATTATCCTGACTCACGGCGTGCGCTGGAAAAGTGAATTGGGT
>CAYJTU010000239.1:0-3951 GCA_964373105.1 uncultured Moraxellaceae bacterium | reverse complement strand
GAAGCGCCGCGCAGTAGCGGGCATCAGTTGCATTAAACCTTGTGCGCCAACGGGTGAGCGGGCAGTAGGATTAAATCCAGACTCGGTATGCATAATCGCTTTTACCAATCGCTGATCCACACCAAAAGTACTGGCTGCACTCGAAATTAAGTCATCATAGGCATTGCGATTACGACTATAACTTGGCAGAACCGAGGCCTCGCTGCCGCCCCAATTACGGTATGCATGCACATTGGTATCTGGATACCAAGTGACTTTGACTTGATTGCTATATTGACTCAGTTCACCCTTAGGTTTTTTATCACGACCAACCACATTAGTCAGCAGAGTATTACCATCATTATCTTTAAAAATATAAAGATTAGCGGCATTGACATGTTGGATAGGAAAAACGAGACCGAACAGTAGTCCTTTAGTCAAAGCAATACGAATGATCTGACCTATGAGATGCATACTAGCGACCAATCTTTAAGTGAGCGGAAAACGTGAGCGTCAGAGTTGAACTCATGATCGGCTCATATTGCACCAAATTCCTTTTTATTTGCATCGTCGAATGCCTGTATCCATTTGTCATGATTTTAGCAGTCTTTTGTAAGAAGCGCGATAGTAGTGTCTTCGTTTAAAAGCATGCATTATGTGATATAACGCACAGGTCGCGGCGAAAGACGTGTAAATAGTTCATAACCGATAGTTCCTGCCGCCCATGCAATTTCATCGACTGGAATCTCTGCACCCCACATGATGACTTCATCATCCAAATTTGGCGTATGTTGTAGATCAGTTAAATCGATGGTCAACATATCCATACTGACGCGACCAATGATTGGAACCAATTGACCCTGAAGGCTCACCCGCGCATGATCTACGACACGCGGGTAGCCATCGCCATATCCGATTGCGACAACGCCCAAGTGAGTGGGGCGAGTCGTGGTGTAGCGACAACCATAACCAACAGTTACGCCTGAAGCAATCTGATGCATTGCGATTAAGCGCGTTTTTAACGTCATCACGGGTTGTAAGTTTAATTGTAGAGCTGAAGTATCTGTAAATGGGCTGCTGCCATAAAGCATAATGCCTGGGCGTACCCAATCAAAATGCAAGTCTGGCCACTGCATAATCGCTGCCGAGTTACACATAGAAGCCACAATCGGCTCAAGCTGTTTTTTTAGATTTAAAAAGGTTTCAATCTGCTGCTGATTGATGGGGTGATCGGGCTCATCCGCATTGGCAAAATGGGTTGTCAGGATCAAGTGATAGCCCGCAGCGCGTAGCTTTTCAGCTGCAATCAGTGCTTCATCAGGCGCAAAACCCAAACGATTCATGCCTGTATTCACCTTAAGCCAGATGATTGTATCAGGAACTACATGCTGCAGCGCCCACTCTAATTGACGAGGCTGATGGATCGCACACTGGGCATTGATTTTGGCGGCTTGGATCCACTCATCAAGACTAAAGACTCCCTCAATCACTACAATCGTTTGTGTATTGCCAAGCGCGCGAATATCACGTGCTTCTTGAAAGAAAGCAACGCCGAGCGCATCGGCAGTCTTTAAGGCAGTCAAAGCAAAGGCAAGGCCATGGCCATAAGCATCGGCTTTAACCATGGCTAACACATGGCTTTGCGGCGCAAACTCACGAACACGATTCAGATTATGGGTTAAGGCTTTGGCGTTGAGAAGAACGCGGGCATCCCGCATGTTTGAAATCCTATTACTAAAAAACGTGTGACATTTAAACGGCTAATCTCTAGCTTAACTTACTCATCATCTTCTGGACGATAATATTCAGGTGATAAATTGGTAAAGCGGGTAAATTGACCTTGGAACGCAAGACGCACTGTACCGATTGGACCGTTACGTTGCTTTCCGATGATGATTTCCGCCGTACCTTGTTCTTTAGACTCTTTGTTATAGACCTCATCGCGGTAAATAAACATAATCAAGTCGGCATCCTGCTCGATCGCGCCCGACTCACGCAAGTCCGACATAATCGGACGTTTATTCGGACGGTTCTCAAGTGAACGGTTTAACTGAGACAAGGCAATCACTGGGCAATTCATCTCTTTGGCCAAAGCTTTTAAGCTCCGTGAAATTTCAGAAATTTCACCAACCCGGTTATCACCCATGCCTGGCACTTTCATGAGCTGCAAATAATCGATCATGATCGCGCCGATTTTACCATTGTGCATCTTGGCAATACGTCTGGCACGCGAACGCAGCTCATTGGGGGGAAGTGCAGAGGAGTCATCAATATACAAGTGTTTGCTCTGCAATTGACTCATGGTACTGGTGAGACGTACCCAATCTCCCTCCTCTAAACGCCCTGAGCGCAAACGGCTCTGGTCAATCGAACCAAACGAGGAGAGTAAACGCACAGCGATGGAGTCCGCGGGCATTTCCATTGAGAAAACAAGTGCAGGTAAATCGCTGCCAAATAAAACATTCTCGATCAAATTCATCGCAAATGTGGTTTTACCCATACTTGGACGGGCCGCAACAATGATCAAATCGCCTTTTTGCATGCCCAACGTTTTATTGTCTAATTCAACGAAACCAGTCGTTAAACCTGTAATTGCACTATCACTATTTTGCAGCTCTTCAACTTTATTAAGGACGGTTTTGAGAACAGCATTGATCGCCTTCGGGCCACTTTCTGCCGATCGGTTGCTATGCTGTTCGCTGATCGAGAAAACTTTGCTTTCAACGGCATCCAGAATCTCACTGACGGGTTGCCCTTTGGGGTCATAAGAAATTTGCAGCACCTCATTACCCACCGCAATCAAATCACGCAGTACGGCATGTTCACGAACTTTTTCAGCATACGCAGGAAGGTTGAATAAACTTGCAGGACTCTCTGCAAGTAATTGCATGAGGTACTCTTCACCGCCGATATCATCCAGCAGATGCTGACCACTCAGCCAGTCGCTGACCATGACCGCATCGTAAGGCATATTGGCAGTGGATAGATGGCCGATTGCTTTGTAAATCAAACGATGCCGAATCGCATAAAAAGAGTTTTCATTAATCGTCTCGCTCACTTGCTCCCATGATTCACTGATGGTCATGAGTGCCGCAAGTACGGCTTGCTCCATTTGAATACTATGCGGTGGTACACGCAGCTCACGCGTCAACTCGGTGCTTTTTTCAGCATCATTTTTTTTATTCGATTTTCGAGCAACTTTGGTGCTGCTCTCAGCAGAGTGAGTCGATAGCGTCGCGACACGATTTGGCGAAGCTGGTGAGTCTGGCATGATCAAACCTGTACTTAAAGATGTAGTGGAACGAGAAGCAGGATATAGCAAACTAAAAGGGGTTGCTTAGGATACCCTTAATTGATAGATGAGGGCAGTAGTAAAATCATAATAAAGCAATCTCGCAATTTCTATAATCAATTTCTGATGGGAACTTTAAAGTGTGGACTGATAATACTTTTGATAAATTCGATTGCAAATAGAGATTTTAAAACAAAAAAAACACGCTTTCGCGTGCTTTTTTATAGTTCTTATTGCGATGTTCAGCAACTATTATTCAGCGATAATAGTAACCAAAACTTCAGCCGTCACATCGTGATGGACTTGAATTGCAACATGGAACTCGCCAGTGTGACGCAATGCGCCATTTGGCAAGCGAACTTCAGCTTTGTCAACTGGATGGCCAGCAGCAGAGAGGGCATCAGAGATGTCACGTGTGCCAACAGAACCGAACAGTTTGCCTTCATCACCAGCTTTCGAGGTGATGACAACATTCAATTCGTTCAATTGAGCAGCACGCTCTTGTGCTTTGCCTAGTGATTCGGCTTCAATGCGCTCAAGTTCAGCACGACGTGCTTCAAATGACGCAGTGTTTGCTGCAGTTGCAGAAACAGCTTTGCCTTGAGGAATCAGAAAGTTACGGCCATAGCCAGACTTTACAGAAACCTTGTCACCGAGTTGACCCAAATTAGCGATGCGTT
>CAYJTU010000238.1:0-3994 GCA_964373105.1 uncultured Moraxellaceae bacterium | reverse complement strand
GAGTAAACCCACATGAGCAAGCACCATCCCATAGTAGCTACGCGTTAAACGACGCACCCCCTGCAGCAAATTCGGAGCACTCTTAGACTTTGTCCAGATATCCCACAGCAGCATACCCAGTACCCATAAGCACAGGGCCGCAGTACACCCCGTCATGAAAGCGTGTTTACCCGCCACGATCAACCACAGACCAATGCCGACTAAAACTGCAGTCAACCCCACTGCAAAGGCCGGCATGATGAGTGCGTCTCGCAAACGCTTTGATTGCTGCTTCCATGCCGTGACAGGTGCAATCGCCATAAAAACCAATAACAACCACGACAGCGGTACAAACAATGAATTAAAGTATGGCGCACCGACTGAAACCCGCCCCAGTGCAAATGCATCTGCGATTAAGGGATATAATGTTCCTAATAAAACGACCGTTGTTGCAACCACCAAAATCAGATTGTTGATCACCAAGAAAGTCTCGCGAGACCACAAGGTATAACGGCTTTCCGTCGTCAACTTCCAGCCGCGTAACGCAAATAAGAATAAACCGCCACCCACCACAGCAATCAAAATACCCAGTACAAACAAGCCACGCGAAGGATCAGCGGCAAACGCATGGACTGAAGTTAAAACACCAGATCGTACAAGAAAAGTACCTAACAAGCTTAAGGAGAAAGCAAGGATAGCAAGCAGAACGGTCCATGCCTTAAATACACCACGCTTCTCACTCACGGCCATGGAGTGAATCAATGCAGTCGCAGCAAGCCAAGGCATGAAAGAGGCATTTTCAACAGGATCCCAAAACCACCAACCGCCCCAACCAAGCTCGTAGTAGGCCCACCACGATCCCAGTGCAATCCCCACGGTCAAAAAAGACCACGCCGCAAGGGTCCATGGCCGTGACCAACGCGCCCAAGCGGAATCTAAACGACCCGCCCAAAGCCCCGCCATCGCAAAAGCAAAAGGAACCGCTAACCCCACATAACCCATATAAAGCATGGGTGGATGGACAATTAAACCCACATCTTGGAGCAAAGGGTTCAAATCAGCCCCATCTACAGGCAGCAGCGGCAGTGAGCGTAAAAAAGGATTAGATGTAAAAACAATGAATGCAATCATTGCTGTAGAGATCATCCCAAGTATCGACAAAACTCGTGCAACCATATCTAGCGGCAACGAGCGACTAAATTGTGCAACCGCCCCGCTCCACAGTCCTAAAATCGTTACCCAAAGCAGTAAAGAGCCCTCATGTCCTCCCCATACTGCAGACATCCGGTAATACCACGGCAGTAAACTATTGGAGTGATCCGCGACATAGATGAGACTAAAGTCATTTGTGAGGAAAGCGGCCATGAGGCAAAAAAAACTCACAAGCAGCGCGCACATTTGTGCCAAAGCCATTGAGGGCGCAAGCTGCTGCCAAAGAGGCTGGCGCAATAAAAGACCCAGCCAAGACACCGTCCCTTGTAACAGCGCAATCACGAGAGCGGCTATTAGCGCAAAAAAACCCAACTCACCTATCATCTGCACACTGCTCCAATACTATTTCGCAATTCATCTCTATCGTGTTCTGGGCAAATCTTTTCAAATAACAAGCAAGTGCTATGCTAAAAGAGAACGCTTGCATCTTTTGCATAAAAAAACCCGCAATTATACTGTGCGGGCTTTTTTATTATGTGGCATTTTCTAGAATGAAAAATTCAAATCATTTCTGATCAGAAACCAAAGAATAACTGAATTCCCCCAGCAATAGCACCGGTTACACCGCCTAATACAATTAAAATCCATTCATCTTCATGAAAAGCAGGACGCAAAAGATTTTGAAATTCAGGGGGCGTTAGCTTTAATAAACGCTCGTAGAAAATCTGATAAATCTTATGACCGCGACTTTGATTGAGCTCTGGGTTGGATACCGGCTTCATCGTCACTTCGATCGACTTATCGATCATATCCGTTTTTAGTTTGGCATATTCGGTCGGTCCGAGACTGACCTGCAATACCGTGCGAAGCAGTGGCGACTCCATCACCAAGTTGATATGACGTTTGATAATCCGGCGCGTTTTCAATGCGCGAGAACCATACATCATTTCGGTCATAATGCTCTTGATCGTGATCAGATCTTGAGTCACCACCTCAGCAAATACTGCAGAAACTTCAGGTTGACGACGCATGAAAGCGCCCTGCCAAGGGAAGGTTCCTATCTTAGGAATCGTCGGCACCACGTATGGGAACTTGCGCACAAATCTAAAAATTTGTGGGAAACGGATATTGATCGGTTCGATGGGATTGAACACCATCATGATCGCGATCCAATTGGTGAGGAATCCCCAAAGCGCAGCCCAGAACACAATCGTCCAATGCCATGGCACAACCAAGAAGATCACCATCTGGATCAGACCGAAGATCAGTCCAATCAAAGCACTGATGTGCCAAATAAAATTAATCTCTTTTTGACCCACCTTGAGGAACATCTGCACCATCAGTGCACGATCACCCTCCATCTTGTTGACAACCATTTCTCGCATATCGACCAAGCTTTCGACATTGAATGTGAGCTCAGTAACGACATCCAGCATGACAGCAGGCATTTGTTTATGCGCCTGCTCATAGATGCGACGCTTAATGGAATACGGCAGATTTTCCCAAAGTGTGGCATTGCGATCCAGCATGACCTCATCAATCAGGTATTCAAGCTCTTCCGCAATTTCATCACCGATCATCTGTGCCATTTCAGTGGGGTCCATGGCATGAAAAAACTCTTGCAATGAACCTAGCTTAGACAATGTTTGATCAACAATAATACCGGATATTTTACCGGCTTTACGCGGTACGATCCCCTGCCAGCCGATAGGAAGAGGCCCTAAACGAATCCCCCAAAATTTGATGGGATAGAACATCATGTTTAATGCCATCCACACATGCATCCATGTGACAATCGACGCAACTGGCGCAATGGTTATATAGACCCAAAAATGTTCGCCATTGAGCACATCATGCAGACGCATGACGAGAATTTGCCAAAAATTATATAACATGCAGAATCCTATTCGACTGGCTGAATCAATATTACTTTATTATCAAAAAGATGAGTAGTGGCGACGCCACTACTCAGAATCAAAATACCCGTACAACATCTACAAACCCAGCCCCTTTAATAAGCGCTGTTAGAATAAACCAAATCCCCAACTCGCACCAAACATCACGATAGGTGTGACTTTCCGTTGATCTGGATTCCCTTCTTTATCGGGTTGAGCGCCACCAACAGAAATACTGATCGCCGTCAAACTGGTTCGATTCATAAACAAATAAGACATCTCAATCGCACCGCCAAGGCGGTTCTTATGTTCACCGGCAATCCCATTATTCACAATGTGACCCGCATAAGCACCAAAATAAACACCGTCGTTATCTTTTTCATTGGTATATAAGTAAGGCATTCTGAATCCTACTTGTCCTGCGATATCTTTACCATCGAGAAACTGACCCACTTTGGCATAAACATGACCAAAACGTGTAGGAAGTTCAACATTTGCATGAAGCAGCGAATTGGTATCCCCAACGCCCACATACATGGTATGCAATCCATCAACCTTGGTATGATTAAAACCAAACCAATCTAACGTCGAATCCATCGCTGACCCAACCATGCCCGGTTGACTCGCGGTTGTTGCTGTAGCGCTATCAGCAGCATAGGCCATACTGACAGATGCAAAACTACTGCTTATCAATAACACCTGCAGCACAGCAGACATTGTTTTTAGCTGCTTTTTTTGTTTGTACGGAGTCATTGACTCGATCATTCGTTCCATGAGTTTCCTCTTCTCCACGTCACATCGCTAAATTAACTGATGTCGATTACTAGATGCCGTGATGTCATAAATTGGCATGCAGATTGCCACAACTGACATACTCACCAAAGAAATGAGACTTTGCACACATTTATAGCAAGTATGATCTTGGAGTGAACTTTAACAGAAAACTTGCATCATAGAAGCACAAAAAC
>CAYJTU010000237.1:0-3999 GCA_964373105.1 uncultured Moraxellaceae bacterium | reverse complement strand
CAAATGAATTTGTACGTAACGCTGATGGTTCTTTAAACTACATCACCGCGACAAACTTCAACTTGGGTAACCTGCGCACATCTGGAATTGATTTAGGACTGGCCTGGAGACTACCAGATACTGACTTCGGCAGATTCGCTCTAACCCTCGATGGTACTTACGTACAAAACTACGAGTATCAAACTGAAGAAGGTGGTCCATATGTCAAAGCTGCTGGTTTATACCAAAGCAGTCTACCAGGAACCGCAAATGGTGGAGACATTTTCCGCTGGCGTCATGCTGCCGGGGTCAACTGGAACCTGGGTACTTGGAGTGCGAACTATCAGCAAACCTTTGAATCAGGTTACAAAGATGATAACACTGCAGCGGCTGCAGGTTTTGATAACCACAATGTCGGCTCATACATCCGCCACAACTTATCCACAACTTATACAGGATTTAAGAACCTGACATTGACTGCTGGGGTCAAAAACATTTTTGATCGCAATCCTCGTCCAAGCAACACAACCAATAACTTCCAAATTGGTTATGATGCGGCAAACGGTGACCCACTGGGTCGTGTGTTCTTCCTGCGCGGTACTTATAAGTTCTTGTAATCTGATGTTTTAAAAGAACTCTTTTATTTGTTGTTCTTGAAAATCGCCTAGCTTGTCTAGGCGATTTTCAATTCATAACACAAACGACATACAGCTTATATAAGATATCAGGCACGCTTATTGCAATTTTAACCATATGGTTACTCTCAATCGGCATATGAGTTTGCCCGCTTAATGAATTAACATTCACACGGCGTTTTATTAAGGATGTTATTTACGATGGACATTACCAGTAATTAACCATGTTGTCTCGGAGGTAAAGAAAGCATGAATTTCACGCAGGATGGAAAAAACCCATCCAAGAACTACGTAGGTATAGGCGTGGTGATTCTGCTACACATCATCATCATCTATGCTCTACTCACAGGACTTGCCCGCAAAGTGGTCGATGTGATTCAACCCCCGGTTGAAACACAGATCATCAAGGAGATCGTTCCTCCGCCACCGGAGAAAAAACCTGAACCGCCTAAAATGGTCAAGAAGTCGGTAACACCGCCTCCACCCAAGGTGATTCCGCCGCCAACTTTTGTACCGCCTGTTGAAGTCAAAGTAGCTACGCCTTCACCTGCAGCGATCCAAGTATCGCAGACTCCGCCGCCGCCTGCTCCTGTTGCGCCTCCTCCGGCTGCGCCAAAGGTGACAGCAGCGTCGACCAGTGCCCGCAGTGGTTGTGCAGAACCTGAATATCCACGTGACTCTCTTGCCAACGAGGAGTCAGGAACGGTGACTTTGGGACTCTTGATTGGTGCAGATGGTAAGGTGAAAGATTCAAATATTGCAAAATCCAGTGGCTATAAAGCACTTGATCGTGCAGCTCAAAAGGGTCTTAGCCTATGTACATTTAAACCTGCAACCTCTGATGGTCAACCCGTCGAATCTTGGACGAAAATGCAGTATGTATGGAAGTTAAGCGATTAATCTTTTCGCCTCTTCATCGTGATAATGATCTCACTTTATATTGAATCAAATTTTTAAATTATTGGAGTAATTATGTTGAATAACACCACTAAACGCATGACATCAATGATGGCTGCCCTACTGATTTCTGGCTCTGCATTGGTCACCCCTTTTGCATTTGCCGAAGATGCATCTGCACCTGTTGCGACAACGGCGCCTGCTGCCGCACCTGCTGATTTATCAGCAACAAGTGCTCCCCTTCCTCCGCCTGAAGCCGCGACCAAAGAAACGGTTGAAAACCCATATGGCTTAGATGCATTGTGGAAAGGCGGTGATTTTGTTGCACGTGGGACGTTGATTATCCTGATCCTGATGTCGATGGGCAGCTGGTATATCATCATCACCAAATTGTTTGAACAAGCCAAACTGTCGGGTCAGTCGAAAGAAGCTAAAAACGGCTTCTGGAAGGCGTCTTCTGTTGAAGAAGGCATTCAAACCCTTAAACCGAACAGCGCATACCGCTATATCGCACAAACCGGTGCAAACTCTACGCAGCACCATGATGGCGCCTTGCTTGAGCGTATCGATCTCAATACTTGGGTGACGATGTCGATTCAACGTGCTGTCGATAAAGTTAAAAGCCGCCTCAGCGATGGCTTGGCTTTCTTGGCAACAGTAGGCTCTACAGCACCATTCGTGGGTTTGTTTGGTACGGTATGGGGGATTTACCATGCGCTGACAGCAATCGGTATTGCAGGTCAAGCATCGATTGATAAAGTCGCTGGTCCAGTGGGTGAGGCGTTGATTATGACGGCGATTGGTTTGGCGGTTGCGGTACCTGCTGTACTCGGCTACAACTGGTTGGTGCGTCGCAATAAAACTGCGCTTGAAGAAATTCGTGAATTCAGCGATGACTTACATTCCGTGCTGATCAGTGGTGTGATGTCATCAAGTGGTAATACCGGCAAAAAGGCTGACTAATTATGGGCATGAATGTTGGTTCTGAGGGCGATGATGAAGAGGTCATCGGCGTCATCAATACCACCCCACTTGTGGACGTGATGTTGGTGTTGCTGATCATCTTCTTGATCACGATCCCCGTCGTAACACATACGATTCAGCTCAAGCTCCCCGAGGAGATTGACCATCCGTATAAGACTAAGCCTGACAATATTGTCTTGGCCGTGAATAAAACTGGCGATGTGTTTTGGAATGAGCAGTTCGTCGATTCGAATGAGCTGTTGAAGCGTTTGAAAGAAGTTGCTGTTAAAACGCCACAGCCTGAAGTGCATATCCGCGGTGACCAACAGACGAAGTATGAGTCAATTGGTAAGGTTATCGTGACCACACAGCGTGCGGGAATCGCCAAGATTGCCTTCATCACCCAACCCCCTGCTCGCGGTTAGAGCAGGCTCAGCTTACAGGAGATTATTATGGGTATGAATGTGGGTTCAGGCAGTAGTAACGAAGAAGAGGTGATGATGGAGGTGAACATGACGCCGTTGATCGACGTCATGTTGGTGCTGATCATTATGTTGATCATTACCATTCCGATCCAGAATCATGCGATCAAGATGGATAATCCGATTGGAGATCCACCGCCACCGACAACGCTCCCTCAAGTGGTCAATGTGGATATTGACGCTGCGGGAACGACACTGTGGAATGGTGTGCAGATCACCAGCCGTGCTGATTTGGAAGGCAAGCTCCGTACGATTGCCGCCCAAGCAGACCAAGATGAAGTGCATATCCGTCCCAACAAGGTGACTGAGTATAAATCAGTGGCCATGGTGCTGGCTTCAGCGCAGCGTTTAGGTGTGACCAAGATCGGAATTGTGGGCAATGAGCAGTATATGCAGTAAGCCTCGGGTTCTGATCTAATATCAATCCAAAGCAGAAAACGCCCTAGCGGCGTTTTTTGTTTTTTGTCTTAACGATAACGTTATAAATAAGAGGATATGCTGATGGCACAATTGGTTTTCCCCATAGACGAGATACACACGGAACGTCTGACCCTCCGTGCTGCAGCCCCCGTGCATAGCGCTGATTTATTGGCTTTCTACCGCGACAATCAAGCCCATCTAAAACCTTGGGATCCTTTGCGCGCTGATGACTTCTACACCACAGACAACATGCAAAACATTTTGCTGCAATACGAGCAGCAAATGAGCAATGGCCAATCGCTTAACTTGCTCATCTACAGCAAAGACGACCCTCAACTTATAGGGTTCTGCCATTTTAGCAATATCGTGCGTGGTGTCTTCCAAGCCTGTCATTTAGGCTATGCGATTGGCGGCGCATTTGAAGGCAAAGGGCTGATGCAAGAAGCGCTCATAGCCGCGATCGACTATCTGTTTAAAAACTATCAATTGCATCGCATCATGGCTAACTATCGTCCAGAAAATCAGCGCAGTGGTCGTTTATTGTATCGTTTGGGCTTTGAGGAGGAAGGGCTTGCAAAATCATATCTAAAGATTAATGGCGAATGGACGGATCACATCATCAC
>CAYJTU010000236.1:0-4034 GCA_964373105.1 uncultured Moraxellaceae bacterium | reverse complement strand
CACCCATGCTCAAGAGTGAGAATGCACGTCCTACAGGCTGGGTGTATATCGATGTACGTGGACGCGACTTGTCATCCGTAGTGGCTGATCTACGTCAAGCCATCGCCCAACAAGTGCAACTCAAAGCAGGTATGAGCATCACCTATTCAGGACAGTTTGAGTTCTTGGAACGTGCCAATGCGAGACTGAAACTAGTGATTCCTGCGACCTTACTGATTATTTTTGTCCTGCTATACCTAACTTTTAAAGACATCCAAGATGCGGTGATGATCATGGTGACGTTGCCATTTGCTTTGGTGGGCGGCGTTTGGTTTCTCTATCTCGCGGGTTACAACTTCTCAGTGGCAACTGGAGTTGGTTTTATTGCACTGGCTGGAGTGTCGGCTGAGTTTGGGGTGGTGATGTTGTTTTATCTCAAACAAGCCATCACCAGCGCCGAGGCTAAATCCAATAATGAATCGTTGAGTTATTCCGAATTGGACAATGCGATTCGTTCAGGTGCTGTACTCCGCGTTCGTCCCAAAGCAATGACCGTTGCCGTAATTTTAGCGGGTCTGATTCCCATCCTTGTGGGAAGTGGTGCTGGGTCAGAAGTGATGAGTCGAATTGCGATGCCGATGGTCGGTGGCATGGTCACTGCGCCTTTATTGTCGATGTTTGTTATACCCGCTGCGTATCGCTTGCTGCGCAGACGTGGTCAAAAGGCTGACAAGGTCTAATGTTGTCCCCCTGTTGTTTTTCTATGCTTAAAGAGGATATTGCAATGAATAAATTGACTGCTACTGTTTTGACCACCCTCATGCTAGGTGCTTCATTGTCGGCTCTGGCTGATGACAGCATGAAAGGAATGGACATGAGCAAGATGCCTGCTGGCTCATCTATGCACGGCATGGATATGGGCAATATGAAAAAGAAATCATCTTCAGATGCCAAAGTTGCGCATGGTGTTGGGGTCATCAAGAGCATTGATGTTAAGACCGCTATGATTACTTTGAACCATCAGGCGATCAAAGAGTTGAACTGGCCGCCAATGAGTATGGGTTTCAAGGTGGCTGATCCTAAATTGTTGAGTGGATTAAAAGTAGGTCAGAAAGTGACTTTTGAACTGAAATCTCAAGGAACTAAAGAGGTCGTGACTGCGATTACCGCTGTTAAGTAGTTTGACTATTTTTTTGATTAGGTTTGCATAAAAAATTATTAGGCAAACCAAATCAAACCCATGAACTTTGCAACCCTGTAAGCGGATAAAAAACTACTTCTGAGGATTATCATGTATTAGTCTTTTTCCACCATTTGGTAAGTCAGGATGGTATTTGATAATATTTAGTGGCTATTTGTTCTTAATATAAGGTTGGGTGTCCAATGCACGGTAAGTATTGATTAGGTCTTAGCTTGATGTGTTGCAGCATAGAGCCAACGAAAGACTATAACCGCTGCAACCGTCCCTAGTATTTGCATCACGATAAAGAATGGTGCATCCACTGGACGAATCCCTGCAAAGGTATCAGTCAGTGTGCGTGCAATCGTGACTGCAGGGTTTGCAAATGAGGTCGATGAGGTAAACCAATACGCGGCAGTAATATAAGCAGCAACCGCAGCAGGCGTACTCTCGTGATTGCTACGAGAGGTTGAAATAATGACTGCAAGCAAGCCAAAGGTTGCGATAAACTCACTCCACCATTGTGAAACACCTGTTCTCACATGCTGGGACACTTCCAAAACAGGTACAGCAAACATGAAGTGTGCTGCGTAAACACCCAGTACACCACCGATGATTTGGACGACCGTATAGAGTACGGCTTCACGCTTAGTAATATGACCTTCCATCGCTGCATACAGGCTAACGGCGGGATTGAAATGTGCGCCCGAGATCGAGCCGAACACTAAGATCAACGCGAACAATCCTGCACCCGTAGCGAGGGAATTGGCAAGTAACGCCAAGCCCACTGAGCCACCAGAGAGTTTGTCTCCCATGATGCCTGAACCAACCACAACCGCTAACAAGAACGCTGTGCCGAGTAGTTCAGCCACCAAACGACGATTCAATGAGACGTGGTGCATTATGCGTCGCTCTCGCCAATGGCTTGTAGTGCAGCGGTCAGTTCTTCCTGATTAAGCGTATCAATCGGCAAATTCACTAATTGCATGATCTTTTGACGAATCTCACCAAAGGTATGGGCAAACGCCTGACTTTTCTCTTCATCAGTGCCATCAACGTGAGACGGGTCAGCAAAGCCCCAATGCACTTTGATCGGGCTTCCACGCCACAATGGGCAAGATTCACCTGCTGCGCTATCGCACACAGTAATCACGATGTCCATTTTTGGTGAATCAGTTTGAGAGAACTCATCCCAGCTTTTGCTACGGACATTTTCAGTTGCATAACCAATCGTTTTGGCTTGTTCAACAGCAAATGGATTTACTCTACCCATCGGTTGACTGCCTGCGCTATACGCATGGAAACGGCCTTCGCCCAGCACATTGATCAGTGCTTCGCTCATGATGCTGCGTGCTGAATTGCCTGTGCAAAGCACAAGTACGTTGGTGACTTTGTTGCTCATATTCATTCCTTAAATCAAGATCGATAAATACAAATTAGGTTGGTTTAGATACTGGTCTGGTTGACCCGCTTGGATAGCTCTTCGGCGCTTTCTTTCCGTTCAGAATAGCGATCTACCAAGTAATCTTTGCGTCCACGCAGTAGTAAGGTGAACTTCATTAACTCTTCCATCACATCGACGACGCGATCATAGTAAGCCGAGGGCAACATGCGCCCAGCTTCATCAAACTCTAAGAATGCTTTCGGCACTGAAGACTGGTTCGGGATGGTGAACATCCGCATCCAGCGGCCAAGAATCCGTAGCTGATTGACCGCGTTAAACGATTGCGACCCACCACTGACTTGCAGCAGGGCTAATGTTTTACCCTGCGTAGGACGCACCGCACCCGAAGATAAAGGAATCCAATCGATTTGTGCCTTCATAATGCCCGTCATAGCACCGTGACGCTCTGGGGAACACCAAACCATACCCTCAGACCAGATCGCAAGTTCACGAAGCTCTTTGACCTTGTCGTGTGTATCTGGCTCACCATCAGGTAGAGGTAATCCATCCGCATGGAATACTTTGACCTCGCAGCCCATCGATTCCAACAGGCGTGCTGCTTCAAGCGCCAACAGGCGGCTATAAGAGCGCTTACGCAGTGAGCCGTACAGAATCAATATACGGGGGGAATGATCAAGTGAGACTTCGCTATCAAGGTGTGCTTTGGTTGGCACCGCAAACAATGTGCTATCAACATTTGGTAGATCAGTTTTATTTAGCGACACGTTGACCGTCCTTATCCACCACAACCTCACCATCTTCTTTAGTGAAAGCACCCAGTTGAGATGCTGGCAAAATATCGAGCACCGCTTCTGACGGACGACAAAGTTTTGTGCCAAGTTCTGTCACTACGATAGGACGATTGATCAGAATCGGATGGCTTAGCATGAACTCGATTAGCTCATCATCAGTCCATTTTGTGTCATCCAAATGAAGCTCATCATAAGGTGTACCGTTGCGCCGTAAGACATCGCGGACTGGGATTCCCATGTCAGCAATCAACTTCTGCAAGGTGGACTTGTTCGGGGGCGTTTTGAGGTATTCAATCACCTCTGGTTCAATGCCCGTGTTCCGAATCAGTTCCAACACATTGCGCGATGTGCCGCATGCAGGGTTGTGGTAAATCGTGATTATTGAGGTGTTATCAGGCATCTTCTGTCTCTACAGGCTGTTGTCCGATTTTGTTTAATTCGTACTGCAAGGCATTGCGATCTAATGACGCAAGCGGCAGGCTGGCAAAGGCATAGATGCGATTACGGACTTGCTGAAAAATATTGAAGAAGTATTTGCGTTGCTGTTCTTCAGTTCCCTCAAATGCGGCTGGGTCTTCAAAGCCCCAGTGTGCCGACATCGGCAATCCCGGCCATACGGGACAGGTTTGTCCTGCGGCTTTATCACAAACGGTAAAGATAAAGTCCATTGGCGGGGTGT
>CAYJTU010000235.1:0-4045 GCA_964373105.1 uncultured Moraxellaceae bacterium | reverse complement strand
AAATAGATCCATTATTTTATTGAATGTTATTTTGACGTGTTCGTATCTTCTTTCCCAATGAGGGCGCATAAAAGCATCCCGGTTTAAAAAAGATTTCCAAAGTTCAGTGCCGTCAGTAGTATTCAATCCAAGGTACTCAATCGCACATAGAGCCCATTCTGGAGAGATTTTCTCATCAAAACGATCTGTTTGAAATTGTCCTTTTGAGCATGCTGAAAGATAGATTAAAAGGGCATCTGTAGCTGAACTTCCTTTAAAGCGTGCAAGACATATGATCAGTTGTTCAGCATAGTGGGGTCTTGCTAACAAGTGCTGCTCAATTTCGTCTTTGAATTGGGTCCGCATTCCATAAGCTATGAACCAGGGTGCGACCTTTGCAGGTCGCCAACTTGCATTTAACATCTCTTTAAGGTCTTGATCTGTAACGATGCTTGCTTGATTACGGAATTCGCTGAGTATTTTAACTTGTTCATACTTTGGGGTGGTGGTGACAATATTGCCATTCATGAAGTATAAGTAGAATGGCACAACAAGGCTCGGGTGAAATATCCAGCGATCCATGAAATTATTGCTGCCCCTGCAAATGCCCCTTCGCCTCATTCACCACATCTGCCTTATTCTGCAATGCGCCAGCCAGAGCAATCAGTTGCCAGAAGCCATTTTTTTGCTGCGGTGATTTCGCTAGAACGAGGCCGCGACGTGCCATGCCCTCTGCAGTTGCTCCATCTTTCTTTTTCAGAGCGACTTCACTCAACCGTGCATAGACGCTCGAAAACTGTGGGGCAATTCGTTGCACGCGGTCAAAGGTTTCTTCAGCATTGTCCAACTGACCCTGTTGCAATTGTTGCTGGCCCTGCGTCATGAGGCTTTGGACTAACGGAATATCATGACCATCACGTAGTGCAACTTGTGGTGGCGCTGGTGCTGGCGGAAGAGGCGTAGTCGGTAAGTTCTGAGATTGAAGCGGTGGATAGCCAAATTCTGGTTGCGCCGTTGTTGGGCTAGTGGGTTTAGGTTTTTGGACCTGTGGTTTTGGCGGTTGCACTTTGGGAGGGATCACAACCGGTGGTGCGGATTGACAGCCGACCAATCCTAAGACTAGGCCAATGATGATGAGTTTTTCACTGCTCAATTTAGTCCGTTGTACAGCGTTAGCGGCTGGATTCATAGGTATTCTCATAATTAGAAGCTTTCCATCGCGCGTTCAATAGCCGAAGGTTGACGTGTTGGTGGACGAGGCGGTGGCGGAGCAGTTGGAGCAGGTGCAACATTAGCTGCGCCATCATTCGACATGACGGGCGTACTATACATCTCTGTACTATTTTGTGATTGCTGCAACTGATCAATTATTGCCTGCCCGCAAGGGGAGATTTGTGAGGGCAAAGTGCTGCGTAGCATCGGGATATACGTCGCACCGACACAGCCTTGCGCAGAAACTTGGCCACTGGCTGAGTCCACCCATTGCCAGACCACGCCATCAGGTTGTGCCAGTTCTACAGGCGTCAGTTTTAAGCGATTCATGAGGTTAATCCAAATCGGTAACGCACCGGAAGCACCGCTTAGCCCCGTTGGACGATTATCATCTTGACCGACCCAGACTACAGAAACATAGTTGCCGCTATATCCCGCAAACCATGAATCCCGCAGATCATTGGTTGTCCCAGTTTTGCCAGCGAGATTCAGCGATGGTGAAAGGGTGCGATTGGCTGCTTGCGCTGTTCCAGATTTCACTACTTGTTGCATGGCATAGTTCAGTAGATAAGTCGCTGATGGATCAACACTTTGGCGCATAGAGAGTCCGTAACGCTGTAGCGGCTCACCAGTGGCTTTGATCACCGAAATAATCGCGCGCGGCGGGTGTTGGAATCCATCCGATGCAATCGTGCCATACATATTGAGGATATCAAGCGGGGCAAGATTTGCCGCGCCCAATAGGACCGATGGGTAGGATGGTAATGTTGCACTCACGCCTAAGTCTTTAATCGTGCCAACCACTTGCGGAATACCAAGTTGCATACCCAAATTCACGGTCGCCTGATTATAGGAGTGTGCCAGCGCATCTGTCAGTGAAACAACGCCATGGTCTTGCAGATCATAGTTTTTCGGCTGCCAGTTGGACATACCTGCTCCCGTGATATTCACAGGACCATCATCCACGAGTGAAGCCAGATTATATCGACCTGATGCAAGCGCGGTGAGATAGACCGCAGGCTTAAACAGGGAACCCACTTGTCGGCGCGCATCTAAAGCACGGTTATAGCCTGTGAATATCCCAGAACCGCCAACCACAGCCAAAATTTCACCATTCTGAGGGTTCCCCACCAGTACCGCGCCTTGTAAACCTGTTAACCGCTTAGAGTTAGATTTCACAATTTTGTTAAGGGTTTCCTCAAATGCGGCATCTGCCGCATTTTGTACACGTGGGTCAAGCGTTGTGAATATCTGTAAGCCATCACTGGTGAGATCGGTTTCTTGATATTCCAAACGCAGTTGACGACGAACCATATCTAAGAAGTCAGGATATAAGCTTTGTCCTGCAGTGGGCTTTTGCATGATACCCAGCGGCATATCATGGGCGGTTTGATATTGCTCTTGGGTAATCTTGCCCTGGTCGAGCATATTTTGGAGGACCACGTTTCTACGAGCGAGTGACGACTCAGGATGACGCCAAGGATTGTATTCGCTAGGACCTTTCACTAATCCGACAAGTAGTGCGACCTGATTTAATTTCAGCTCTTGAATAGGCTGTCCAAAATAAAACTGCGCCGCTAGACCAAAACCATTGATCGAGCGGTTGCCGTTTTGACCCAAGTTAATTTCGTTGAGATAGGTCTCTAAGATTTCATTCTTTGAATAGTGAGATTCAAGGAGGAGTGCCATAACTGCTTCAGTGGCTTTACGCTTCAAAGTTCGCGCGCTAGTGAGGTAAAAGTTTTTTACCAATTGCTGTGTGAGTGTCGAGCCGCCTTGTCGAGCCCCCCCAGTTGCGTTGGATAACAATGCTCGCCCTAATCCACGAATTGATACACCATGATGTTGATAGAAAGAGCGGTCTTCGGTTGCAATCAATGCATCAACGAGAGATTGCGGTGTTTCACTCAGCTTAATTAGCACCCGATCTTCATTAATCCGTGGATAGATGCCACCAATTAATACTGGTTCTAAACGTGCGACACCCGTGGTGCTGGGCTGAGTACTTTGAATATCAGCGATACTGCCACTGGTGGAGTTTGCTGTAAATTGTACTTTTAGAACCTGCTCTGGTTCCTTTGAGGTACCAAAATTAAAACCCCGGGTATGAATGAACAGTGTATTAGCCGAATCGGTATACGTGCCTGACGCTTGGTAGTCCTCAGCGTTTTTATAGCCCAGTAGGTTGAGTTCGTCTTTTACGCCTTTTTTATCGACGGTCGCACCCACGTAGAGCTCAAGGGGGCGAGCATATACTTTGGCAGGAATTTCCCAGCGCTGACCTTCGAACTTGGTTCGAACGACACTATCTAGTCTTGCGACATAGATGCCTAGGCCAATCAGAACAATCGCAATCACGACAAGAATAATCAGTCCGATCACGACAAACCCCTTATCCGGGGAGGGCATTCCAGTGCCATGACGCATATTGCGACGTACCAACGAATTAGATTTTTTAGAAGAATAAGGAGCAGACAAGATATTGAGCCATACTATAAGTAGAAAACTTGCTAAATAATGCGACAGTAGATTGCGGGATGCAATGGTTTCTTCGTGAAGAATCAGTGTTTACTCGGTGAAGCTTTGGTGAAAAGGATTCACAGAAAAACGCTTATATAGAGATGACGCGATACTCACCCTAGGGTTTTAAAGAGATGATTACTTTATAGATGGCCATTCGTCGTAATCCATGCGCGTTGTCTTTATGAAGGGCGTATATTAGAGATGAACACATTCAAACATCAGAATGCTCAAAATTAGAACGAAATTGACTGAATTTGCTTACAAACTAACCGAACGAATAATTAAATTAAAAAAGGGTTTGACAGTTGGTGGGAAATGTATAGAATGCACC
>CAYJTU010000234.1:0-4150 GCA_964373105.1 uncultured Moraxellaceae bacterium | reverse complement strand
ATGCGCAGCAATACGACCGCCGGCTGTTTTTTTCAACAAGGTTTGTGAAATGACAGCTTGCAGTGATTCTGAGAGCATGGCACGCACCATGTCTTTTTCTTCAGCGGGGAATACGTCGATCACACGGTCAATGGTTTTAGCCGCTGAGGTGGTGTGCAGGGTTCCAAAAACCAAGTGTCCTGTTTCGGCTGCGGTCAGTGCGAGACGAATGGTTTCAAGGTCACGCATTTCACCGACCAGAATAATATCCGGATCTTCACGCAGTGCTGAACGCAATGCTTCGTTAAAGCCATGGGTATCACGATGGACTTCACGCTGGTTGACCAAGCATTTCTTGGATTGATGAACGAATTCGATCGGATCTTCAATGGTGAGGATGTGGTCGAAACGGCGTTCATTGATATAGTCAATCATAGCGGCAAGCGTCGTGGACTTTCCTGACCCGGTTGGACCTGTCACAAGGACGATGCCGCGTGGATATTCACAGATATCTTTAAACACTTGACCCATGCCCAAATCATCCATAGTCAGAACTTTGGATGGAATGGTCCGGAACACGGCGCCTGCACCGCGGTTTTGGTTGAACGCGTTGACCCGGAAGCGGGCGATGCCGGGCACTTCAAACGAAAAGTCGGTCTCTAAGAACTCTTCAAAATCGCGGCGCTGCTTGTCATTCATGATGTCATACACGAGGCGATGCACTTCCTTGTGCTCCATCGCGGGGAGATTGATACGGCGAATTTCACCATCCACCCGAATCATGGGCGGTAGACCCGCAGAAAGATGTAAGTCTGACGCGCCATTTTTAGCGGAGAATGCGAGTAGTTCGGTAATATCCATAAAATTCCCTGTGCCTATAAACTACATATGTTTGCAAGATGTGTTTGCAAGCGCAAAATATTCATTCGCATTGGATGAGTCAATGCGGTACTGATCCATTTGATCGATGAAAACTTCGCAAACTTTTTACAAGTTGATTGCAATATACTTGCAAGACTTCTTTAATCTGTTTTTCAATATCATCCCACCTAGCATGCATCACTTTGACTGCTGACACTAAAAGTAGGCTGGCGTTCCTGCGAGCTGTACTTTGCTAGGCTAAAATAGAGGACCTTGATGATGACCGATTTAACTGCCAGTCGGCAACAAGTTCTGGGCAGAATTAAAAAAATATGTCAAGAAAGTGAACGTTCTGAGGACTCCATCACATTGCTGGCGGTCTCCAAAATGCAATCATCCGAGCAGGTTCGTGCGATGTATGCGGCAGGGCAAAAATATTTTGCTGAAAACTATCTTCAAGAGGCTTTGACGAAGCAAAGTGAGCTCACTGATCTCCCGATTGAGTGGCATTTCATCGGTCAAATTCAGCGTAATAAGACGCGAGATATTGCAGCTCATTTTGCATGGGTACATGGTGTCGATCGCTTGATCATTGCCCAGCGCTTAGCACAGCACAGGCAAGATGATCATCGGGCTGAGCGTTTGAATATTTGCATACAAGTCAATATCGATCGTGAAGAAACCAAAGGGGGCTGTTTACCAGAAGCGGTATCTGAGCTCGTTGCCGCAATCAGCGCATTACCACATTTGGCCTTGCGGGGGATTATGGTGATCCCCGAGGCAGGCCATGTGGATGCATTTTTGCGGACGAGCGCGCTATTTGAGTCGGTAAGATCTCATCACCTACAACCTGATCTTTGGGATACGCTCAGTATGGGAATGTCGGATGATTTCGCCGATGCGATTGCTCAAGGGGCGACCATGGTTCGTGTGGGAACTGCGCTTTTTGGCAGCAGGCAGGTTCAGGGCCATTAGAAGCATGGGTTTATTATGGATTATTATCAAACGAACTTTAGCATATATGTTATGTCGCTAAAGAGATATTGCAGGGAACGTAAGCATTGCAGCCATTTAGTGCATATAAACGGTTACGCTTTCAGCATTTAGTCTACGATAGTCCTGTGTTAGTCTTGTTCGCTTATCGAATGAATAATGCCAAAGGCAGCGAAGCGTGCAGCAATTGAAAAGCAGCGGACAACTGTGCCGTATGATGCAACACATGGAGCGAGATGCACTTCTCGAATGCGATGTCCTCTCGAAAGAATTACCTTCTTTAAAATCTGCAGTGATCACCGCGATTCAAGGCATGCTTTACATGCTATCGTTGGTGATAGCCAGTCTGCTGTTGGGCCAACAAGCCAATGCAAATGTGGTGTTCAACAATAGTGCATCAAGCCCAACGCCCAGCGAGTTTAATAAAAAATCGTTGCTAGACAGTGCGAAACTGGATAGCAATAGTGCGATTAAGAGCATGGGCACGCCGCAAAAATTTATTCCTGCAGAGCAGGCTTTTAAGTTGGTGGGTGAGGCTAAAGACGGTAAGTTGGTATTAGACTTTCAAGTCACGCCCGGTTATTACCTCTATCAGCGGCGCTTTGCATTTACGCCAGAAAACGGCACCGTAAAGTTTCAAGAAGCCGTTTACAATCATCCAGCACAGATCAAAGATGATCCTGAATTTGGTAAAGTGCCTGTTTTTCATGATGATGTGTCAGTCACCGTACCCTATACTGGGAGTGGCAAAGTCCTCGTCCGCTGGCAGGGCTGTGCGGACGCGGGATTGTGCTATCCACCGCAAGATCGCGAATTTACTCTCCCCGCATCCGTGACTAACACCGCCACTTTTTCGTCAAATCCGCTTTCTGCAACGTCCATCTCTTCTGCAACCTTGCCGATACTTCCCGCCAGTAGTGGGATGATGGCTAAGAACAATGGGGATGTGCCATTGCTTGATGGTAGACCGGATATTCGGACTAATATCGAAAAGTCTGCGGGTGTGCAAAGTATACTGATCCCGCTGCCGACATCGAATTCAACCACTGATACTTACACAGGCGTGCAGTCAATTGCTGCATTGGCAGCCTTACGGGCAAATCAGCAGCATGTCGTCAACCCGCAACCGAGTTCCTCAGTTATCCCGACGTTCGTGGCGCCAACTATTGCTTCAAGCGTGGCACCGACCATTGAACCGGCTGTCACCTCACCGCCTGTAACTCAGGAAGAGACCGATCCGTTTGGATTGAGTCAGCATCCCTTGACCGCATTGGCGCTATTGTTTGTTGCGGGGCTTGGGCTTGCCTTTACACCGTGTGTATTGCCGATGTTACCCATCGTGGCTAACTTGGTGGCACGTCAGCACAGACGATCCATGAAGCATGGTTTATTGCTGTCTGGTGCTTATGCGGTAGGTATTGCATCGTGTTATGCCGTACTGGGTGCTGCGATTGCGACGTTTGGTCAGCAGTTTAATCTACTGGGGTGGCTGCAAAATCCAATTATATTGATTGGTTTTGCGATCGTCTTTGTGGTGTTGGCTTTGGCCAGTTTCGATGTCTATACCCTGCGCCTTCCGCAAGGCATCCACAATAAACTCGATTCATTGGGCAAGCGCGAAAGCACGCGCTTTAATTGGTTGAAACAGGGCAGTGTTGTCGGCAGCTGGCTGACCGGTTTTGTTTCTGCATTGGTCGTATCGCCTTGTGTGTCTGCGCCGCTTGCGGGTGTGCTGCTATCGGTCTCTACCGTAGGGAATCCTCTGCTGGGAGCCGCTGCTTTGTTTATGCTGGGTTTAGGTCTGGGTGTGCCGCTGATGATTTTGGGCGCGACCGAAGGGCGCTTTTTGCCGAAGGCTGGCGATTGGCTAAACTGGGTACGTCAAGGCTTTGGTTTACTGCTGCTCGGTGTGGCTCTCGTATTGATCAATCGTGTTTATGACAATTCCTATGTGCTGTTCCTGTGGGCGGCACTGTCGATGGCGTTTGCGGTTTGGTTCTGGCGCTGGGCAGGTCGTGGTCGTTTTATAGCTCAGGTCTTGGGTGTGATCGTCTTTGCTTGGGGGCTGGTGCAACTGGCTGGCGTTGCGGCAGGACAGAGTGATCCATGGCATCCTCTGGCAGGTTTGAAGAAACAAAATGTGCAAGTCGCCGTGCAAAGTACACCGGTGATCCATAGCTTGGCTGAACTGGCTGTGATGCAGCAAAAGAACCCGCGTCTGTTGGTTGATTTGACGGCAGACTGGTGTGTGAGCTGTCGGATCATGGAGCGTGAGCTATTCAGTGGACAGGACATTAAAGGCCTCTCTAACTGGACA
>CAYJTU010000233.1:0-4209 GCA_964373105.1 uncultured Moraxellaceae bacterium | reverse complement strand
TACAGTTTTCGGTGACAACAAAGGTCATGGCGGCAGGCTACCTAAAGTCAAAAATGGGGTCTTAAAACCGTTGCACACGCCAAACTTATAACGTGAATTGAAACGGGGGTGATCAGATGTGCAATAGTTTAATCGTTTTTAGCAGTCGTTACCAATTCCTTTAAGTGATATAAGATATCAAGCGCTTGTTTAGGAGTGAGATTGTCGACATTCAACGTCTCAATTTCATCCAAAACCAGTGCATTTTCAGGCGACACCTCATTTTGCAGATTTAGATCTTCTTTTTCTGCATATGCACTGTAGGATTCATCGATTTGGTCAAAGAGATCATTCTGACCTAAATGCAAGGCCTGTTGTCGTTCAAGTGCACGCAGGCGACCGCGTGCTTCTTTGATCACTGGAGCCGGTATGCCGGCCAATTTTGCGACTTGTAGGCCGTGGCTCTTGCTTGCTGCACCGTCTTGCACTTGATGCAAAAGGATTAACTCGCCATTAATTTCTCGTGCGGCGACGTGGCGGTTTTCAATGCCAGCATGTTCCCCCAGTTCGGTTAATTCAAAATAATGCGTCGCAAATAAGCATAAACAATTAATCCGTTTCGCCAAATCTAAAACACAGGCCCATGCCAGTGACAGACCGTCATAGGTGCTGGTGCCACGGCCAACTTCATCCATCAGCACCAAGGATTGGCTGGTGGCATGATGCAGAATTTGTGCAGTTTCAGTCATTTCAACCATAAAGGTTGATTTACCGCTGGATAAGTCATCTGCGGAGCCAATGCGGGTAAAGATACGATCAATCGGTCCTAAGACTGCTTTACTGGCAGGCACGTAGCTGCCGGAGTAGGCAAGTAGGGCAATCAATGCGGTTTGACGCATATAGGTCGATTTACCGCCCATGTTAGGGCCGGTAATCAGTATCAAGCGATTTTGTTGGCTCAAGAACACGTCATTGGGGGTGAAGGGAGCGCGACTAACCGCTTCAACGACAGGATGGCGGCCACCTTCGATATCAATGACAGATTCAGCGGTAAATGATGGGCGTGCCCAACTGCGCAGGCGCGCTTGACTCGCCCAGTTACTCAAGACATCAAAGTCGGCAATCGCTGCGCTCATCATTTGCAGCGGCGCCAGTTGTTGTTTCAGGTAATCAAGCAACTGCTCAAACAAAACTTTTTCACGAATCAATGCACGTGAGTCACTGGAGAGCACTTTGTCTTCAAAGGTTTTAAGCTCAGGGGTGATATAGCGCTCAGCATTTTTCAGGGTTTGTCTGCGAATGAAATGGGCGGGTGCCGATTCAGCTTGTGCACGGGTCAATTCGATGAAGTAACCGCTGACACGGTTATAGCCAATTTTTAAGGTATTAATCCCTGTAGCTGCACGTTCGCGTGTTTCCATATCCAACAGGTATTGGCTGGCGTGATCGCGAATTTGACGCAGTTCATCAAGCTCCGCATCAAAGCCATCGGCAATCACACCACCTTCACGCAGCAGCACGGGCGGTTGATCATGAATAGCTCTGATCAACAAGTCATAGACTTCAGCAAATTGGCCAAGCTGGCTGGATAGCTCATCCAGTAGGCTCTTATCATCCAGTTGCTCCCAGCCTTTGCCCTGTAGCGCAGGTTTTAAGGCATGATGGAGCAGCGGCAATTGACCACACGTTTGGCGCAGTTGGACCAAGTCGCGTGGACGTGCCGTACCCAGTGCAATTCGACCAAGGATGCGCTCTACATCACCAATATTTTTAAGCACAATACGAATCGGCTCATCATGGAAGCCATTTTTCAAGCGTGCGATGGCATCTAAACGTGCATCAAGGAGTTTGGTGTCACGTAGCGGCTGCATGAGTGAGCGAGCAAGCAGGCGACTGCCCATCGCCGTTTGGCAGTCATCCACCAATGCCAGCAGCGATGTGCCATTTTCAAATAAAGGATCAACAATCTCTAGGTTACGCCTTGTGACGGGATCTAAAGCGATAAAGGAATCCATCGACTCCAGACGCAAACTGCGGATATGCGGCAGATTGCTTTGCTGGGTTTCCCGCGCATAGTGAAGCAACGCCGCTGCGGCCGCTTGTGCAAGCGGCAAGTGATCAACGCCAAATCCTGATAAGGTACTGACACCAAATTGACGACACAGCGTCTCATTGGCATTCTTAAGGTCAAAATCGACGTTGGGACGACGCGTGATGGCTGCCGTATTTGTTGATGAGCTGGTCAGTGATTTGAGCTCATCCAAGCTGATTTTGTCTTTAATTCCATTGCTTTCAGAGACCATATTTTCATCGATCAGCAACTCTGCAGGTGCAATGCGCGCCAGTTCGATCGCCAATCGGGCTTGATCAAAGCTCAGCTCTTGGACGGTCAGCGTACCTGCTGCCAGTTCCAGCACAGCAATCCCGATGCGGTTCTTGTGCAGACAGAGCGCAGCCATACGCACCGCACGGTGACTTGGCATCAAGGCTTCGTCAGTCAGTGTTCCCGCTGTCAGTACACGAACCACTTTACGCTCTACAGGACCTTTACCCGTGACTTCACCGACTTGCTCGCAGATCGCTACCGTTTCCCCTGCTTTGACTAAACGCGCTAAGTAGCCTTCGGCGGCGTGATAGGGCACACCTGCCATTGGGATCGGTTCGCCGCCAGACTTGCCGCGATGGGTGAGGGTGATGCCGAGTAACTTGGCAGCGCGATGCGCATCGGAGAAAAATAGTTCGTAAAAATCGCCCATCCGATAGAACAACAGCGCATGCGCATGCTCGCGCTTCATTTTGAGATATTGCTGCATCATTGGGGTGTGGGAAGCAAGATCGCTACTGGGTTCAATGATAACGTTTTGTGGCAGGCTTTCTAGTTCGGACATATCGGACATGGGGAGGATCAGTTTTACGCTAAAAGACTGCAGCCATGATACCGAAAAAATTGATCGCTTGGGGTGAGTTTTAATCCAACGGCACCCTCTGCCCTCAAGTGAAGTCGATTTCACCTATTTTGTTTCTATTCATTTAATCTTCATCAAATCAGCGGCATAATTCGCTGCGTTTTTTTTTCGATAAGAATCACCTTGCGTATTAGCATATTTAAACGATTTATCATCGTTAGACCAAGGCGGCATAAATCAAAAGTGCGTACCAAGCACTGAGCATAAAAATTATGAAATTTTATATCGTCGTTATTTTGACGTGCGTATCGGGTTCAGCATGGGCAGGGCGGCCTTTTTTTACCGATGATGCCTCCTTGACCGATGCACAAAGTTGCCAGTTAGAGACTTGGTATCAAGGGACCAAAGAGTCCGATATGCTGTCCGTGATGCCAGCGTGTAATCCGACCGGAAATTTTGAGATCAGCACGGGTTTTACACAGTTGAGTCACCAAGGCGGCGCTGGTCAAGAGTATGGCTATGTCTTGCAAGGCAAAACGGTCCTTCGCCCCATTGAGATTGACCATCGGTATGGGATTGCGCTTGCGTTCGGTATAGCACGTTCGGACCATCGACAAAACGGCGGTGAATATATCTATGTCCCGATCAGTTATGCCTCGCCAAGTCAGGCATGGCATTCTAATTTCAATATCGGCATGACGCGAGAGCAAGCCAGTGGGAAAAATAGACTGACATGGGGAGCAGGGACCTCATATGCCATTCACCCTCGGATTATGGTATTCGGTGAGTTCTTTGGCCATCTTGCCATCAATCCAAAATTTCACACAGGCGTCAGCATTGATTTGATTCCAGATCGCATGCAAATGGATATGACCTACGGTAAGGATACAGAGCTGAATAAAGACGCCAATTCTTATACGATCGGATTTAGTTTTCAGCTCCCCAAAGCATCTAAGTAAAGATCGCGTTTTACTTTATGCGAGTTCAATGCTTATGATTGTGATGATCTTCTTTTTCACAATTTGCATCGGCATGATGGTTGGTGACTGTTCGATCCCTCACACCAGACACTTCAAACTCTAAGGGAGCATTGATTGCCGCAGTCGAGACAGTCGCTACCCCCGCAGAGGTAGTTCCCTTGGCAAGGGTTGTACTTCTCTCCCCTGCATCGGCAAGTGAAAACAGTGTTATCGTCCCCCCATCGATGGCACCTTTCGCCGCGATGACTGTGAGGGCAAGCCCTGAGCTAGTGCTGTTGAGGCCGGTGCCACAGCTTAAAATCACGAGCACCGTTGATAGGAGTCCGATACATCCTGCGATCCAT
>CAYJTU010000232.1:0-4241 GCA_964373105.1 uncultured Moraxellaceae bacterium | reverse complement strand
ACCCTGCCCGTGTGGAAATGGCTGCATTGAAAGCTGGTATGCCTGTTGGTCCATTGGCGATTCAAGATGAAGTGAGCCTAAGTCTCACCGAACACATCACCGAGCAAACGCGTAAAGACTTGCAGGCGGAAGGCAAAGACCTCCCCGTTCAGGCCACCGAAGCACTGGTTAAGGCCATGATTCACGATCATAACCGTAAAGGTAAAGCGGCTGGTGCAGGTTTCTATGAGTATCCAGTCGGTGGCAAGAAACATCTCTGGTCAGGTCTATCAACATGGCTAAAGCCGGAAATCACCATCAGTGAACAAGAGATGATCGATCGCATCCTGTTTGTACAAGCCTTGGATACCATTCGCTGTTTAGAAGAAGGCGTGCTTGAGTCTGTACAGGATGCCAATATCGGTTCTATTTTTGGGATTGGTTTTGCGCCTTGGACAGGTGGTGCGATTCAGTTCATCAACCAGTACGGTTTGGACAAGGCTGTAAAACGCGCTGAAGAACTGACCGTGAAATATGGATCACGCTTTACTCCTCCGCAGTTATTGAAAGATAAAGCGGCAAAGGGTGAGTTGTTCATTTAAGTCGAATCAAGACTTAGTCCGTTAATAAAAAACCGCTATCTCTATGCTGAGATAGCGGTTTTTTATACCCTTAAAATAATTTTGAGTTTTACCCTATATTTTAAGCCCAACTTATTTTAAAGATTTACAGCCATCTCCTTCGTAGGCTGATGATTGTATGACTTTATCTCTGACAACAAACTTAGTCATACAACTGAGATTTAATGTCCCTGTAGGTGTACTTGTTGCACTAGCAGGAGTCGCAACCAGTCCTCGCCCATCTGTGCTTAGAGTATAAATCGGCGTCCCTGGAACAACTATTTCCCGATATCGAATATAAGCAATCACTTCGTCACCATTCTCACGCGCAAATCGGGCAGTTGGCGCTCCCCACTTGGCAATCAATACCTCTGAAGACTGTCCAACAAATGCAGATAGCTGATTTTTATAATTCGCGGTAGTCACGCACCCCACAAACATAAAACTAATAAAAAGACTCAATACCAATAATTTTTTCATCAAAAGACTCAAATGACCATTTTTTAAATAACGCAGATCGACTCTAAAACGGCGATCCTATAATATGAGTCGTCAGTTTGACATTGATCGAAATGATTTCAAAGATCTGTACGAAGTTAAATTGCCCATTCATTTAATGATCAGAAAATAAATAAGCTTTAAATATCCCAAAGCAAAAGTACAGCCAGCAGCCACATAAACGCCCCGATCACGATATCGAGAATTTTCCAAGAAATAGGTTTGCTAAAAATCGGCCGCAGGAGTGCAGCGCCATAGCCCAAAGAAAAGAAAAATACAAAGGATGCGGCCACAGCACCTATCGTAAATTCGAGTTTCTGGCCAATGAATTGCGTTGAAATCGAGCCAATCAAAAAGACTGTGTCTAAATAAACATGAGGATTTAACCATGTCAACGCGAGTGCAATGGCGATATTGCGGCCTAAAGATGTTTTCGGACCCTCATCATCCAAGACCATCGCATCCGCCTTGAAGGCTGCCCAAAAGCTTTTGAGTCCATAGGCGAACAGGAAAATGGCACCCAGATACTTGATGATCGTCATGAGCGATGGAACTTTCTGGATTACTGCGGAGAATCCGAGCACACCCATGGTAATCAAAATAAAATCGGATAAAAAGCACGTTAAGCAAATCCAAAACACGTGCTCTTTTTTAAGCCCTTGTCTTAAGATAAAAGAGTTCTGCGCACCGATGGCAAAAATAATAGATAAGGTTAAGCCAAAACCAGAAAGTAACGCGTTCATATTTACAGCATCTCAATAACAGGGCGTTACGTTTAAAATATTAAGTCGAAGCTTTTAATCTAAGCTTCATCCCAATGTAGCGCACGCTCAACGCGCTCTTTGCGGTAATTGGTGACTTCCAGTCGAATACCGTCGGGATCATGAAAGAAGAATGCATAGTAGTCTTCTGCATATTCTGGATATCGCTTAGGTTCACTACAAGAGATATTCAGCTTGGCCAAAGCTTGCGCTAGATTAACAACATCTTGTGCACTTTGTACACGGAAGCACAAATGATGTAAACCTGAGTGATATGAATTATGTGCAGGTGTATCTTGAATAGCGGGACGCAGCACATAACCAAATAGACGATTGTAATATTGGATATGTGCTGAATCATTCAGGACAAAAGTATTTTTCCTAAAACCGAGCTCGGTCATGACTAAATCATAAAAAACCTCTGAACGGGTCATATCACTCACAGCAATATAAATATGATCAATGCCAATAACTTCAGTAACCATGACCCATCCTATCGATCAATATGCCATAACAATTATTGCTTGATAACCAATACCCGCTCTTCCGTCATATCTGCAATCGCATAGCGAATGCCCTCACGCCCAAGGCCACTGTCTTTGACACCGCCATAGGGCATATTATCAACGCGGAAGGTTGGCACATCATTGATAATCACGCCGCCAACATGTAGCTCATCCCACGCTTGTAGCATCTTATTCAGATTCTGCGTATATAGCCCTGCTTGCAGGCCAAAGCGACTTTGATTGACCAGTTCTAGGGCTTCATCGAAGCTTGAATATTTCTCGAGTATCACGACAGGACCAAAAGCTTCGTTCTGATATACATCTGCAGTGTCTGGGACATTTTCAAGGACAGTTGCTTCTAGCAATACACCGTCCAGATGACCACCCGCCAAAACTGATGCCCCTTGTTTAACCGCATCATCAATCCAGCCTTTAAGACGCTCAGCTTCTTTTTCCTTGATCATGGGACCAATGACAGTCGATGCGAGATGAGGATCTGCTGGTGTCAATAATTTGGCGCGGGCAACAAATTTTGCTTTGAGTTCGTCGTAGATATCCTGATGTGCCAATATCCGCTGTACGCTGATGCATACCTGACCCGACTGGATAAACGCACCTGTAAGCAAACGATCCAATGCGGCATCAATATCGGTGTCGGGTTCAACGATCACTGCGGCATTGCCACCGAGTTCGAGTACCACTTTCTTGCGGCCTGCTCGCGCTTTCATATCCCAGCCCACCTTGTCGGAACCCGTGAAGCTGAGCAGTTTGAATCGATCATCGGTCACAAACAGATCCGCGCCTTCGCGATGACACGGCAAAATCGAAAAGGCACCGATCGGCAAATCCGTCTCAGCCAAAACTTCCGCCATGATCAAAGCACTGACTGGCGTTAAGCTGGCGGGCTTCAATACAAATGGGCAACCCGCAGCAATCGCTGGCGCAATTTTATGAGCGGTCAGATTCAGTGGAAAATTAAATGGACTGATTAAAGACACGGCACCGACTGGCACACGCTGTGTCATGCCGCGATAGCGACCTGCAGTCTCGGTGACATCCAAAGGCATCACTGCCCCTTTATCCAATTGAGTTACTGCATCTGCGGCCAATTGAAAGGTACTGATCAAACGCAACACTTCGGCTTTTGCCGAGGTGAGTGATTTGCCACCTTCGACAACCAAGACTTCCGTCAGTTCATCAAATCGCTCAGTGAACCGGCGAACGCAATGCAGCAGGATGGCTTGCTTTTGGAAGGCCTTTAATTGTGCCATCGGCTTCTCAGCTTTTACTGCAGCCTCAATCGCTTGATTGATAATCGTATTGTCTGCTAGCGCAACTTTCGTCACAGTCTTTAAGCTAAATTTGTCTGTGACATCAAGCCATTCATTGGATGTTACAGGGCGATTGGCCAGATAGAGTGGATACTGTTTAGGAAATGAGAAGGTAGACATAGTGTTTGTTTTATAAATGAATAAGTGCTTTATCCTAGCGGATATTAATCCAGTTAGTAAGGCACTACACGTAGTGATTTTGATAAGAACAAATGTCTGACCAAAAAAAATCAATTATCAATTTTAAATATATTGATATGATTTATATGCAATAAAATCAGATAAGAACATTGCTACCCTAGCTCAAGGTTTTCTAATTTGAGTTAGGTCACATTCATGTCTCGTCGCCCGCTTCGCCTTTCGTTCTTGATGGTCAGCATTATTGGTATCACCGCCGTACTCTGCGGTTGCAACAATAACGATGATGCTCCCATCCCCCTGGTTTCAAAAAAACCAAATATTTTATTTATACTTGCCGATGACTTAGGGTATTTGTAATGGCACCCATTAAGTACCCACCTCATTAGATGGTTGAGTATCTCTCAT
>CAYJTU010000231.1:0-4328 GCA_964373105.1 uncultured Moraxellaceae bacterium | reverse complement strand
ACTTTGCTGATGTTTATTGTTTTGGTATTGGCACATCACGGCCAGCTTAATGGATCAATAGCAATGCAGTTTAGCGCTATTTCAGATTGATCGGGATAACATCGAGTATTGTTTCTGTTGTAAGGGCGAGTCTACGATGATTGATCGGATCACTCGGGAACAACCACCGCCTTTAAGTGAATATCTGTCTTTTGATTGGCACGCAATGGTAATAATTTGGCATGAACTGAACTGTATCTCTGCGCCTGAAATCCTGAAAATACAAAAATAACCATGTAGTCATATTTTTTCCAACTATTTAGTGTTTATCCCAACACTCTTTGCCTCTATCGATCGATACAATCATTCTTTTTGATGAGAACAGTTATGGTTAATCTTGTTGAATTCCAGTACCTAAGCTGCAATACCATCCATCGCGAAAATCTGAGTTATCTCTTGCTCAGCAAATCATATTTACACTGCTCAATCTGTCAAAACTGGTGAACTTCATTTTGCGTCCGACCAAAAACCCCATACCTGACGCTTGAGTCAGTTGGGTTGCGCGATAATGCAATTGAATATAACAAAAGCGGATTCGACGCTTCAATCTTTTTTGGCAGAGAGTCCAGAGCAGTAGTCTCGACGCAATGATCAAAAAGCCATTCTCAATTAAAACGCCACAACCAGCACGGTAATGCCAAAAAATAGCATACATCTCCAATCATTGGATGCATTTAGATCATGACCAAATGCTAGGATACCATTCATCTAATTTACCGTACGTACGTATTGTTTTATTCAAACAATCGTTTAATAATGCAGCACCAGAAACATTCTCCTAATACTAATGACCTAAAGATCTAGGGGTATGTGGCTGATAAAAATTTGAATGAAACCTCAATAAAACAAACAAATGCAATAAGGAACAATCACATATGAAATCAATTTACTACTCATTGCTGTTGACCTGCGGTTTAGCAGTTTCCAGCTTTGCATCGGCTACAACCGCAGCTTATCAATATTGCAGCACGGATGGCTGCCGAAGAGGAGGCATTGAAACCGTCTCATCACAGTACTCTCATACGAAATATCCAATAGTCCTCGTCCATGGTATGTTCGGATTCTCCAGTATTATCGGGAAAGTAGACTACTGGTATGGTATCCCACAGAACTTGGCTGCCAATGGTGCCAACGTGTTTGTTGCGCAAATCGCACCATTAAACGCTTCAGAAGTTCGTGGCGAACAACTCCTGAATCAAGTCCAACAGATTCTCGCAATTACGGGTGCATCTAAAGTCAACTTGATTGGTCATAGTCACGGTAACCCTACAACACGCTACGTGGCAGGTCTGATTCCAGATCAAGTCGCTTCCGTGACCTCAATCGGAGGACCTACTTTTGGACTCCCCCTTGCGGATGATTATCTCCAATTAGCCAAACTGCCTGTAGCAGGAAATATCACATCGGCCACCATCAATGCCATTGGTTCATTGATTGGCGTCTCCTCAGGACATTACTATGATGAGAATATCGTTGCGGCGATGACCTCAGTATCCACAGCAGGTTCAGCAGCATTCAATGCCAAGTTTCCTGCGGGTGTACCAACGACTGCGTGTGGCGAGGGAGCATACCTCGCAAATGGCGTACGCTACTACTCTTGGAGTGGTGTCGGTCAATTCACAAACTTACTTGATCCGACGAGTGCCTTACTAGCGGTGTTGGGTACTCTCGTTAAGGGCAAGAGCGATGGCGGTATCCCGCAATGTTCTAGCCATTTGGGCAAAGTGATTCGGGATGATTACAATCAAAATCACTTAGATGAGATCAATCATGTGTTTGGCTTAGTCGATATATTTTCAGTTAGTCCTGTCGTGTTGTATCGCCAACATGCCAATCGCCTTAAAACTGCGGGTTTATAATCTCTGATCGTGAATTAAAAAAAGGATGGCCTCGCTATCCTTTTTGAACTAATGCTTCATCAAAATAGTAAAAATATCCTAAAATCAATTAAGAAGCAGATTGAGAAAAATTCGGCGCTGCGATAGGTAAATTGACTTGCTCTTTAACACGCATGTTCTGAGCCAAAATTTTATACCACAGCTCTAAATAACGCTCGAAATGGTCTTTATCCGTGTTTAAACCAAAATCCATTGCCAAGCCACGCAATAGCCAGCGGGTTAACGTCCACATTTCGCCAACAATATTTTCCTGCCCAATGTATGGTTCAAAATAATGCTGTGCAACCTCCCCTAGTGCGCTGTAAGTCGTATCGATAAAAGGCTTCATGACTGCCGCCAGCTCCGGATCACGCCGACAATTCAAGAGCAGTTCACTCATTGCAATAAATTCAGACTGCGTAAAAAAGTTATTCCATAATATAAAAAGAAGATCATGTAATCGATTTGAGGAGGTATTGAGCGGAATGATTGCTTCTTGCACTTGGGATAGAGTCCGCTGAACCAATTGCTCAGCAGCTGCAATAATCATGGCATTTTTGGTTGGAAAATGATGAATGGGCGCACCGCGTGAAACTTTCGCCGTCTCAATAATACGACTGATCGTAGTCCCTGCGTATCCGTCCGTAGCCAAACACTGAATAACCGAATCCAATATGCGCTTTCGCATCGCTTCACTGCGTTCAACCTGCGTGCGTTTTTGTACAGCCAAAAAAAGACTCCTTTCATGTCTATGGATTGCGATTTAGGGATGAGGGAATACTGTTGATTCTAATGCAATGGTTCGTGATGCGCATCTGCAGTCGATATATTTCACAATCATATTAACTCAGTATAAACCAGCTGACAGCACGTGAACTTGACACTACAGCATTACGAGTCTATCCAACCCTCTGTAATCGCCAGATCAAAATCTTCAGGTGTATCGATATCAAATGCGAGTTGCGGTGCATCAATCGAGATCAGGTGTTCACTGTCTTGGAGGATGATTCTCTTCAAACCCACATCACCAGACAACGATAGGGTTTGATTGAACAAGGCCATCGAAATCATGACCGGCATGCCGATGGTATCCGCATACTGACTCACAATCGATCGATCAGGGTACTGACGATAAGCGCTCAATAGCGTTTCAAGATGATCTACGACTAATCTTGGCTGATCCACACCTAAAATCAGTACGGGTCCGTTATGGTGGGCTTGGGATAGTGCGGTTGCACCTGCATGCAGACTGCTGGCCATTCCAGTATGCGCGAGGTCATTCAACACAATGTCCACCGCAAGACCTGATAAGCAGTATCGTATCTCTTCTGACAACTTCCCGACGACGACAAGCACCCGTGCTGGCTTTGTCATTAAGGCGATGAGGGTCATATGCCGAACCAAGGGAACGCCTTGGAGGGTGAGAAACTGCTTTGGCCGCCCTAAACGACTGCTGTTTCCCGCAGCCAGAATCACGACAGCATGCGTGTTAACGGGCAACACGGATAAGAGCACCTAAATCATCACCGCAACTTGCTGCCAGAGACTCAAACCCAATCGGATCGACAGGATGAATCGCGGCCTCGCGCAATTTCAGCAGACCGCCACTGCGCTGATTAAACACCGCCGTCATTTCAGCAAGAATGGCGAGTGCAACAGACTCTGGTGTATCACCGCCAAGATCCAGCCCTATCGGATAATGCAACCCAGTGAGTCCAGGCAACAGGTTGTCTTGTGAGGCGTGATCTGATGAATAGCGAGATTGGATCTGTTCTAGTAGGCGCTCGGTACGCTGCCGTGGACCCAGTTGCCCGACGTATGGACATGGATATCGCAATACTTCTCCAAGCCAATGCTGATCTTGACGCAAACTATGGGTCATGACAGCCACAGCAGCATCGGCAATCATGTCCTGTAACGCCAAGGATTGAGCCAGATCTGCAGCGATCACCTCATCGGCTTCAGGGAAACGTTCACGTTGTGCAAAATGAGGCCGGCTATCGATGACCGTCACATGCCAGCCTTGCAGCTTCGCCATCGTGACGAGGGGCTGTGCATCGTGGCCAGCACCAAAAACAACCAGACGCCTTGGCGGCGCAATGTATTCGATAAAGACTTCGATCTCACCAATTTGATCCGCATACACATGCTGTGCGCTTTGTCGCTGATCAAGGGCAACGACCAAATCGCGGCGCACCTTCTTCTCGAGTTCGGGATGAGCCAACTGACCCAGATAATGGCGCTGAGGGTCAAGCAGCAACTGATCGCCAATGCTGACTCCTGCTTGCGGATAGATTGCAATGACAGTCGCTATGGCACCCGCGCGGCGTTCAGTTTGGATCTGATGCAGCAGTGAAATAATCGGCAAGGGCTCAGCGGTCAATCGCTGAAGAAGTACCGTGACTGTGCCAT
>CAYJTU010000230.1:0-4503 GCA_964373105.1 uncultured Moraxellaceae bacterium | reverse complement strand
ATCGGTTTTTTTTATGTCTTTCAGCAAAGCATCGCACATCTATGCACTATGCTCATCACCCACTGCGATTAGCCTTGGCCTGGAACTGATGCAGGTGGATTCACACTAATTTCAACACGGCGATTCTGGCTACGACCTGATTCAGATGAATTATCCGCAACTGGATTATTCATACCATAACCCACGGCTTGAACACGACTAGCCGCTACACCTTGACGGATCAAGTAGTTTGCAACGCTGTTTGCGCGTTCTTGTGATAACTGTTGATTATATGAGGCATTACCGACATTATCAGTGTAACCACGCACCGTAATGGTTTGTTGTGTATAACCACTCAAAGTTTGTGCCAATTGCGACAATGTGCCTGAGAATGATGGATTGATGTCTGAACGTGCAGTAGCGAAGGTGATCGCACCTGGCATAATCAGATCAACAGCGCCGGTTTCTTGATTACGTTCAACAGCGACACCAGTACCTTGCATTTGGTCGCGTAATTTTTTCTCTTGGACGTCCATATAGACACCTACACCGCCGCCCAGTAGACCACCAGCAGCAGCACCAATAAGAGCAGCTTTACCACGATTACCGCCGCCTGTGGCCGCACCAATCGCAGCGCCGAGCAAAGCAGCACCACCGCCGTACTTTGCCCCTTTACTCACTTGGCGTTCGCCAGTGTATGGATTTGTTGTACAGCCTGATAAAGCCAAGCCTGCGACCAAAGTTGTTACAACCAATGCACGCATGAACTTTCTCCTCGTAACTCAAAGTAATTGGATGAGTACATTCTGAGGATAGCACCCACTTCCCCGCCATGAGTTTTTTGTTAACAAAGAGACATATTGTTACAATTTCAATCTTACAAAATGATTAAATACTTGTTAATAAACAATATATTACAAGTACATTGTTAGATCTATAAAACTGAACGGCTTCTTTTTCCGACGAAAATTTAAAAAAACACTATGAAAATCAAATAATAAATCAGAATACCTCTCATTATGCAATATGGATCAAACTTATTTGCCGAATCCTGCTCAAGTCGCATTGCCCTCGTTATGATGAATCAATATGATGTTGCCATGTTTAAAGACGCCCACAGATACTGATAGGATCAGATCATGACCCGTATTTCCGCACTCGCTAGACCTAAAACAATCCTCGAACGCGCTCGCGGCACGCTCATGGGCGCGGCCATCACGGCAAATACATTTACCTTTGGCCCTCCTGTTTTAGCCGTTGGCTTGCTCAGATCACTACTTCCCCAGAAGCTTGCAGGCCAGCAATTAGATGAATTAGCCGTACAACTCACCAATCAATGGCTACACTTTAATAGCTGGCTCATTGACCGCGCATTACCCAACATTGAGTGGCAACTCACCATGCCCACCACAGAACTCAGTTTAGAACAACAATATCTATTGATCTGTAACCATCAAAGCTGGGTCGATACCACGGTCATGCAATATATCGGTTTACCCCGTATGCCGCTGACGCGTTTTTTTACAAAATGGGAACTGATCTTCATCCCGTTCCTTGGACTTGCATTCAAGATCCTCGGCTTTCCGATGATGAAGCGCCATAGTAAAGAAGCGATCGCAAAGAATCCTGCTCTAAAACAACAAGATCTACTTGAAGCCAAACGTGCCTGTGAAAATTTATTGAATAGACCCTTTACCCTGCTTAACTATTTAGAGGGCACACGCTTCACTGAAAAGAAACATGCTGCACAAAAATCCCCCTATCCAAATCTGCTTAAACCAAAAGCTGGCGGCATTGGTCTAGCCATACAAATTTTAGGACAGAAAGTCGATGGCATGCTCGATATGACGATCGTGTATCCTGACGGGATTCCAGGTTATACCGATTTCTGGATGGGTCGCGTCCGTCGCATCGGGGTGGATTTACGTGAAATTCAGATTCCAGACTGGGTACTCTCTGGGGACTACGAAGAAGATACGCAATTCCGTCAGCGGTTCCAGAATTGGATCGCAGAGCTTTGGGAAAATAAGCAGCAGACCATCAACCAAATGCTCGCACGCTTTAATAATGAAGATAATGCGTTATCTCCGGCGTCACTCAGCATTCCCGCCCAACAAAAATAACTATAACCCCATCATTAACACTTTATTTGCGCAAGGATGAGATCAAAGATGACGAGCACAGCCATTCATATGGACGATACCCATAGTCATCCTGAACCTCATCCGCCTAAAAAGCCTAGTCGTATTAGTCTCATGTACGACATGGTAATGTTAGCGTCCATCATCATTAATTTGTGCTTACTCGCGATTGAATATGTATTGGGTGCAAATTTTGGTTGGGTCAATGGTTTAATGCGTTTTTTGGATGTTTCTAATACGGCAGAAGTCGGCTTAAAAAATTCCATTCATACCATTAATGCATATTTCACTATTTTTCTGATTCTTGAATTACTGATCCGCTGGGTCGTCGCCATCGCCCAGCGCCGCTATTACCGTTGGTTTTTCTTTCCTTTTGTGCATAGGTATGAAGTACTGGGCTGCTTTTCGATTCTACGTCCCTTACGGCTGTTACGCGCCGTTGTCATTGCCTATCGTCTCTATTTATTAGGCTATCCCGTACTGCCGCGGAGCTGGATCAAAAAAGGGCAATTCTATTATGAAATAGTGCTTGAGGAGCTCTCTGATCGCATCATTATCCGGGTCATAGACGGCATTTCATCAGAGCTTAAAGAAAACCAAACCCACTACGTCCTGATCGAAAAAATTATTGCTAAACATCGCCCGATGATCAGCAAAGCATTAATTGAAGCGCTCGAATCCAGCCTCCCAACTGCAATTAAGCTGCATCAAAACACCATTAGCCAATATGTAGCGGCTGCAGTAGAACGCTCAGTGCAAAATACACCGGAGTTACAGCAAATTCTAAAGTTGATGCCTGTGGTGGGGACATTAATGTCACAGCGTATTGAGGCGATTGGAGCAAGGCTTGGCGAGAATATTGCCCTAGAGCTGATCCATCCTTTAGTTGAGCAGCCCAACCCACTGTATGCAGAAGTCGCTCATCAAATTGGCACACTGCATTTCCCCGCACCTGAAATTGAGGCGCTGATTGACTCTATTGTCATTGAGACACTACAGGTCGTGCGTGATCAAGTCGCGATTCAACAATGGAAAGCGAAAGCATAGTTTATCTGCAGAGGATGACGGCTGGTTTTCAAAGTGTTTAAGCTCCTTTGGCTGCCAGTCGCATGATGCGTTCATTTTCATGATGTTGTCTCTGGCACTCAGGATGATTTTCCACTACGATGCAATCATTCATTCGGATCTGAGCTGGATCATCTTCGTTAATAGGCGTGATATGAAATTTGGGTATTGTTTTGATATCCCTTCATAGCGTAAATGCTCAGTCCAACTCATCGATATATCTGGCCTTAAGGACACCCTCTCATGAGTGATATTCGCCTCAATGGCAAAATGGTCAGCTTCACACGCATTACCTTGCAAACTGATAACCTCCCGCGTCTTGAGCGCGAAATTTCAACATTGGCCAAGAAGCTCGGCGGCATGCCGGTAATTATTGATTCAACACTAACTTTACCCTTAGAACCCATCTTGAGCCTTCTACGCCAGCACAGCCTACAACCGCTGGCCGTGGTTGAAGGCTTCCTTGCCGATCAAGCACGCACACTCCAATTTCCAGTCTTGCCCGCTGATCCAAATATGCAGCGTGTGGCACCCACAGAGCCACCAACTATTGCTGAAAATACCGCATTTGGCGCTAAAAAGAAAAAAGCCGAACCGATTAGCATTGTCGGTGACACACTGCATAAAGAAACCTTGCGTACCGGGCAACGTATCGTGATTGAAGAAGGTAATCTGATCTTGATGGCCGATATGAACAGTGGTGCTGAGCTGATCTCGGGTGGCTCAATCCATGTCTATGGCACAGCCCGCGGTCGCTTGATGGCAGGTGCAGGCGGCGCTTTGAATGCACATATCTTCTGTCAGCGCTTAGAAGCAGAGCTGGTTTCAGTATCGGGTACTTTTTGTGTCTCTGAGGACATACCTGCCGATATGATCGGACAAGCCGTGCACATTAGCTTATCGAATGAAGGTACACTGGAGTTCAATAAGATCAATCACTAATATGAAACACTTTAGTTTTTTGATTTTATAGAGGATTTAGATTAATCAGAAAAAGTACTCAAATGCTAGAAAGTCAATATCGCTCAATTTTTAGTTGAGAAGTGCTTTAAATGGTGATAAAAATCGTTACATGTTCTGTAACATTATCGCCATAACACAGATTTTGATTAGCTGCTATTCTAATATTGATCTAATACTTGAAATTTAATGATTGTTTTTTAACAAAAATACTGGTGGTCGCTTCAATCAGACCCTATCCAGGCTAAGGAGTTTAATGTGGCAAAAATCGTTGTCGTAACCTCAGGTAAAGGCGGAGTCGGAAAAACGACGACAAGCGCATCATTTGCCACAGGTTTAGCCTTACGCGGCTATAAAA
>CAYJTU010000229.1:0-4505 GCA_964373105.1 uncultured Moraxellaceae bacterium | reverse complement strand
GTCAGTTTACCTGCCGTAGCAAGCACTGCTTTTGAAGCCCCGATTGCTCCTGCCGGTAAACTGACGGCACGTCCCCCCGCCAGTTGCTCCATCAGCATGCGCCAGCCATTTCCGGCATTGGCAGGCCCCCCGATGATGTCATGGACAGACACAATCACATCTTTACCAATTAACGGACCATTATCAAAAGACTCGCCGACAGGATCATGGTGATCGCCTGACGTAAAACCCTCTACACCTTTATGGATCAATACCGTGGTGATGCCTATATCCTCACCTTTGCCCAGTAGGTTATTCGGGTCAATGAGCTTACAAGCCAGCGTCACCAGATTAGAAACGGGTGCCAAAGTGATATAACGCTTACGGAAATTGAGACGAATCTTGATATCGCCGCTCTCATCACGGAAGACTTCGCCTTCCGCTTTGATACTTGCCGCATCCGACCCTGCTGTAGGTTCAGTCAAACCGAAACAGGGGACATACTCACCCGTTGCCAACTTCGGTAGGTAATTGTTTTTCTGATCATCGGTACCATAGTGCTTGATCAGTTCCGCCGCACCCAGCGAATTCGGAATCACGACATAGGTACCGACGGTAAATGAATGCACATTGATCTTGGCCATGATCGTAGAAATGGCCAGTGGCGAGAACTCTTTGCCGCCATATTGCTTGGGGATCAAAAAGCTCATAAAGCCTTGATCTTTGATAAATGCCAGTACGTGATCAGGAACTTTTTTGGTGCGTGAAATCTCATAATGATCCACCATGGCGATCAACTCTTCACACGGACCATCCAAGAACGCCTGCTCTTCCGCAGTCAGTAGTGAGTACGGCTGACGAAGAATCTCATCGAAATCAGGTTTACCCGCAAAAAAACCACCATCGATCCAAACATGTCCCGCTTCAAGCGCCTGACGTTCGGTATCGGAAATTTTGGGAAGAATCTTATTAGACTTCATCCAGTTCATAATGAGCGAAAACATCGTTACACCTCTTTATTGAATAAACAAGTCACAAGAAAAATAGTGTCACTGCAAAAAAAAGAATTCAATGACCTAGGCTGGTCAAAGCAATGAGTCCGCTTGGCGAAGGCTATGAATATCTGAAAATGTCACTCAAGCAGAGTACATACCACCATGGGTGGTTTAAAAGAATAAAGCGAATTCATTGAATCTGTAATGAGAAGAAATTCTGTTGAATCAAATAAATTATACTGCAATTGACTAAAGAAACCGCATATTGGATTGTATCGCTTAGGCAAATTAATAGGATTTGTTGTAAAAAAAGAATTCGGCCCTAATCGATGCCGTGATCAAAGACACGCTGATATTGCTCTCTTTATGCTAGGCTTGATATGACCTTGACGGATACACTCATAAACATGCTGCGATCTCCTCCTCTAATCCTCCTTGGCGGTTCCTTTGATCCGATTCATAACGGACATTTATGGATAGCACATACAATAAATCAAGAGCTTATAGCGCTAGGCATGCAGTCGGACATCAAACTTCTCCCTACTGCAGGCTCCCCATTTAAAAATACAGCGACAAGTACTAGGCATCGTTTAGCAATGCTCAAGCTAGCACTTCGGGATACCCCATTTTCAATTGATAAAACTGAAGTTTTTTTGCAACCACCGACTTACACGCTCGATACACTCTGCCTCATTCGCAAGCGCATTGGTCCTGATCGTCCGCTGATTTTCGTACTCGGACAAGATAGTTTTGAAAGTCTTCCACGTTGGAAAGGAGGCTTTGAGCTACTAAAACTCACGCACTTATGGGTCTTTCCGCGAACTGAGCACATCCCACAATCGGCGTTAACGCTCCCTGAGGCATTGATAGCAAAAAAGGCTTTATCAGCCGAGGAATTACTAAAAAAACCTCAAGGTCTTATTTTTATGGATAAAAAAACACCACCAGAAATTAGTAGCACACAAATTCGTCAACATCTTGCAACATCTGAGCAGTTAAAATTGCTTAAAAAATCGCTTCCAGCACGTGTTATGGAGTATAATAAGAGTACCAAACTATATGGATTTACCTCCCCGTATGAATCTTGAACCTACTACAGGTCATTCATCCCCTGCCTCGCAAAGTAATTTAAACGCGGGCAACTTGAAACAAAACTCTTTAAAAGATCGTACCTTAAATGAGTCTGCAGCACCTGCAACAAATACTGCAAACCTAAGTTCCTCAATGACCAGCGCACAAGAAGTTGCGGCTTGCCTTGAGGTTGTTCGTCTCGCTCTGGCAGATGTCAAAGCACAAAATATCGTTGAACTCGATGTTCAAGGCATCAGCAATGTGTCTGATGTATTGGTCATTGCCAGCGGCACATCGACACGCCATGTCAAAGCACTGGCCAACAATGTCTCTGAAGAGTGTAAAAAAGCAGGCTTCCGCCCAATCGGTATGGAAGGTGAGCGCGATGCTGAGTGGATCCTTGTTGACTTCGGTCTGGTTGTTGTTCATGTGATGCTGCCAACTGCACGCACATTCTACGATCTCGAAAGTCTGTGGAAACCCCAAGCTTAACTTAGATTTAATCTAAAGCTTCAAACGCTTTTTCTATCAAACATTGATTCTCATACGAGCCGCACACGCGGCTCGTATTGTTTTATATTGCCGTCCCTGTCACAAGACACTTCACAAGAGTAAATTCATGAAAATCCGCCTACTCACCATTGGTCAAAAAATGCCTGATTGGGTTCAAACGGGTTTTGATGATTATTTCAAACGTGTGCAACCACTCATAACAGTGCAATTGGTTGAGCTACCCATGGCGAAACGTGGAAAATCTGACTCAGCGGCAGAGATACATAAATATTGCCAAGTCGAAGGACAAAGTATTTTGGCAAGCCTACAACCACGAGAGCGACTAATCGCCTTGGAAGTTGGCGGACGCAACCTCACCACCGAGAAACTGGCTACGACGATGCAAAGCTGGATGCTGGATGGCTTAGATATTGCTCTTGCCGTTGGCGGCCCCGATGGGCTTTCTGATGAGGTGCGGCAAAAAGCCGAGTGGCATTGGTCACTATCCCCGCTCACGCTGCCTCATCCCTTAGTTCGAGTCATCATGATCGAGCAACTCTATCGTGCCATGAGCATTAACCACGGTCATCCTTACCATCGCGCCTAATCATCACATTTAACCATCATGTTTCATTAGAGAGATCAACATCACTATGGCTTACGCAACACTCCCTGCTCTTTTTATCTCACATGGCTCTCCAATGATGGCCGTCGATGCAGGTCATGCCAGTGATGCGATGTTTCGTCTGTCTACCAACTTACCTCAGCCTAATGCGATTGTCGTCGTTTCGGCCCATTGGCTTAGCGACACGCTTGAAGTTTCAACCGCCATGCGGCCAGAGACCTGGCATGACTTTAGCGGTTTTCCACCAGAGCTCTATCAAATTCGATATCCCGCTGCGGGTAGCCCTGCACTGGCGGAACGGATCATTCATATCTTAGATCTTGCGGGCATTACTGCACATGGCAACGCACTCCGTCCACGCGACCATGGCGTTTGGGCACCCCTCCTGCATTTGTACCCTGATGCCAACATCCCCGTTGTGCAGATTTCTATCCCCCTCAACTACAGCCCTGCGCAACTTCGCGATTTGGGCAGAGCCCTGGTGAGTCTACGTGGTCAGCAGATTCTATTGATTGGTTCTGGCAGCATTACTCACAATCTGCGCGCATTGTCTTTTCGGGATCCCGATGCAGAGGTTAAAGACTGGGCGAAACTTTTTAAGAACTGGATGATTCAAAAACTAGGTTCCCATAGCTATAACGACGTATTGAACTGGAAAAAAGACGCCCCGCACGCCAAACAAAATCATCCCACTGATGAGCACTTACTGCCGCTATTTTTTACCATGGGTGCGGGTGAGCGCTTTAGTGTCGTGCATTCAAGTTTTTCTATGGGCTCACTGGGCATGGATATTTATCGCTTTGATTAGTTGCAAAGACTACGCAATGTATCTCTCAATTAAAATAATCCCCCGATCCAAGCTGAACTCGTTAAAATACGCCACCACAAAAACATCGCACTGCTCATATATAGGCTAAACCCACTGTCATGTACGCCGATCAATACAAGCTGATTGCACTTATCGATGCCGCACTGCCCCAATGGCAATGCGCACAATGTGGCACGCCGGGTTGCTTGCCTTATGCTGAAGCAATCGTTCAAGGAGAAGCCATAAACTTGTGTGTGCCGGGCGGCGATCCGATGGTGAAGACGCTCGCGTCATTAACCGATCGCGACATCCTACCAGTGGCTTTGGGAAGCTATCCGCTGCTTGAAGATGGGCGTCCACAGTCTGTGCGTGCGGTCATTCGTGCTGATGAATGTATCGGCTGCACCAAATGTATAGATGCCTGCCCTGTCGATGCCATACTCGGTTCAGGCAAAATGATGCATACCATTTTGACGGATCTGTGCACTGGCTGCGAACTCTGCCTCCCCCCTTGCCCTGTAGACTGCATTGACAT
>CAYJTU010000228.1:0-4560 GCA_964373105.1 uncultured Moraxellaceae bacterium | reverse complement strand
TTGAGTATCCACGCCAAGCTGGGCGAGCTCGTTGATAAGAATGACTGTGATAAATGACGGGTAAAAAATACCTTTGAGGTCAGTCGTTGTGCTCGTCATTGTATTCCTTCATTAATGATCTTCGCTTTGTCTATCGATAAAGAGGTCCTATGAAACCAAAAAAATTGAATTTAGGGCAATTACTATGACTGGTTTGCGGAATCTCAAATAGGTTAATAAAGGACATTATCGGGTTAAGTTAGGACAACTTGCTTAAGACTTTTTTGTTTGTATAAATTTTTTAAGACGCAGGCTTATCATCTTCATATCTAGACCAATTGAACAATCTGATCGATACCAAGCGTAAGATTGTTGATAATACTCTATAGCACCCCGCTAATTGTATCTACAAAATTGAGACGACTAGCTATTCATTCATTTTTTTAAAGCACTTACTCATAACAGCACTTGCTCAAAACTAAATTTCAATAAAAATCGATAGGATATAAAGCTGTCTTAGATTGTCTTGATACCAGTTCACGTTCATGACCATAGACAAACTTAGCGTTGCACTGCTGAAGTGATACATTACCCAAGAAATACAGAGCAAAAATCAATAATCCTTAGATTTTGCTATGATGATCCACGCCCTCATTCCATCGCATTGGCTGACTCTATTGATTGCTCAAATCCAAACCAAACAGATCAGATACGGCATCATTCTGATCCTGATGTGCTTTTATGGCACTCTTCTGACCAGTTGTGCAAGCCTACCCAATAAAACCACGACCACACTTGCGCAACGGCAGATGGAATACGTTGCAACCCATCATGGCCAACCTGTGGTCGTTTTTGAAAGTGGCATAGCGGGAACCATCGATGAATGGTCAGATGTTTTCCCGACGATCTCAAAGCAATACAGCGCTTTTACCTACAATCGCCCAGGACATGGAAAAAGCGTCACGACCCAAACACCCAGAGATGGTGCACACATCATTGATGAGCTTCGTGCGCTGCTACGGCAGCAAGGCTATGCGCCGCCCTACATCCTCGTCGGTCACTCCATGGGTGGATTTTACATGCAGTATTTTGCACGTCGCTATCCCAATGAAGTTCAGGCGCTGGTTTTGGTCGACTCAGCTCACCCCAAGCAAGTCGAAGGCAATGGATCGATAGACCACTATCCACTCGTTTTTCGTCTGATGTTTGATTGGTTAGCCTCCTCAACTACTAAAGCAGAATACCAAGGCATGTTCAGTACGGGGCGAGAAATGCTTGCCCTACCCACCGTCACCGGAAAACCCGTCATCATCCTTAATGCAGCAAAAGCACTGAAGGACAACTCGGCTCTTGCTAAGGATTGGAACGCGATGCGCTGGGATCTGCCCAAGCTGTATCCAGGCAGCCAGCAAATTTGGGTCGACAGTAATCACGACATTCCCCATGAGCAGCCCAAAGCCGTGATTGATGCGATTCATGCCGCCGTTACAGCGTCTACTGTTTCAAACACCTCATCTTTGAAGTATGAGTCGACGCCATAATGTCTTCAATTGCGCGTAAGCTATACGGTACTGAGATCATCTCTTTCGCTTCTGCACACAACATAAACAACAATGAAGTCATGATGCATCAACCGCAAGGAATGATATAACCTCTCCCTCACTTTAAACAAAAAGCACAAAAGGACTTGAGATGACACTTGAAAAATTACCGCGCAACAAAAGTAATGACTACACTGTAGAGATGGCGGCTGAACGCCGTGCCATCGTCGAGAAGCATAGCGGGCATGCGCTACTTCATACTGGTCAGTTTTCCATTCCGCCGTCAGCACTCCCGGGTAATATCGAAGGCTTTAGCGGCATCGTCCAAGTACCTATGGGTTTCGCAGGCCCAATGCTGGTTAATGGCGAGCATGCCGTGGGTGAATTTTATGTGCCGATGGCCACAACCGAGGGAACATTGGTTGCGAGTTATAGCCGAGGTATGGCGCTGACCCGTGCCGCAGGTGGCATCACCACGACAGTGATCGATGATGCGATGCAGCGTGCGCCCGTGTTTGTCTTTAAAAATGCCCGTGCCGCACGTGATTTTGGGCTCTGGGTTACGGCACACTTTAACGAGATTAAAGCTGCGGCTGAGACCACGACGCGCAGCGGCAAACTCCGTGATATCGAGCAGTATGCGGCCAGCAAGATGCGCTGGTTACGCTTCAACATGACCACAGGCGATGCTGCGGGACAGAATATGGTCTCCAAAGCGACCCATGCCGCCTGTCAATGGATATTGGCGCAAAAACCAGCCGGCCTTGAGCACTTCACTCTTGCCGCCAACTTTGACACTGACAAAAAGCACTCGGTCGTTAATAATTTGCATAGCCGCGGGAAACGCGTTGTCGCTGAAATCACTATTCCTGCTGGGTTGCTAGAACCGATCATGCACTGCACAGCAGAGGCGCTATCCAAACAGCGTGGACTGTCAAATCTAGGGGCTTTTATGGCGGGGGCCGCCAGCAATGGTGCGCATTTTGCCAATGGCGTAGCGGCAGTGTTCTTGGCATGCGGGCAAGACATCGCCAATGTCGCTGAGTCCAGTGCAGGATTTGTCTATACCGAACTCATGGAAAATGGCGACTACTATATGTCCGCGACCATTCCATCCCTCATCGTTGCCACCTATGGCGGTGGTACTGGACTGCCTACGCAGCGCGAATGCTTGGAGTCGATGGGGTGCTATGGCACAGGCAAAGCCTACAAACTGGCGGAGATTATTGCAGCGACCGTGCTCTGCGGTGAGCTGTCTTTGGCGTCTGCCATCGTCTCCAATGAATGGGTGTCGAGTCATGATGCTTATGGGCGGAATCGGCCTTGATTCGGACAAAAAAAGAGCGCCTCAAATGAGGCGCTCTTTTTTATTCATTAACCACCAATTTTCTTAAACTTGGTGCGTTTCGGACCGGCATCTTTACCGTACTTCGCCTTACGATAGGCTTCGTACTCGGTATAGTTACCGTCGTACCACTCAGGACCTTCAGTTTCAAACGCCAAGATATGGGTTGCGATACGGTCAAGGAACCAGCGATCATGCGAAACCACCATGACGCAGCCTGGGAAGACCAGAATTGCATCTTCAAGCGCACGTAAAGTTTCAACGTCCAAATCGTTCGATGGTTCATCAAGGAGAATCACGTTGGCGCCTTTTTGCAGGACTTTGGCCAGTTTCAAGCGGTTACGCTCACCACCAGACAACTCGCCCACACGCTTCTGTTGATCAGAACCCTTAAAGTTAAAGCGACCGATGTAAGCCCGTGATGGGATTTCATATTCGCCAATCTTCAGGATATCAAGTCCTTGAGATATCTCTTCCCACACGGTCTTCTTGTCATCCAGTTCATCACGGAGCTGACCGACATAAGCGACTTTAACCGAATCACCGAGACGCACGGAACCAGTATCCGGCTCTTGCTCACCCGTCATCATGCGGAACAGCGTGGTTTTACCCGCGCCGTTCGGACCGACGATACCAACAATCGCAGTTGGAGGTACGTTGAATGACAGATGCTCATACAGCAGACGGCCATCAAATGACTTACTGATGTCTTCCACTTCACAGACGATATTCCCCAAGCGCTCACCCGGTGGAATATAAATTTCAGAGGTTTCGTTACGCTTTTGGAACTCTTTAGAATTGAGTTCTTCAAAGCGCTCCATACGTGCTTTAGATTTCACACGCTGACCTTTGGCATTCTTTTGCACCCACTCCAGCTCTTTTTTCAAAGCCTTCGCGAATGACTCTTCTTGCTTACCTTCAATTTCTAAGCGTGCAGTTTTCTGCTCTAGCCAAGTACTGTAGTTACCTTGGTAAGGAATACCATGCCCACGGTCAAGCTCAAGAATCCACTCGGCGACGTTATCCAAGAAGTAGCGATCATGGGTAATCGCCACGATCGTGCCCGGGAAACCTTTCAAGAACTGCTCTAACCAAGATACGGACTCTGCGTCCAAATGGTTGGTTGGCTCATCAAGTAACAACATATCTGGCTTGGACAACAGCAAACGGCACAGTGCTACGCGGCGCTTCTCACCTCCTGACAACAGGGTGACATCGGCATCCCACGGCGGCAAACGCAGTGCATCCGCGGCTTGTTCAAGCAGGTTATTCAGATTATGTGCATCCCAGGTTTGGATGATCGATTCAAGCTTGCCTTGTTCGGCAGCAAGCTTATCGAAATCCGCATCAGGATCGGCGTATTCGGCAAAGACTTGATCTAAACGTTCAAGCGCATCTAGTGCTTCACGCACACCATCTTCAACGTTGCCACGAACGTCTTTGGCAGGATCGAGCTGTGGCTCTTGTTCGAGATAACCAACTTTGATCCCCGGCGGCGCACGCGCCTCACCTTGGAAATCTTTATCAATACCTGCCATGATTTTCAGTAAAGTGGATTTACCTGAACCATTGAGACCGAGCACGCCAATTTTGGCGCCGGGAAAGAAAGACAATGAAATGTCTTTGAGGATCTCTCGCTTAGGCGGAACGATCTTCGACACACGATTCATCGTGTAAATATACTGTGCCACGCGG
>CAYJTU010000227.1:0-4658 GCA_964373105.1 uncultured Moraxellaceae bacterium | reverse complement strand
AGGGGCACAAAATACGAGGGCGGCGACTGGGTCATGCACGGCTGCACCTGCCATGGCCAAAGTGTCGCTGCGAAAAGCCACGACATCGGCTGACATGCCGATACCCAGCGCGCCAATATCATCACGACCTAAGACGCGCGCGCCGCCAAGAGTTGCCATCTCGAGTGCTTGTCGTGCGTTCATCGCGGACTGTCCATGGCCGACACGTGCAAGTAGCATCGCTTGCCTTGCTTCACCGAGCATATGTGCACCATCGTTAGAGGCAGAGCCATCGACGCCGAGTCCAACAGCGACGCCTGCTTCACGCAGGGCGGGGATCGGGGCAATGCCTGATGCCAGCCGCATGTTGGAGCATGGACAATGTGCAATCCCCGTGCCTGTGCGGGCAAACAAAGCAATCCCCGCATGATCGAGTTTGACACAGTGCGCGTGCCAGACATCTTCACCAACCCAGCCCAGTGAGTCGGCGTATTCAGCAGGCGTCATGCCAAATTTGACGCGGCTATAGGCGATATCGTTGTCATTCTCTGCCAGATGGGTATGGAGTGAGACCTTGTAACTGCGCGCCAGCACGGCCGATTCACGCATCAGATCGCGACTAACCGAGAAGGGCGAACACGGTGCAACAGCAATGCGTAGCATCGCGTGACGTTCGGGGTTATGCCAGCGTTCAATCAGGCGCTGGGTGTCTTTCAGTATGAAGTCTTCCGCTTCAACGAGATGATCAGGGGGTAATCCGCCTTGGCTCTCACCCACACTCATGCTGCCGCGGCAGGCATGAAAGCGCATGCCGATCTGATGGGCCGCTTCAATCGAGTCATCCAGACGACAACCATTGGGGTAGATATAGAGGTGATCACTGGAGGTGGTGCAGCCGGACAGGATCAGCTCGGACATGGCGGTGAGGGTCGAGATTTTGATCATCTCCGGCGTCAATCCTGCCCATATTGGATAGAGGCGCTGCAGCCACGCAAACAGCTCTGCATCTTGCGCGCCGGGGATCGCACGTGTCAGGCTTTGATACATATGGTGATGGGTATTAATCAATCCCGGCAACACGATACGACCTGTCATATCGATGACTTCATCCACGTGAGCGACATGCTCAGCGAGTTCCGTACTGGTGCCCACCGCCATGATCACGCCAGCATGGATCAATACCGCACCGTCAATAATTTCTCGCCGCGCGGCATCCATAGTGATGACGACATCGGCATGGAGGAGGAGGGTAGACATGGGTTTTCCTTATTTCATTTTTCAGCGTTCTAGGGCAAAAATGATTTGCCCAGTGATGCAGGTAAGTTCATTTGCAGTACCTTGCGATCGCGAGAAATGACCACCAGCACGACAATGGTTGCCACATAAGGCAATGCCGCTAAAGCTTGCACGGGCAGGTTGATGCCCAGTGCCTGCGCTTGGAATTGCAGGATGGTCACGCCGCCAAACAGATAAGCCCCTAGCATCAAACGTGTCGGTTTCCATGTGGCAAAGACCACCAGCGCAATTGCAATCCAGCCGCGACCTGCGACCATGTTTTCCACCCAAAGCGGGGTATAGACCGTGGAGAGATAAGCCCCACCAATACCTGCCATCGCCCCGCCAAACAAAGTTGCGCCATAACGAATCGCAAGCACTGGATAACCAATCGCATGCGCAGCTTCTGGAGATTCCCCCACGGCTTTGAGCAAGAGCCCGAGACGGGTCTTGGCCAGTACCCACCAGACGATGCCAAAAGCAATCACTGACAGATAGACGACAAAGTCCTGATGAAAGAAGATCTTGCCCAAGTAAGGAATGTCAGAGAGGAATGGGATATCTAAAGGTTTGAGGCCGGGTAGGCTATAACTGACGTAATGCTGGCCAATAAACGCCGAGAGTCCGATGCCGAAGATGGTCAGTGCAAGACCACATGCGGCTTGATTAGCCGATAATGATAAGGCCAAGATGGCAAACAACAGCGCCGCCCCCATTCCTGCGGCGGCACCCGCAAGTAGTCCAGCGCCTGCACCCATCCCCGTCTCTGCCGCACAGGCAAAGCCAGCGACTGCGCCAATCAACATCATGCCTTCAACGCCGAGATTGATCACACCAGTGCGCTCGGTAACCAACTCACCGAGTCCAGCAAAGATCAGCGGGGTGCCGGCTGCGAGCGTGCCTGCGAGGATCGGAACTAAATCAAGCATGGCGTTATTTCCTTAAAATTCGTTCATCTTAAATAGGGGGGACACATATTAGATTTAATGGTTAAGCGGTTTTAACGCCGCTACGACGACGTAGGCGGTTTTCAATAAACGCATCGGAACCGAGCAAGAAGAACAGCAGCATGCCCTGAAATAAACCAGTGATTGCCGCAGGCAGTTGCATCGCCATCTGTGCGGCTTCACCGCCTAAGTAGAGCAGCGCCATTAAGAACCCTGACAGCACCATGCCGATCGGATTCAGCCGCCCGAGGTAGGCGACGATGATGGCGGCAAAACCATAACCGGGAGAGATATTCGGGTTGAGCTGACCTACAGGGCCTGCGATCTCTCCAACGCCTGCGATACCGGCCATCATGCCCGAGATACACAGGCTAAACCACACGGTACGCTTGGCTGAAAAACCCGCATAGCGTGATGCCGCAGGGGCTTGGCCGCCAACTTCTAATTTATAGGACAAGAAGCTGCGCGAGGTAAATAGCCAAAAAGCCAGTACCGCAAAAATGGTGATGAAGACCGAGGCATTGACCCGCGACCCTTCGATGAGAATCGGAAAGAGGGTGCTGCCATCAAACATGATCGATTGCGGGAAGTTCATGCCTTCGGGGTCGCGCCATGGGCCATTGACCATGTACAGCAAAATAAAGGTGGCCACATAATTGAGCATCAAGGTGGTCAGGGTTTCTTCGGCATTGAACTGAGTTTTCAACAGTGCAGGAAGAGCGCCCCATAATGCACCACCGACCGCACCACCAATGACCATCAACGGGAGAATCCACCAACCCGTCATACCGTGTACCGCGATGCCGATACCGCCACCAAACAACGCTCCCATGATCAATTGCCCTTCGGCACCGATATTAAAGATCCGGGCACGAAAGCCAATCGCAAGACCTTGAGCAATCAGAATCAATGGGCTGGCTTTGATCAACAGCTCACCCCAGCCATAGCTGCTGGCCAATGGATCGATGAAAAAAACTTTAAAGGCATCAATCGGGTTCTTGCCCAGTGCCAGAAACAGTAGACTGCCCGTGATCAGCATGAGGGCAATCGCAATCAAAGGCGACAGCCATTTCATGAGTTGTGACGGATGGGCGCGTGGCTCAAGTAAGTGCATAGGGCAGTCCTATTATTGTTAAGAACATTAATGCTCTATTTAGAAAGTTATTCAAAAAATTAAGCCGAAAACATGCTGTTTATACAGGTTCAGTAATAGGTTTCACGGGGTGCTGCTTGACTCTTTAAACCTGACATCATCAGACCAATCGCCTCGGCATTGGTCTCTGATTTCAAGCGGGCATCGGAGAGTTTGCCTTCAGCGAGCACCGCGATGCGATCACTGATCTCAAACAACTCTTCAAGCTCTTCTGAGATCACCAAGATCGCAACACCTTGCCGCGAGAGATCAATCAACGTCTGACGTAAGAAGGCTGCTGCACCGACATCAACACCCCACGTTGGTTGGGCGACGATCATGACTTTAGGGGTTTGCATGATTTCGCGGCCAACGATAAATTTCTGTAAATTACCGCCTGATAGCGAGCGCGCTGCGGATTCGGTACCGCCAGTCCGCACATCAAAGCGTGTGATACAGGCTTGGGCAAAGGCGCGGGCTTTTTGATAACTGACCAAACCAAACTTGACGAAGCCTTGGGCATGGGCTGTGAGTAGGGCATTTTGGGTGAGTGACATGGCTGGTACAGCGCCGCGTCCCAGACGCTCTTCGGGAACAAAACCTAGTCCCAGTGTCCGGCGTTTGCCAGCATCTAGATGACCAATGTCGGTGCCATCAAGCGTGATATGCTGCTTTCTGCTGGTCATCTCGCCCGAGAGGGCCGCGAGTAATTCAGCTTGACCATTGCCCGAGATCCCAGCGATACCGAGGATCTCACCGGAGTTCACGGTCAGGTTAATGTCATTCAGTTGAGTGCCAAACGGGTCTTCGGGGCTGAGGCTTAAGTGACTGACTTTGAGCACTGGGCGACTCTCTCCCTGATAAGCAGGGCTTTCATACGCTGGTAGATCACGACCGATCATCATGCGCGCAAGGCTTGCGGTTGTCTCTAGTTTTGGCTTGGCGGTGCCTGTGACTTTGCCGCCGCGCATGATGGTGGCACTGTCACACAGTTCTTGAATTTCATGCAGTTTATGGCTGATATAGAGGATCGACACCCCTTCACTGGCAAGGCGGCGCAAGGTTTCAAACAGCTTCAGCACTGCTTGTGGGGTCAAGACTGAAGTCGGTTCATCGAGAATCAGCAGTGAGGGGTTTTGCAGTAGACAGCGCACAATCTCAACCCGCTGCCGTTCGCCAACTGACAAGCTATGCACCAGACGATGTGGGTCAAGGGGCAGGCCATATTTTTCGGACACGGCTTTCACGCGTGCTGCAAGCCTAGCTAAATCGTATTTTTCTTCCAAAACCAAAGCGATGTTTTGCACCACGCTTAAGGTTTCAAA
>CAYJTU010000226.1:0-4671 GCA_964373105.1 uncultured Moraxellaceae bacterium | reverse complement strand
CACCGAAGAATGCGGTGTTCATGCCCAAGGTCTTGGCTTTGCTATTCATATGCGCCATAAAGCTTGCGTGACCTTGTGTATAGGTGCGTGCCAGTGCCGATGCTGCGGGGTTTTCAGATTTCATCAGTGCAAGTAATAAAACCTCGGCACGATTATATGTCTGGAAGGGACGCAGGCTTGAACTGGCTTTTTTAGGTCCTATAAAGTCTTCAGGCTGTAGGGTGATTTTTTCATCCATCGGCAAGCGCGCATCCAAGGTCACCATCGCGGTCATGAGCTTGGTAATGGATGCCATCGGACGCACCAGATCTACGTTTTTGCCATACAACACTTCGCCAGTATTGCTATCCATCACTAAGGCTGCATTGGCATTCAGCAGCAATGCAGTCTCCGTATCACTGGCCCCAGTCACTTTGTCGCGAACCCGATCAATCAGACCGGTGAGCGATCCTGCGCGACTGGCTGGCGCAGTGGGTAAGGTGCGGATATCGACAGTCAAACTAGCAGGTGGTGAGTCATCTTCATCGCTGTCATTATTCATGATCTGACTGGCGCGACTATTTGAATCATTCGACCACGAGATTTGAGCGCTATTGCTTGATGAGCTTGGGCGAACTGTGCTTTGGCTGATTTGTAAGTTAGCATGCGCTTGTGCAGCAAATAACCAAGAGATCAGTCCCAAGGTCACAGTGCCACGCAGCATTGGTTGCAAGATTTGCCCACGGCCTAAGGGTTGATCTGCCATGCTGCCACGCTGCGCGCTGCTGTCATGCAATAAAGATGTGTTCATGGACGTCAGTTCCTTACCAAAGGCAGTCTCTAGGATCGATTGAGCATTTTTTGTGTGCTCTTACTTCATAGATTCTGTCTAAACAATTAAAAACAAGGGTATAAGCTTCAACAAATAAGGGCTTGACCCTCATTTTATGGGCAGGTGATACCACAATAAGATGCTTGTCAAACGGATGTTGCGTTTAAAGATTCAATGATGACCTTGCACAAAAAAACGCGGAACGCGCACGGCGCGGTGTAGCGTTTTTATTGCTGCCGCCTCGCACGTTGGGAGGCGTATATCGGTATTGTTACATGAAGCACTTTTACACAATGTTTGTTTCATGAAACAAATGATACTCAATGCTGCTTAAATAGCATACAACCGCACCCAAGATCAACTACATTCTGCAAAATAATACATCCTGAAATCATTTAATCCACAATCCTGTGGTTAATGCTCATGAATCGTGTGATCAATCACATAATCATGCGGATTAACGCTGCGATAGCATAGATAAATCATTCGCGGTGGTGCTATATTGCAGCTGGTAAAAACTAAACAAATCGGATTAGAACAATAATTTTGAGATAGTCTACTGATTCACTATTTGCTGATCTAAAGATGGGTAAATGGGATAGGTGGGTTCATCAAAAATAGCGATATTTGAAAGTCATGCAAATGGAGAGGCACAATTGATCAAAGTTCTCGTAGTAGATGATCACGAACTTGTACGTACCGGCATCTGCCGGATGCTGATGGATACTCCCGAAATTCAAGTGGTCGGCGAAGCAGAGTCTGGTGAACAGGCTATAGAGCTTGCACGCCTGCATCAGCCTGATGTGGTGCTCTTGGATGTCAATATGCCGGGCATCGGCGGCGTCGAAACAACCCGCCGACTGATTCAATCGGTGACCGGCATTAAAGTGCTTGCGGTCAGTGGCTTAAGCGAAGAACCCTATCCCTCGTTATTGTTAAAGGCTGGTGCCAGTGGTTATATCACCAAAGGCGCACCGCTGGATGAGATGGTGCGCGCGATTCGTAAAGTGATGCAAGGCGGGAAGTATTTCAGTGCGGATATTGCGGAGCAATTGGCATCGAGTTATTTATCTGATCAGCAGAATTCTCCATTTGACCTGTTGTCCGAACGCGAGATGCAAGTCGCGATGATGGTGGTCAATTGTGTCAGTGCCCAAGAGATTGCCGATCGTTTATTCGTCAGTGTCAAAACGGTGAATACCTATCGCTACCGTATTTTTGAAAAACTGCAAATTGACAGTGATGTGAAGCTCACCCATCTGGCGATGCGCTACCGGTTAATCACGCCCTGATCCTGCTTGGGGTTGATTAATTTTGATATAGTCATGTTTTCAGTACTTATTCTTCGGTAATGTCTATGTCGCCTGCCAGTGTGCCTTTGCTGCGTATCAATATCATCTATGCGGGCTATCGGATCGCGCTGTCCTTCTTTTTGATTGCGCTGTTTATGCTGACACCGTCCAATCCTGTGATCGGTGCCAATGATCCCGAGCTCTACCTGCAAAGCATTACGACCTATAGCGTCACCACGCTGATCGGCTATATCTTACTGCGTTATTGGCCGATGTATGAGGCCATCCAGTTGTTTCTCATGCTGGCGATTGATATTACCGCGTTGACGCTGATGTTGTATGCCAACGGTGGACCTAGTCTGCAGTTGTCGATGCTGTATCTCGTCGTGGTCATGGCAGCAAGTATCCTACTCACCCAAGGGCGGGCGATGGTGATCGCGCTGCTCGCGGCATTGGCCGTGATTTATCAGCAGTTGTATTTTTCCTTACTGCGCGATACTCAATTACAGATGGCGAGCACAGTGAGTTTGCTTGCGGTGAGCTTTGTCGCCACCTCCTTGCTTGGACAATTGATCACACGCCGGTTACGCTTGGTTGAACAAGAAGCAGTGATTCAAACTGAACATGCCGCGCAGTTCCAAGCGATCAATCAACATATCATCCAGCAAATGCATACCGGTATTCTGGTCTTGGATCAGTTCCAAGACATCATGCTGATCAATGATGCCGCACGGCAATGGCTGCATCAACCTGATGCAGTTAAAGGCTGGACGTTGTCGCAGTTGTCAACCATATTGGATCAGCAGATCAACGCCGCGTTGTCCCGGGAACAATTCACACCGTTTATCGTGGTCGCCGGTGAAAATACCGTGGCACTCAGTGTACAGTTAATTTCAGTTGATCAGACAGTGCTCAACATGCATGTCAAACAGACACAGACGGCGCCAACCGTGGTGATCCTCGAAAACTTAAGTCGCGCAAATCAACAAGCTCAACAGCTTAAGCTGGCTTCACTTGGGCGGCTGACGGCCAGTATTGCGCATGAGATTCGCAATCCCTTGGCGGCGATCAGTCAGGCGGGTGAGTTGCTCGCTGAGACGGTGAGCCAGCCTGATGAGCGAGCGCTGCTGGCCATGATTCAAAAGCAGAGCGTACGTCTAAACCGGATGATCGAAGATATCCTGCAATTGTCACGGCGCAACAGTTCCAAGCCGCAAACTTTAGATCTACTGGTGTGGCTGAATGAGTTTATCCGTGATTTTGTGCCCAACACCACGGAGCGGATCAATTCACAGACCTTTACGGCGGCACAACTGCGTGTGCAAAATCTTGATCCTGAGGTGATGCAATTACATGTCAGTTTTGATCCGTTGCAATTGGAGCAAGTCGTGACGAATCTGGTCAATAACGGTTTGCACCACGGCAGCAAATTGCACGACCATCCCAAGGTACTGTTTCGGGTGAAAACCTTGGAGTCAGGCTTGGTGATGCTTGATATCATCGATCAAGGTGCAGGGATTCCTGCGCAGGTCACAGGCTCGTTATTTGAGCCATTCTTTACCACTGAGTCGGGTGGTACGGGGCTGGGTTTATACTTATCGCGGGCGTTCTGTGAGGCCAATGGGGCGTCGCTCTGGTCTGTGCCCCTTGAAAAAGGTGCCTGCTTCCGGATCTCATTTGGAGTCTAGCAGTCTGCTCTGTGCATAAAAAAAAGCCTACGTGAGTAGGCTTTTTTGATTTTGGTTCGACTCAGCGGAGCGCTCCCTTTTTAAACGGAGCTCTTTATCTGAACTTTAAGGTCATGAGGCCAAGCAACACCAGCATGATGGTGATGATCCAGAAGCGTACCACGACGCGGGTTTCTGGCCAGCCGAGTTCCTCAAAGTGATGGTGTAGCGGTGCCATACGAAACACGCGTTTCTTGCGCAGTTTGTAAGAGCCGACTTGCAGCACGACGGAGACGGCTTCGGCAACGAACAGGCCACCCATGATGGCGAGAACCATCTCCTGACGGACCATGACCGCGATCACACCGAGCATAGCGCCCAAGGTCAGCGCGCCGACATCCCCCATAAAGACTTGTGCGGGATGGGCGTTAAACCACAGAAAGCCCAGACCTGAACCGACCATGGCCGCACAGATCACGACCAGCTCACTGTTGTAGGCGATATAGGGGATATGCAAGTAGTGCGAAAAGCTGGCATTCCCGGACAGATAAGCAAAGACGCCGAGACCCGCCGCAACCAAGACCACCGGCATGATGGCCAGACCATCCAAGCCATCGGTGAGATTGACCGCATTGCTGCTGCCGGTGATCACTAAGTATGTAAAGAAGATGAAACCGACGCCTAATGGAATGGTGTAGTTTTTCAAAAATGGCAACAAGAGATCGGTCTGCGCAGGCGATTTGGCCAGATAAAACAGTGCCACCCCCGCACCCAATGCGCCCACCGAGGTCCAAAAGTATTTTTTCTTTGCCGAGAGTCCCTTAGGGTTTTTGTGCTTGATCTTCAGCCAATCATCCATGAAACCCACGGTGCCAAAGATCACCATCACCCCCAAGACAAT
>CAYJTU010000225.1:0-4681 GCA_964373105.1 uncultured Moraxellaceae bacterium | reverse complement strand
CGATAGGTTCTGCTTAAACGTTAAAGCGGAAGTGCATCACATCACCATCTTGCACGATATAAGTTTTGCCTTCCAAACGCCATTTCCCTGCTTCTTTTGCACCGGCCTCACCTTTAAAGCCCACAAAGTCGTCATAGGCAATCACTTCAGCGCGAATAAAGCCTTTTTCAAAGTCAGTGTGGATGACGCCGGCAGCCTGAGGTGCTGTTGCACCGACTTGTACGGTCCAAGCGCGGACTTCTTTAACACCTGCCGTGAAGTAGGTTTGCAAGCCGAGTAGGGAGTAACCTGCACGAATCACGCGATTGAGCCCAGGCTCTTCCATGCCAATCGCTTCCAAGAACTCCGCTTTTTCATCTTCATCCAATTGAGCGATTTCAGCTTCTATTTGGTTGCATAGCGGCACAACAATGGCATTTTCTTCCGCAGCGAGTTTACGCACTGCATCAAGATGCGGGTTATTCTCAAAGCCATCTTCAGCCACGTTTGCGATATACATGGTGGGTTTGAGTGTCATAAGACCCATACCACGAACGACTTTACGTTCATCATCAGACAGATCTGCTGCACGTGCTGGGCGGCCTTCATTCAGAACGGGTTCGATTTTCTCAAGCACCGCTTTCATCGCAAGTGCGTCTTTATCACCGCCTTTAGCCGATTTCGTCGCGCGTAAGAGTGCTTTTGCGACAGCATCTAAGTCGGCAAGTGCCAGTTCGGTATTGATGGTAGCGATATCGTCCAATGGATCGACTTTACCTGAGACGTGAATGACATTGTCATCATCGAAGCAACGCACAACATGTGCGATCGCATCAGTTTCACGGATGTTGGCAAGGAACTGATTGCCCAAGCCTTCGCCTTTACTGGCTCCAGCGACGAGGCCTGCGATGTCGACAAATTCCATCGTGGTTGGCATCACGCGTTCAGGTTTGACGATGGCTGCCAGCGCATCTTGGCGTGGGTCAGGCACAGGCACGATACCGGTATTGGGTTCAATGGTACAAAACGGAAAATTTTCGGCAGCGATTGCTGCTTTCGTTAGTGCATTGAATAGTGTAGATTTACCGACGTTTGGCAAGCCAACGATGCCACAATTAAAACCCATGTTGATGATCCTGATAGTAGTCCTGATGATCTAAGTCAGATGCACGTGTCAAGTTGCGCCCTAGTATAAAGTTGCCAATCCGTATAGGCTTGTGCAAGTTAATATTTGGCACCGACTATTTCTGTGCACATGATTTAAAAACGCCCAAAGCTTTGGTCTATGTTTGTAGAAATGAATATGAAATTGGCGCGTATTATACACCAAACTCGGTGTGCTATGGTTCAACATCTTGAGCGGCATGTTGTGAAGCAGTTATTTTAAGAAGTGGTTTTTAAGAAGTCATTTAAGCAATATTTTTAGTTTCTTTGAGGGTGTTTCATCATGCGGACTTTGTATCAGTTTCCTTTATCCCACTATTGTGAAAAAGCCCGCTGGTTATTGGATTATAAAGAGCTCGACTACGCCGCAAAGAACATGATGCCAGGTCCCCATCGTCTATCGACACGCTGGCATGCAAGCAGCGATACGTTGCCGATGCTCCACGATGACAAAGTCTGGATTGCCGACTCCAGTGAGATTGCATTTTATTTAGACGGTGTGTATGCCGAAAAGCCATTAATCAGCCGAGATCCCAAAGAGCGTTCTGCCACAGTTCAACTGGATAAAAAGGCCACGGAACTGGGTTATCACATCAGACGCTGGATGTTTTTATATTTACTGCAAGAGCCGTATACGATAGACATTGTGATTGGTGAAAAAGGGTTGATGCGCACTTTTAGACCGATTTCGGCATTCTTGCTGAAACAAGGCATGCGGCAACTGTATAAGATTAATCCTGAAAAATCAGAGCAGTCTAAACAACGACTGAGTCAGTTGGTCAGTGAGATTGAAGCAACCTTACTTGCCAATGGTGCGGATGGGGAGCAAGGCTACTTGGTTGGAAAAACCTTCAGTCTGGCAGACCTTGCGGTTTGTGCGATGGCTGCCCCACTATTTGGCCCAGTCGGTACACCGTGGGTTGCACCCAGTCATATTGTCGCGCCAGAACCACTTGCAACATACCAAACGGAGCTGTTGGCACGTCCCTTTGGGCAATATGTGATGCGGATTTATGCGCATGAGAGGAAAGCGAGAGTGGATTGGCGCGGACAGTAAGTGAGATCAAAAAAACGCCCCAAGCCATCTTTTTCAAAGATTATGTGGGGCGTTTAGTTTTATTGCGCGTTTGATTACTTATTTAACTCTGTCATCACATCTTCTGAAAAGTTGGCATTGGTGTAGACATCTTGCACATCGTCTAAGTCTTCAAGCATATCAATCATTTTCAGGATTTTCTGAGCTTGTTCGACATCGGTGATATCGGCTTGGGTCGATGGATGCATGGTCACTTCAGCGTTATCTGATTTTAGGCCCGCCGCCGCCAGCGCATCCTGGATCTCACCGAAGGCCTCAGGTGTGGTAATAACGGTGATGCTATCGCTATCTGTTTCGACATCATCGGCACCGGCATCCAGTGCGATTTCTACGATCTTGTCTTCGAGTGACACATCATCAAAGCGGATTTCACCGCGCTGAGTAAAGAGGTAGGCCACTGACCCTGTGGTGCCGAGATTGCCGCCCGTTTTACTAAAGGCATGGCGAACTTCTGGCACGGTACGATTGATGTTGTCCGTCATGGTATTGACCAAAACTGCGACACCTCCCACACCATAACCTTCATAACTGATTTCTTTGAGATCATCGTTTTCAGTATTTCCTGCACCGCGTTGAATGGCGCGATTGATGGTGTCACGGGTCATATTGACCGACAGGGCTTTCTCAACGACAGCGCGGAGTTTGGGGTTCTTTGCAGGATCTGCATCGCCTTGTTTGGCTGCACTGACCAGTTCGCGGATGTACTTGGTAAAGACCTTGCCTTTCGACGCGTCTTGGCGCGCTTTACGATGCTTAATATTGGCCCATTTGGAATGTCCAGCCATGGCTGATTGCTCCTTGATGTGTAGCGAATGTCAGCAAACTGATATAGAGATTTTGATGATTCGTTTTCGCAATTGATTGGATTAAGTGTGATTGTTGTCTGCTTGTTCAAGGCAATGCACAATCACAAACTTGAAAGTGGCGCAAATATTAGCAGATTCAGATTGCTTTGATAAGGCATGCGGAAAATACCCAGAGGGTCTTTAATCCAGATAACTAGCGCTGGCCACTACCAGCGATATTTTCCCCAGTTCTCAGGGTTGGCCCAATAGCGTGAGTTGAGCCAATCTGGCGTTTGCTTGTATTCCAAAATGTTGAATTGCCAAAGCTCCCAGCCTTCAATCTGCTCAATCTGACTGAAGCCAAGGGCTCGAAGGCCAGCGGATTGATCACCGAACGCTACCACTAAAACACGTCTGGCTAGTAAGTCACGTAGATGGGTGAGTCCATGGGCAATGACATGGCTGGCAGTCGTCTGAGATGAATTTGCAAGCTTTGATTCAGGGTCGACTTTGGCAAAGGTATGCTCATCCAAATACGCCTGATCAAGCACGATGACGGCTAAGTCAAAGCGTTGCTGAAAGGGTAGGCTGGTCAGTAACCACAACTCTTGTTGCTGCCATACACCTGGCCATCCTGCACTCCATTCTTGAAGCGATGATAGTTCGCGTGAAATGAGTAGCCCATGTTCAATGGGCTTTTCTTCCGCCAAGCGATGAATCAGCGGCAAGATTTGAGGTGGCAAATGAGATGATGGCATTGGGCTAAATCCTTTTGCGGTTGGCGTGTCTTTTTATATGGTCTCAATCAGGTTGGGTCGTTATATCTGCATCATATGACTGCAAGCCGTAAACTGATTGAGCCCTTGTGTCTATAATAACGCACTCAATCCCATTGCAATGCATTGATCATCAAGATTAAGCCATTTTATTCAGTGGCGATTTGGTTAATAACAGGTAAATTACCCTTAAAATGGCTTGATATGTCCTCATTCATTAGGGGACTGGATTTAACGACGCAACTGATTTGCAGTGATTTTCAAACACAAGGCAATAAGCAGCACATTAGGAATAAGGTATGGAATACGAAGGCATTTGCCATAAGATGCGAACGGCTTTAGGCGAAACTGTTGAGACCGAACGTGGGACGTTGGCAGCAAGCGTTGAGTATCATTTGGTATTAGGGTCATTTGATTGCCCGCTGACGCCCAGTATCGGTCAGGACATTGAGCTTGAGTGGACAGGCCGTATTTTTTGCCTATCCTGCGGGACGAAGACTCCGAAGTCGTATTCACAAGGACATTGCTATAAATGTTTAATCAGCAAAGCCTCTTGTGATATGTGCATGATGAAGCCTGAAACCTGTCATTTTCACTTGGGTACGTGCCGTGAGCCTGATTGGGCGCTAGATGTCTGTTTCCAGCCGCATATTGTTTATCTTGCGAACTCTTCTGCTCCTAAGGTTGGGATTACACGGATGACGCAAGTGCCGACACGGTGGCTCGACCAAGGCGCTACACAAGCCTTACCAATTATGCAGGTCAATAGCCGTAAACTTTCAGGCTTGGTTGAGATTTTGCTTGGGCAAGACATTGCCGATAAGACTGCTGGGCGGGCATTGCTTCAAAAGGCGGCCGATCCGCTTGATTTACTCGCCATT
>CAYJTU010000224.1:0-4775 GCA_964373105.1 uncultured Moraxellaceae bacterium | reverse complement strand
GCTTAAGTGCAAAAAAATACGCACTAAAATCAAACCAGCCAATGTCAATGCCATCCATAACTCAAGCCAGACACCATGTTTGACGGTATCGTATATACCGATCACAAACAAACCGAATAAGGCAATCAACGTAAACTTTGTTTGCCAAAGCACATAACGGATATGCAAGCGACGTAATGCGCTGCGGTAGGGCTCTTGATTCCAATCAATGGATTGCATTAAAAACTCTCTCTATATTTAAATTTTATAAACTGACTCGGAAGCTCGCGCAAGCAAAACCGTTGCTTGGGCAAGAATACCCTCTTGGCGCCCCGTGAAGCCTAGCTTTTCCGTTGTGGTCGCCTTCACGCTGACCCGATCTATCGGTACTTGTAAATCATCTGCGATATTTTGCCGCATCGCTTGATTGTGAAGCGCCAGCTTCGGACGTTCGCAAGCGACGGTCATATCCGCATTCACCAGCTTAAACCCATGATCCAAAATGATCTGATAAATATGCCGGAGTAAAACTCGGCTATCCGCCCCCCTAAACTGAGCATCAGTATCTGGAAAATGGTGGCCGATATCACCAAGGGCAAGAGCACCTAGCAGCGCATCAGACAAGGCATGCAGAATTACATCCCCATCAGAATGCGCGACTAACCCATGACTATGGGAAATCTGAACACCTGCTAAGGTCACGTATTTGCATTGCCCCTCATCGAAAGCATGCACATCCAACCCTTGACCAATACGTAAATCGAATGGATTCATGTTCTATCCTGTTTTGATATGGGTAATGATGCACATAAAAAATTAATTCATCGGCTTGCCATTGACTGATAATTTACCCAGACGCACCTGCAATGCTGTCGTATAACCATCTGCCGTCTTAGTGATAAGCCCTTCACTGAGTGGTTTTGCAAGCATCGCCTCAACCATCTGTGCACTTTGTTCAGGGCTGGTCGGCTGGCCTTGTGTCTTACCTGCAATGTCAGCAAGTTTGTTTAACAAGGCTTGTGTCACATTGGCCTTACCATCCACGGTGAGTTTCAAGAAAGCCACCTTGGTATCTTTAAGTTCTTCGGCAGTCAATGCAGGCAGAATCGCAGTTGCCTCGGCATGTGCCTTACCATCAAAAAGCCCGACATCAAAACGATCAATCTTTGCATTGACCCCTTTTGCAAAAATAGGCTGAATTGCTTTCAACAAGGCAGTTGGAGAGGGTTTGCATTGGGTCTGCATTTTTTGCGCGATGGTGACAACATCTTTTAGAGCGAGTGCATCGATATGATCAGCGCTTAAAGCCAAGTCAACCTTACCGACATTCTTACCTTCTTGTAGAAGCTCGGCAATGTTATAGGTCAAGTTCATCGCAAAGAAATCATCTTTCTCTGTCGTTTGAGATGTCACCTTGAAATTTTTAAAGCCAAAAGACTTGCCAGCATTCGCAACGTTCAACGCACTCAGTACGACCTCACCTTGACCTAAGCCTAGGCCAGATTTTCCTTTTTTTGTATCGAAATCATAGCTGACTTTGTCCAAAGTAATGACAGTCTCTTTATTCGCAGATGTAAATACCACACCTGGTATAACGACATCGCCATTAAAGCGAACGGCGTTACTGTCTTGAGAGACACTCCCCGTTAAACCCTTCCACTCGAAAGAGCCTTTTTCATTACCAAATGTTGAGGCTGGACTAGTGATCTGAGTTGTTAAGCCTCCGAGAAAATTCACTTTAGATTTGATCTGTAGTGGCTCTTTACTACCAAAAATTTTAGTGAGTACGGGTCGAGCCTCCTCAGGCCAGATGATATGGGACTCAATCTGCCCCCAGCCCAATGATGGGAATATGCCGTTCTTGATCTCATCGTAGCCGCTTAATTTAATCGTACGCTCAGGCAGACAAGGGTCTGGCGTGATGATGATGTTCCAATCGACCCGCCCGGTTAAGAACCCAACCTGTTGCTTATTGACCACGATTTTGATGGCACCTAAAGTCCCATCGTTTAACTTTGCCAATGCCTTGGGATACTGCGCTGCAATTTGCTGTCCGCCATACCAAGTCGTGCCTGCCCATGTTGCACCCGCTAGTATGATGACCGATGCGCCTACAGAAATTAACGGTTTGTTCATAAAAATCCAAAATAAAATAATGTGTTATGAGTTTAATAAACGTCTTTAGCGCGCGCATTTCGACCGATAAGACTCAGCATTTAAACAAGAACTGAGCAAAAAAAAGCCCTGTTAACTAAAGTGCTGAAACGAGCTGTTGTGCCCGTAAAATAACATCTGCCAGCGCTAAATCGTCGCGATATGTAATTTTTAAATTATCCATACGTCCTTCGACGATTTTCACAGTAAACCCAGCAAGTTCAACAGCGCTTGCTTCATCGGTCACATGCAATCCCTGTGTTTTTGCCGTTTTTAAAGCATCATACAGCAACGCAAAACGAAACATTTGCGGGGTCTGCGCTTGCCATAGATTATCACGTGGTACTGTTGCGAGGATATTGCGATCCTGAACCTGTTTTAATGTATCTCGAACTGGCGTTGCCAGAATTCCGCCAACCTTATGCGTCTCCAGCTCATTCAGCAAACGATATAAACTTGCAGACGTAATGCAAGGTCTTGCGACATCATGAACCAACACCCAATCATCCGCTCTCGCCTTACCTTTCAGAAACTCAAGCCCGGCCAATACTGAGTCCATACGCTCCGAACCACCCGTTACAAAATGGATGCGATTACGAAACTGGTAGCTTAAAGTTTGAGCTTCTGTATCGTCGGACGCGATCGCAACGACGCAGCCAGAAAGTGGTAATGTGAATAAACGGTCAATGCTATGTAGCATGACCGGTTGATGTTGAAGCATCAGGTATTGTTTAGGAATTTCAGAACCAAAGCGTCGACCACTCCCTGCTGCAGGGACAATAGCCCATAACCTTGGCGCACTGTCAGACAGATCAGTGCCGTGAGGAGCGCCCTCGCTCATGATACAGGCGGTGCGGGATCAACAATCACTGGCGGAGGAAGCGCAGTCAATTGCACAAAAGTTTCATGGGGACGAATTAACCCCAGATCTAATCGCGCATGCTCCTCAACGGCTTCCATGCCATCTTTGAGATCATGTACCTCAGCAGATAGCACACGATTTCTTTCGCTCAGCTGCTCATTCTGCTTATTTTGCTGCTGAATGAGCAGTGCTAAACGTTGACGCTCACCATAGCCACCTTCACCCATCCACAGTTTGAATTGTAGAAAGGCAATCACCAATATGGCAACTGCAAAAATGATGCGACCTGTGAACGTCGAGAGCATGACTTAAGCCTTCAATGCCGCGTTTAAACCACGGAATTCAAGCGCACCACGATAAGGAGCATCCACCATTTCTTCAATACGCAGCAATTGGTTATATTTTGCTACACGGTCCGAACGACACAGTGAACCCGTCTTAATTTGACCTGCAGCCGTACCCACAGCAAGATCAGCGATGGTTGAGTCTTCAGTCTCACCTGAGCGATGAGAAATCACAGTTGCATAGCCATTGGCTTTAGCCAAATAGATCGCATCCAATGTTTCAGTCAACGTACCGATTTGATTAAACTTGATCAGAATCGCATTGGCTACGCCAGTATCTATGCCTTTTTGCAGAATTGCAGGATTGGTTACGAATAGATCATCACCAACTAACTGCACTTTATCGCCGCAAATATCAGTCAGATATTTCCAGCCTTCCCAATCTGACTCATCTAGGCCATCTTCAATCGAAATGATTGGATATTGACGTGCAAGACCTGCCAAGTAATCAGCAAATTGGTGGCTGCTAAAGGCTTTATTGCCTTCGCCTGCCAAGACGTATTGACCATTTTTATAAAATTCGGTTGCCGCGCAGTCCAGTGCCAGCATGATATCTGAACCTACTTTATAGCCCGCTTGCTCAATCGCTTGCAAAATTACGGTAATCGCTTCTTCATTCGAACGAAGATTCGGTGCAAAACCACCCTCATCACCGACTGCGGTGTTTAAACCTTGTTTCTTCAACACACTTTTTAGACTGTGGAAGATTTCAGCACCCGCACGCAGCGACTCAGTAAAGCTGCTAAAGCCGATAGGCTCAATCATAAACTCTTGAATATCGACGGTGTTATCCGCATGCGCGCCACCATTGATGATATTCATCATCGGCACCGGCATAGAGAGCACGGATTGACCACGCAAATTTGCGATATGTTGATAGAGCGGTAAATGCAATTGTGTTGCAGCAGCACGCGCCGCGGCCAGCGATACGGCCAGCATGGCATTAGCACCCAGCTTTGATTTATTTTCAGTATTATCCAAAGCAATCAGTTTTTCATCCAAACCTTTCTGGTCACGGACATCAAAGCCGAGTAATAAATCACGAATATCGCTATTTACATTCTGTACTGCAGTACGTACACCTTTACCCAAGTAACGAGATTTATCACCATCACGTAGTTCTAATGCTTCGCGTGAGCCCGTAGATGCACCGCTTGGCGCAGTACCACGACCCGTCGCGCCTGATGCCAAAGTAATATCAGCTTCAATTGTAGGGTTTCCACGTGAATCCAGAATCTCACGGGCGCGAATGTCAGTAATTTGACTCATTTAAAGCTCCTAATCGGACGAAACTGAGCAAAACTATGATTTCAAAAAACGAATCATTAAGTTTTGCAGATCATTTGAATCATGCAGCAGCACGATCACTCTATTTAAAAAATATGGGCTAAATAACGATAGCCATAACCATTGATAAGCTTTCGGTATCTCAAAAT
>CAYJTU010000223.1:0-4921 GCA_964373105.1 uncultured Moraxellaceae bacterium | reverse complement strand
ACTCTTCCAGTAGCTTGTGGCTGAGATTATCCACCGCACGATCTATCAATTGACTGCGATCATAAGTGGTGACGACCTCGACACCAGCAGGCAAACTTTTCTTGAGATCATCAAGCTTCGCTTTGACAGCAGCAATCGTCTCGCGTGCATTTTTACCAGCCCGTAACACGATGACGCCACCGACGACTTCTCCTTGGCCATTGAGCTCGGCAACACCACGGCGCATTTCTGGGCCGTGTTGGATGGTAGCGACCTGACCTAGAGTGATTGGAATTCCATTCGCAGAAGTATTAAGCGGGATACTGCGAAAGTCATCCAGCGTTTTAAGATAGCCTGATGCACGCACCATGTACTCAGATTCAGCCATTTCCAGTACTGAACCACCCGTTTCTTGATTGGCTTTTTGGATGGCATCAATGACTTTGCTCAGTGGGATTTGGTAGGCTGCCATTTTGACGGGATCAAGCACAACCTGATACTGCTTGACCATCCCGCCAATACTGGCGACTTCAGCGACATTGGGTAGACTTTTAAGCTCGTACTTTAAGAACCAATCTTGAATACCCCTAAGCTGAGACAGGTCATGTTGTCCCGTTTTATCCACTAAAGCATATTCATAGACCCAGCCCACACCAGTTGCGTCTGGGCCAAGTGAGGTTTTGGCTGATGGTGGTAAACGTCCTTGCAGTTGATTGAGATATTCCAGCACTCGTGAACGCGCCCAATACAGGTCGGTTCCCTCATCAAAGATTACATAGACAAAGGAATCGCCAAAGAATGAATAACCACGTACAGTCTTAGCACCCGGCACTGACAACATGGTGGTGGTTAAGGGATACGTCACCTGATTTTCTACAATCTGCGGCGCTTGACCGGGATAGCTGGTGCGGATAATCACTTGGACATCGGACAAGTCTGGCAGTGCATCAATTGGTGTATTTTTAACTGCCCAGACGCCCCATACCGTGATAAATACAGCCGCTAGCAGTACCAAGAATCGATTGGCAATCGAGCCCCGAATAATACGGGCAATCATGGTTGATTCCCCTGCATCGGACTATCCGTAGTCTTCGTCAAAGCGGCAATGACATAATCATCTTTGACTTGGTTAAAGCCAAAATCGACTGGATCACCCACCTTGAAACTAGCAGCCATTTTCGCGTATGGCAACTTAAACGTCATTGTCATGGCACCCCAACCAATTGCAGGGATGGGATGATGCGAAATGGTGATGTCAGCCGCAGTAATCGACTCGATCTTGCCAATGCCTTGGTATTGAGATGCTATAGCAGCGGGCATCATTGTCGAAGTTGGCTTGCCAGAGTTCATCTGTGCGAGCACACCTTGCAAACTGGCTTCGGAATCAATCAAGAACTGTCCAGACGCAACCACTCTCTGACCGATCTGTAATCCACTTAAAATGGCGATCTGACCATTCGCGGATTGTCCCAGCTCCACTTGAACAGGTTGAAAGTGGCCGCCCACTAACGCCAAAATGACCACATTACGCGTGCCTGTGCGAATAACAGCTTCTTCAGGGATAAGTAACTGCGCTTGATTCTTCCCTGTCTGCAACTGCACTTGGGCAAACATGCCTAGCTTTAACCGACCGTTTGGATTCGGTAATTCAATCCGCACCCGCAGTGTTCGACTTTCCATATTGATGTCTGGCAATACGGCAATGACTTTGCCGTGAAAGGTGTCACTAGGATAAGCCGTCAAATGTGCAGCTATCGTGCTGCCCACTCGAATCCCGCCTGCTTGCGCTTCAGGCACAGCCGCTTCTAGCCATACACTATCCAGTCCATTGATCTTTGCGAGCGTTTGACCTGCACTTAATGTCATGCCTGATCGAACATCCAAGGTTTGAATCATTCCACTGATTGGGGCGGATAAAGTGATGGTGGCTTGTGGTTGCCGCGTTTTTTCAACACGAGCAACTAAGTCTGTGGGCATACCAAGCAGCAATAGTCGTTGTTTCGCAGCATTGATCAGTGACTGGTCGCCCATCTTAAGTACAGCGAGGTATTCAATCTGCGCCCCAGCCCAGTCAGGCACCAAAAGATCAGCAATCGGTGCACCTCGCGCAACCACGTCCCCAGCGGCACGGGCATAAACCCGTTCGACAAAGCCATTACTGCGCGTCTGCATCACAGCAACCAGACGATCATTCAGTTGAATTGCACCCGTCACAGTAATGCCATCATTGAGTACACCCTGCGAAACTGAAACCACGCGCACGCCTAAATTTTGGGTGATGCTGGGGTCAACCTTGATTCCAGTCGCACTGGCTGGGCTGTCATCACTATTACTATCGGCATACTTCGCCACCAGTTGCATATCCATGAATGGCGACTTGCCCGGCTTATCAAAATGCTGATCTGGTTTCATCGGGTCGTACCAGTAGAGTGCTTTGGCATTGCTTTGGGCGTTGTTTAACCCCGTTTCTGACATCGTGTGATTGTGGTGATCAGCAAACCAATAGCCCACACCGCCACCCACACCGAGAGCCGCACCAATCGCAACGACCATCACCGCTAATTTCATATTTTGAGGCTTCATTTGATGATTACTCCCTGTAGACCATCATCACTGCCGTCACCATAGGCGTAATAGAGTTGCGCGGCGGTGACTGCAAGCATACTTTTAAGGGTAATGATTTTGAGGCGTTGTTCTATGAGTTCACGGCGAGCCGTCAGGACTACACTAAGATCGGCTTTGCCTGCTTGATAGCTGGCAAGCTGTAAAGCGATTTTCTGCTGTGCGAGGGGTAGTTCAGTTGATTTTGCCCGCTCAAGTTGTCGATTGAGTGCGGCATAGTCCGCCAAATAGTTTTCCAGCATATTGGTGTGATCACGCAACATGACTTCGCGCCGCGCATCAATATCCGCTTGTTCAGACATCGCGGCAGCAATCAATGGATCAACACGGTGTGAAGTGAAGATAGGGAGTTCGTAAGTCAGTTGCACGCCGACCATATCGCCAAACTGGGGCGCACGGCGGTAATAACCAAACTCAACGCTCATATCCGATTTTTTCAGCGAGCGCGCTTCAGCAACTTTAGCATCAGCCAGTTGCGACTCGGCGGCAAACGCTTGTAACTCTGGATGGTGATGCAAATATTGATGTAACTGCTTGGCATTGATCGGTAGGTCAGGTGCTTCCTGCGTCAGTATTTGATCATTACCTTGATCCAAGCCTTTACCAGATTGCACTCCTAAATAACGGCGCAATGCTGATTTCGCTTTGCTTAGATCACGATTTAAGTCATCCAGTTGATCTTCAAGTTGCGCGGCTTCCTGCTGGGGCAGCACCGCATCCGCCACTTGACCGCGACCCGATGCAATTTGTGCACGGACGGTTTGGGCAAGTAATTTGTTTTCGGAGAATAACGACTCGAATAACGCAATTTTGCGTTCTAAGTAATAGCGGTTAAACCACGCAATGGCGGTATTTTCTCGCAGTTTTAGCCGGGCAATCGGACGTTGTGCTTCAGCGACATCGATCTTGGCTTTGCTCACATTGACTTGCGCATGACGTTTAGCAGCATTGGGAAAATCCTGCATGATGCCAATCTTCGACATCGTCATATTATCCCTGTTTAGCTGTCCCGCCTCATCACCTGTTATTGGGAAATTGTCGAGACCCGCATAGACTTTGGGATTTGGTAATGTTCCTGCGGGGATTGATGCTGATTGCGCTGCATCAATCTGGGCGGTATTAGCCGTGAGTTCAGGCGAATTTTGCTCAGCGATGGCGAGCGCTGCATTTAATGAAAGTGGTGCTGCATTAGCCGTACTTGTGAAAAGTACCATCGCCATAGGCAGCAACAGTCGTATAGATCTATGCAAGATCAATGTGATTAAAAAAGGAGACATGCCCTCATTCCCTAGAATAGACACACGCAGGTGCGTGCAAATGGTTCAAAGGCTCTATTGCCGATAAACCTCTAAATCGATAGGTGAATTAAAGCGCGCTTGGGGGTCGCCACAATCCGAATAGATCAGGCTTTGGTAGAAACAGATGCGGTTGTAGTGTGATTTGCTGTGCAACGAGATACTGCGGTTTTAACTGCGTGGCGATCACAAGTGATGTTGGGTAAGCTAACTGCACGTTATACATCACACAGTCTTGTCCAGACTTGCACATCCCATTATGACTAGCATGCGATTTATCGACCTTCTGACAATCCATGTCTGACATGTCTGATTGATCCATCTTCATTGCCATATGCTCTGCCTCAGCCTGCATTTGTTGCATCGCGCATGGACTATGGACAGACATCGCAACTGCTGCCGATCCTACAGAGAGAATAGCCAGAGACAGGAAGAGCGAGAAAATCAGTCGTAGGGTACGCATATCTTTATACTATCGTCATCCTAAAAGTTTGGCAATATGTGGAGCAAACGGCATACAAATTTACCCGTGAATACCAGAGTGGTCTGAATCGTGTTTTAAATTATTTAAAAAAGAAGCGGTTAATGCACCATACAATTACGAATAGCCAAATGACGCTGATAAAAAAGGCAGCGATATAGCTCACAGGCCGTTCTGTGGATTGTTCTGCGAGTGCTTTAGCATCTTGAAGAACAATATCAGGGGTAAATTTCATGATCAGCATGAGTCCTAACGGAACAATCAATAGATCATCAAGATAACCTAGGACAGGAATGAAGTCTGGGATTAAATCTATTGGGCTAATGGCATAGGCCACAATAAATAGAGCGAAAAGTCGCACCCACAACGGCGATCTAGGGTCACGAGCCGCATAGTACACAGTCAATGTTTGTTGCTTAATTTCTTTAGCCCATGATTTAAGTGTATTCAATATCATTATTCGCACCCCCAAGAGAAGCAATAATCGGGCAAGGCAAATCTGGGTTTGTATGTACACACTCATTAATAAGCTGTGTGAGTACAG
>CAYJTU010000222.1:2608-5002 GCA_964373105.1 uncultured Moraxellaceae bacterium | reverse complement strand
GCAAAAGCCCAACATAAAAGATTATATTATAGATAAAAAGCTTGATTTGATTATTGAATATCACTCAATGCGAGATCGGTCGGCAATAGCGCGGGAACATACGCCTTCCCATGAAAGTTTCTGAGCCGCCCCTCTGAAACCACAACCACTCTTGCAGGCGTCGTGGAGGTCACTGTCGGATGGATCGATGCAACATAATCACTGAAATATTGACCAAAAAGCTGATTCAAATCAGGCTTAAAGGGGCCGCGCCATGTCACGGCAAAAACCACGCCATCAAGATTGGCATACTCTTTGATTTGGTTACTCATATTGTCCTGTAAAACATGCACCGTATAGGTCTTCGCAGTCGTCACCGCACGCTGTGTGGTGATCATCGGACTCAAGGTACTCCGCTGCAAGGGATCGACCGGCCCGCCTAATCCAGCAAACGCCGTGATTGGCAAGCTCAGCATGCCCAAAAGCATGATATTTCGTTTGTTCACCGTGTTCTCCAGACTTAAGTGATTCACCTTACCCAACAGATCATGGTCATTATTGTTGAATTTAACTCAAAATAGATCTCAATCTAATGAAACGAATGCAAAAAACTTGGCTATAACGCTGTTCTTGCTTTTTTTGAAGGCCTATGGATTGCAAAATATCCCATCGAATGGAACAGGGCATAGCACAAAATATGCCAACCATCTGGTCAAAAAAAATTTATCCACGATTCAATAGATCAATCGACCAATGAATGACTCACAAAATCAATCCAAGCCTTGCAAAATCAGCTAGAATAGCGGTCCTTAAATGTCCTCTCTTGTTGCAAGGTCTTTTTCATGACATCAAATACCGCAAACCAAGCCCAAAGTAGCACGATTAAGCTGAATACTGTAGAAGAGCTGATCGCTGATATTCGCGCCGGTCGCATGGTCATCTTGATGGATGACGAAGATCGTGAAAACGAAGGGGACTTGGTCATGGCGGCAACCCATGTCCGTCCTGAAGACATTAACTTCATGATCACCCATGCGCGTGGACTGGTGTGTTTGACCCTCTCCCGCGAGCGTTGTGCACAGCTCAATTTGCCCTTGATGGTTGAACGCAACGGCGCAGCCCATGGCACCAATTTCACCCTATCGATTGAAGCCGCCAATGGTGTGACGACGGGAATCTCTGCAGCCGAACGTGCCCGTACTGTTCAAGCTGCCGTTGCACCGATGGCAAAACCTGCAGACATCGTACAACCAGGGCATATCTTCCCGTTGATGGCACAGCCCGGCGGTGTACTTCATCGTGCTGGACACACTGAAGCAGGCTGTGATTTATCGCGCTTAGCAGGACTCGAACCAGCGTCTGTGATTTGTGAAATCATCAATGAAGATGGTGAAATGGCGCGTCGTCCAGACCTCGAAATTTTTGCCGCTAAGCACGGCATCAAAATGGGCACCATCGCCGACCTGATTCAATATCGTATGCTCAATGAGCAAACCGTTGAACGTGTCGAAACCCAAAAATTAAATACCGCTTATGGCGAATTCATCCTGCATCGTTACAAAGAGCAAGGTAGCCCCGATACCCATGTCGCCTTAGTGCGCGGTGTGCCGACTGAAGGCGTGACCACGGTGCGTGTCCATGCACTGAATCCACTGCGTGATCTCTTTCAAGTGCATTGCCAAGGCAAACCAAACTGGACGCTTGATGCAGCGCTTAAGACCATCGCGGCAAGCGAGCGCGGCGTCTTGGTCTGGATCAGTCAAGGTGAGCAAGTCGATTTTGGCGCGGCACTGGATGCGATTCAGCAACCAGCATCCGCCAGTTCATCCGCGCACTATCGTTCGATTGGTGTCGGTGCCCAGATTCTCCGGGACCTCGGCGTGCAACAAATGCGCTTACTCAGCTCACCGCTTAAGTTTAACGGCTTATCGGGTTTCGGACTTGAGATCGTTGATTATGTGGCGTCTAACCCGATAAACGTTTAATATTTTTTAAACCGCATATTTATTTTTTTATTGATTTATTATTTTCATGAAATTGAAGGAATGACAGCATGACCATCCAAGTCATTGAAGGCGTATTAAACCAAGGTAATGAAGGCAAATATGCCGTACTCGTCGGTCGCTTTAACAGCTTTATCGTTGAAGCTTTGCTAGACGGCGCGCTTGATACCCTCAAGCGTCACGGTGTGGATGACAAAAACGTCACCATTATCCGTGCACCGGGTGCATGGGAGTTGCCTTTAGTGGCGAAGAAACTTGCTGCCAGTGGTAAGTACGATGCCATCATTGCACTCGGTGCCGTGATTCGCGGCGGCACGCCGCACTTTGACTTCGTCGCAGGCGAATGTGCGAAGGGTCTAGGTGTGATCGGTTTGGAATACAACTTGCCGGTGATCTTTGGTGTACTGACCAC
>CAYJTU010000222.1:0-2598 GCA_964373105.1 uncultured Moraxellaceae bacterium | reverse complement strand
GACCACTGACAGCATCGAACAGTCGATTGAACGTGCGGGCACCAAAGCAGGCAATAAAGGTGCCGATGCGGCATTGACCGCCATCGAAATGGTTAACTTGCTCAAGGCGATTTGATCTCATGACGATTAACCGCGAAAGCCTGATCAAGGGCTACCCGACCAGCTTTGCTGCCAAGCGAAAAGCGCGTCGCTTTGCGATGCAGGGGCTCTATGAGTGGCTGCTGACCAATAATCCTGCTCATGAGATTGAAGCGCGTACCCGCTCTGAAAATCACATGAACAAAACCGATATTTTCTACTATCACGAATTGCTCAGCAAAACGATTCAGCAAAACGAATCCTTGGATGAAATTCTCGATCCGGCTATCGATCGTGAATTAGAAGCCCTGAACGTGGTGGAGCGGGCGATTTTATTGCTCGGGACCTATGAGATGCGTGAGCGACTGGAAATCCCTTATGCGGTCGTGATTGATGAAGGCGTAGAACTGGCTAAGCACTTCGGCGCAACCGACAGCCATAAATACGTCAACGGCGTCCTCGACAAACTGGCCCGTGAGCTCCGTCCAGAAGAGTTTGCCGCAGGGCGCGCGACGCGTAAAGCGGCCGCACAAGCAGCAACGGATGCAGCCGACTCCTCTGATCCTGATCCACTCTGATCACTGATCATGGATGAGTTCTCGCTCATACACCGATACTTTCATAGACCTGAAGATAGTCCTGCACAATCGGGTGTCAGATTAGGTATCGGTGATGACGCGGCATTGCTCACGCCTCCCGCTCATCACGAGTTGGTCATCAGCACCGATACCTTGATTGCAGGGCGGCACTTTCCGATCACAACCGATGCCTACTCGATTGGCTGGAAAGCCGCTGCGGTCAATCTCTCGGATCTAGCGGCGATGGCTGCCAAGCCGCATAGCCTTCTGCTCGCACTTACGCTCCCCAAAGCCAATCCCGATTTTCTACAACCCTTAAGCGCGGGTTTATTTGCGCTGTGTGATGCCGCCAACGTTGTACTGATCGGTGGTGATACCACCCGCGGTGAAACCTTAAGCCTGACCATCACAGCGCTCGGCTGGGTGCCTACCGGTCGAGCCGTACTTCGCTCAGGGGCTAAAGAAGGCGACCTAATCGTCGTGTCAGGGACACTGGGTGATGCTGCTTATGCACTCAAGTACCTTGATGAACCCTCACTTGATCAGTGGCTTCGTTCTCGTCTTGATCGGCCTACGCCCCGTATCGAATTAGGTCTTGTTTTGCGTGACTATGCATCGGCCATGCTCGATATTTCTGATGGCCTAGCCCAAGACTTGGGGCATATCCTCAAAGCCAGTCGTGTTTGCGGACTGATTCATGTTGAGCAATTGCCGCTATCGCCAGTGTTATCAGGATTAGATCTTGAGCAGCGGGCTGCACTTGCCTTAAGTGGTGGCGATGATTACGAGCTCTGCTTCACCATTTCTCCATCAAAATTTGCTATCCTGCAAAGCCAGTGGCATGACGTCAGTACGCCGCTCACCGCCATCGGTCAGATCATCGCCGCCGATCACAACAATCATGAAAGTGCGGACTATGGGCTGACCATACACCATAAGCATCAGCCCTTTATTTTAAAAAAACAGGGATTTAGACATTTTGACTAACATCGACACGCCCCCCGCCGCAAAGCCTAATAAGAAAAATATCAGTACCGGTACAGAAGCCGTCTTATTCAAAAATATGGGTTTGTTAGACCAACTCACCTACTTCTTGGGTGTGGGTCTGGGTTCTGGCCTCTCTCCCAAAGCACCGGGCACAGCAGGTTCAGTTGCAGTGCTCATTTTTGTACCGTTATGGGTTTACTTAGGTCTGGACTGGTCCATCGTGGTCATCACCCTTGCAGCGATTATCGGGATTCCCATTTGTGGTAGAACGGCTAATCTCATGGGCGTCCATGATGATGGTCGCATCGTCTGGGATGAGTTTGTCGGTCAGTCGATGGCGATTATACCGCTGATTATCTACGCTCAAGTCACTCTGCTCAATGTCGCCCTCGCGTTCGTTTTCTTTCGCTTGTTTGATATCTGGAAACCATGGCCGATCCGTTACTTTGATCGCAATGTGCATGGCGGCTTTGGTATCATGTTTGATGATATTTTGGCGGGATTCATGGCGATGCTTGCCGTGTGGGCTTGGCTTGCGCTACACATCGTGTAGTGTAAGTCGGTAGCTTCGAAATGCTATGAAATTTAAAACTGAATTGAAATCGTGACATACAAAAAAATGGAGACGGGCGACATGACCTTAAGTGTAATCATTTTGGCAGCGGGCAAAGGCACACGGATGAACTCGCGACTCCCCAAAGTCCTACAGCCTCTTGCGGGAAAACCGTTGCTGGCACACGTTCTTGCACAAGCTGCACGCATCGAAGCCGACCGCATCATCACCGTCTATGGCCATGGCGGTGAAACCGTTAAAGCGGCATTTCAAAACGGCACTGCCAGCGAACACCCAATTGAATGGGTCGAACAAGCCGAGCAACAAGGCACAGGGCATGCGGTTCAAGTGACGCTACCGGTCCTGCCTGAAACGGGTAAGAGCCTCATTCTCTATGGCGAC
>CAYJTU010000221.1:0-5146 GCA_964373105.1 uncultured Moraxellaceae bacterium | reverse complement strand
AACGTCTCCACACCCGTGATCTACGCCTGATGGGCGGGATGTGGGGTCGTGCAAGGTACTTGCCCGTCTTCTTGATGTTCTTCAGTGCTGCGCTGCTCGGGATTCCGGGTACCGGAAACTTTATTGGTGAGTTCTTGATTTTGCTCGGGGCCTTCACCCAATATCCTTGGTATACGACGCTTGCGACGGTGAGCTTGGTGCTTGCAGGGTTGTACTCGCTGTATATGATTCATCTGACCTTATTTGGCCATGCGCATGAAGCGGTTGTGCCCAAACATGATGACGATGATGAGCCTGTAGCCGTGAAACAAGCAGCCGATACGCATAGCGCTGATCCAAGCCATCATGCACCTGCAACCTCGAGTACCTTTGCGATTGCCGATCTGAATGCCCGTGAATTATCTCTACTGCTGATTATGGCGGTGGGCTTGGTATGGCTTGGCTTGTATCCGCAAACTGTTTTGGATACCTCGAATCACACCATGCAGTGGATTAGCAATTCGTTTACCACGCCATTGTTTCCAGCTGCAGTTCCAGCATTACCGACTACAACTGGCACGGGAGTTCACTAAGCCATGACGAATGAACTCAATTTGGTGGATTTTCTGCCGTTAGCGCCAGTCTTTATCGTCAGTTTGACTGCGGTGTTGGTGATGCTGTTGATCGCTATCAAACGTCACCATAACCTCAGTGCGACGGTGACGGTGATCGGACTGAATGCGGCCTTGTTATCGGTGTTTTTGCCTGCGATCTATCGCCTGCAGATTATTCCGATGGATGTATTGCGTCGTTATTTTCAACTGGGTCCTGATCAAAGCTTTGGGATTAAAGAATTTATCCAGTTAGATTTTTTGCCTGAACAGTTTGTCACGGGCAAAGTTGCTGCGATCAACGCGATTAACTCATTATTTGTGGTTGATGGTTTTGCCCAGTTCTATATCTTATTGATCCTGATCGCGGGTTTGGCGTGCTGCACCTTGGCGCACGCTTATATTCATGATTATAAAGACAATAAAGAAGAGCTTTATATTCTGCTGCTCATTGCAACTGCGGGCGGTATGCTGCTGGTTTGCGCTCAGAACATGACATCTTTCTTTATCGGTCTAGAGCTATTGTCTGTACCGACCTATGGCTTGCTGGCGTATACCCACGAGCGTAGTAAGGCGCTCGAGTCGGGCATCAAGTATATGGTGCTGTCTGCGACAGCTTCTGCGTCCATCCTGATGGGCATGGCATTCCTCTATGCTTATAGCGGTACGCTAGATTTCCGTCAGTTAGGCGAAGTGCTGCTCCGTGCTTTACACGCGCCGCTCGCTGTGACGGGTGTCGGCCTGATTTTGGTCGGTGTATCGTTTAAATTGTCACTGGTGCCGTTCCATCGTTGGACGCCCGATGTCTATCAAGGTGCGCCTGCACCGGTGGCCACGTTCCTTGCTACAGTCAGTAAAGTCGCTGTGCTGGCCTTGCTCATTCGCTTCTTGTTTACCAGTGGTGCACTGGCGATGGAAGGCACACGTATCGTACTGACCGTGATTGCCGTGCTATCCGTCATCATTGGTAACTTACTGGCGGTGCGTCAAGTCAACATCAAGCGTCTATTGGGCTATTCCTCGATCGCGCATTTGGGTTATATCCTGATTGCACTGGTGGTGGCGGGTACGGCAAGTTTACCGACCATCAACATCTATCTGGTCGCCTATGTCTTAACGACGATTGGTGCCTTTGGTGTCGTGGCACTGATGTCGAGCCCGTATGACGGCGATGAAGCCGAGTCATTGGCGGATTATCGCGGTTTGTTCTGGCGTCGTCCGGTACTGACCGCCGTCCTCACGGTGATGATGCTGTCATTGGCGGGTATTCCACTCACGGCTGGTTTTATCGGGAAGTTCTTTGTGATCTTGTCGGCGACCACTGGCGGCGCTTGGTACTTGCTTGGAGTCGTGATCTTGGGCAGTGCGATTGGCTTGTACTACTACCTGCGTGTTTTGGTGGTGCTTTATATGACACCTGCCAAAACCAAAGGCTTGGATGCACAAGGCAATTGGGGCGTGCAAGCGGGCGGGGTGGTGGTGCTGTTGTGCTCACTGCTTGTGCTGATCATCGGTGTGTATCCAGCGCCGTTACTTGCACTGGCTGCGATGGCGCGCTTCTAAAGATTGTTGTGATTAAGACCAAAAAAACCAGACATGATGTCTGGTTTTTTTTATGGTCGTGCTTTAACGCTGATCTATGGTTAAATCGACTCCTGACAATAGGTCATAAACGCCTTCATGCCCGGTCCTTGATATTTCTGACGATGCACCAGCAGGAAAAAGGGACGAATCAGCATCCAAAACGGCGTATCCAGCACCACCAGCTGACCGGTATCAATCATTGGTTCAACCGCAAGCCTAGAGACACAGCCAATCCCGATCCCGCCAGCCACCACTTTCAAAATCGCTTCGTTATGGCCTAAAGTGAGCCGTAAACGCGAATCCGGTAAATCATTCAAGACGATCTTATCAAACACCTCGCGCGTCCCAGAACCTTCTTCACGTACGATCCAATCGGCATCGCGAAAGTCTTCAAGGTTCAATGCGGCTTGCTTCTGCTTGATTGCCAGCGGATGAGTTGGCGCACTACACACCGCCAGTTCATCCGCACCCCAAGGAATCGCTTGCAGTTGTGGCAGGTTGCACGAGCCTTCGATCAGCCCAAGATCCAATTGAAATTGGCTGACCGCTTCTATGATCTGCCGGGTATTACCGACTTGTAGGCGTAAGTGTGCGTCAGGCTTTTGTAGCAGGAAACCCGCCATGAGATCGGGCATCAGATAGTCGCTGATGGTCAAGGTCGAGCCAAGACGTAAGTCAACAGTTTGTAGTTCCCCGCGTGCTGCTTGCTCAAAGGCTTCAGCGCGGCCTAAGATTTCGAGTGCTTGTGGCAGCAAGTAACGACCTAAATCATTTAGGTGCAAACGCTTGCCTTGACGGTCAAAGAGGGGCGACTCAATGCCGCTTTCCAAATCAGACAATGCCATACTGGCAGCGCTTTGCGTGAGGCGTACCGCTTCACTGGCACGGGTGACGGTGCCCTCTTGGGCGATCGCAACAAAAACGGCAAGCTGGCGCAAGGTCATACGCATGGATCAATCTCAATCTGTAGTGTGAATCACTTTAAGCAAACGACATGCTACCATGTTGCAAGGTCAGATAGGCTAAGTACGACGAGGAGATATTTGCGTGAGTGAAGCGGGTTTAAATGATGCGCCAGTGGTTGATGCGCTCAGCGAGAAATACACGCGTGAAACTGTGCTCAGTGTCCGCCGCTGGAGTCCGACGCTGTTTAGCTTTGTGATGACCCGTCCGGCACACTTTCGCTTTGATGCAGGTCAGTTTGCGCGGATAGGCATTGAGGTTGAGGGCGCCGCACCGATTGTGCGTGCCTATTCGGTGGTGTCCTCACCGTTTGCCGAAGAACTCGAATTTTTCTCCATCGTAGTAGCCGATGGTGCATTTACCTCGAAGTTACAGTTTTTAAAAGCGGGTGATCAATTACTCCTAGAGCGCATCCCCTACGGCTATTTGACCCTCGCACGTTATCAAGAGCCACTGCCGCAGGACTTATGGTTGCTGGCGACTGGTACTGGACTAGCCCCGTTTTTGTCGATCCTGCAAGATTTTGCGGTGTGGAAGAATTATCAGCATATCATCCTTGCCTATAGCGTACGCACGCTGGAAGAGTTGGCTTATGTGGCTGAGATCAATGCTTTGTCGGATCAGTTCCGTGATGAAGGTGGCGCCAGTTTTCAGTTTTTACCCATCGTGACTCGCGATCCATCCTATCCCTTACATGAGCGTCTACCTGGATTGATCGAATCGGGTCAATTAGAGACGGTGGCAGGGATAATGTTTAATTCTGAGACGAGTCAAATCATGCTTTGTGGTAATCCTCAGATGGTCGATGATACGCGCAATGCCTTGAAAGCGCGTGGACTGACCATGAATCGCCGTGGGGTGGGGAATATCGCAGTTGAGAATTACTGGTAACCTAGCGTTGCAAGGGCAGCGTTGCAAGAGCGCTAGGATGGTGAGCTTATCCGTACAGACCAACCGCCAGTAGCATCTCAATGATGCGGACATCCCGATTACGTTTGTTTAAAAAACAAACTCACCAGTACGCCGCCTTCAACATTTTCAATCTGAGCATAGCCTTGGTGGAGTGCCATCACTTCACGTACCAAAGTGAGGCCGATCCCTGTGCTTTTACGGCCACTCACAGGTCTAGGCAATGAGAAATAACGATCAAAGACTTGCGGCAGCGCATAGTCGGGAATAGCAGCGCCAGCATTTCGGATCTGAATCCGCGCGGTATGCGCACTACTATTGCTATGATCTGAGGATGCGGCATAGCTGATCTCGATGGTGCCACCCAAGGGTGTGAAATCTATGGCGTTATCCAAGACATTACCTAAAGCTTGGTTCAGCCAAAAGGGTTCAGCATGGAGGGTTGCCTCATCCGCTACATCAAGCGAGATCTGCAACTGACGGGTTTGAATCAAGGCACGGCGCTCAGCGAGTAACTGCTTAAATTGATCCGCCAATCCAATCTGCTGTAGATCCAGTGCTTGCTGGAGATGGTCTTGTTGTTTCTCCAAACGTGCGAGAAGTAGTAGGCGCTCAATAAGCAGTTGCAAACGCTGGGTTTGATCGACGATGTTCTGGGCAAAGCGTTGCCGATCTACACTGGGTAAATCATCTTGCAAGAGCTCGGCACTGGCCGCAATCGCGGTCAGTGGGCTTTTGAGTTCGTGAGTCAATGTATGAACATAGTTCTCGACATAGGCTTTGCCCGCCAGTGCTTCACGCATTTGATCAATGGTACGAGTTAGATCATTGAGCTCGCGGGCAATCCAGAAACGCAAGGGCTTAGGAGCAGGCTTGTTTTGTGTAAATCCCGACTCAGATGTCGCGGACTCCGTAGTAGAGGGCGTAAAGGCTAAGGCATAACGGCGTACCTGCTCAATCCCATAGCGCAGCCACCAAGCCACACCGCCACTCACGATCAAGGACAACAGCACAATCCACAGTGCGCGAAACATCATTTCACGTTGCGCGCGGTCGATATAAGGCTGGACCGACACACCGGGTTTCGACAGGGAGAGTAC
>CAYJTU010000220.1:0-5365 GCA_964373105.1 uncultured Moraxellaceae bacterium | reverse complement strand
TCGTACTGTTGGTGCGGGTGTGGTTGCTAACATTCTTCTCTAATCTCTCGTAGATTACAGAATTAAAAAAGACACCTTCGGGTGTCTTTTTTTATGGGCCATTTCATTTAAATAGTGATCATCAATCCAAGTTAAGATGTCCTCAACGCATTGACGATATCAAATGATCTTTTCCGCAGTTCAAAATCGTAAATATCACTGACAAACATGAGTTCATCTGCATCCGTTTCCGCTAGAAACTTTTCCAACTTTGCTTTGACTGTCACAGGTCCCCCAATTACAGCCGCTGCCAAGAATGATTCGACGGCGACTTGCTCTTGATGAGAGTTCCAAATCTGGCCTATATTTTCGACGGGCGGTTTCAATCGTAAACTTTTTCCACTGAAAAGAGCCTGAATGCGTTGCTTGCTGGTCGTTGCTAGAAATTCAGCCTCCTTGTCTGTTTCTGCAGCGATGAGTGGGACGCCCAGTGATAGATATGGCTTACTTAATACTTCGGATGGCGTGAAGTGGGATCTATAAATGTGGATTGCTTCTTGTAGCATTCGCGGTGCAAAGTGTGAAGCGAAAGCGTAGGGGAGTCCAAGCTGCCCGGCAAGTTGTGCGCTAAAAAGACTTGATCCTAAAAGCCATACGGGCACATTGCTATTGGCTCCAGGCGTTGCAATGAGTCTTTGATTGGGTTGAACTGGCGCAAGGAGTGCACGAAGTTCGCTAAGCTGTTCGGGGAAGTTATCTGCATCGACGACACCGCGGCGCAGCGCACGCATGGTGATCTGATCTGCACCTGGAGCACGGCCTATGCCTAGATCAATCCGGTCGGGATAGAGTGCAGCAAGCGTTCCAAAGTTCTCAGCTACGATAAGAGGCGCGTGATTTGGAAGCATGACTCCACCAGAACCTACACGAATGCTTTTAGTTCCGCCCGCAATATGCCCAATTAGCACAGCAGTTGCAGAGCTGGCAATCCCATCCATATTATGGTGTTCGGCAAGCCAAAACCGTTTAAAGTTTAAAGCTTCAAGATGTTGAGCAAGATTCAGGGAATTATCTATGGCTTGTTTGACAGTGCCATGGTCTTGAATGGGAACCAAGTCAAGCATTGAAAATGCCACATTTGCAAGAGTGCTCATATGTACGCTTCAGCTATTAATAATATAGTGAATGATACAATATTAATTGCAGAAAATAATGTGCTTTTGGGTAACTGGAAAACGGCTATGGCGAAGGGTTTAGGTCACTTTTTGATAGAGGGGATCGTTTTAGAGAAACTTCAATCTAATAACTATCATAATCACGGAAAGCCGCTATCAGTAATAAGCCAGCAACAAAGAATAGGGCAGGACGCATGTGCTGATTTCCAGATTTAGAATAATGGCAAAGTATTCCTATCGTTTTGTCAGACCATCGCGCAAAAATAAATTATTTCGATAGACCTTTCTATCGAAATAATTAAGGCGAGCTCTTAGCCGGCGGTAAAATCAGGTGGGATCAGAATCGAATCTTTAATTTCTGCAGAAAGCTCTGGATAATCTAAGGTGTAATGCAAGCCACGAGACTCTTTACGTTGTAGTGCACAGCGCACGATCATTTCACTCACCAGTGCCAAGTTGCGCAGCTCAATCAAATTTTTGCTCATGATATAACTGGAGTAGTATTCTTCAATTTCATGCTTGAGCATTTGAATACGATTTAGGGCACGTTCTAAGCGTTTAGTGGTGCGTACAATGCCCACATAGTTCCACATGAAATGACGGAGCTCTTCCCAGTTATGCAAAATCACCACGTCTTCATCAGGATTTTGTACGCGTGAATCATCCCAACGTGGGACCTCGACAAGACTAGGTTCAGCCTCTTGATCTGATAAGGTTTGGGTGATATGTCGTGCAGCACTTGCACCAAAGACAAAGCACTCTAGCAATGAGTTACTGGCCATACGATTTGCACCATGGAGCCCTGTAAAAGAGGTCTCACCAATTGCATATAAGCCGGAAATGTCAGTTTCGCTATTTAGGTCAACCATAACGCCACCGCAGGTATAATGTGCGGCAGGAACAACAGGGATTTGATCCTTAGTGATGTCTATGCCAAGTTCGAGCAAACGCTCATAAAGCATCGGAAAGTGGCCTTTGACAAAGTCAGCAGGGCGATGGCTGATATCGAGATATAAATGGCGTGCACCGAGTCGTTTCATTTCATAATCGATGGCACGGGCAACGATATCACGAGGCGCAAGCTCAGCCCGTTCATCAAATCGTGGCATAAAGCGCTCACCATTTGGCAGGCGCAAGTATGCACCTTCACCACGCATCGCTTCTGTAATCAGAAAGGAACGAGCTTCGGGGTGATACAAACAAGTTGGATGGAATTGATTGAATTCCATATTAGCCACACGGCAACCTGCGCGCCATGCCATCGCAATTCCGTCACCTGTAGCAATGTCTGGATTACTGGTATAAAGATACGACTTACTTGCACCGCCACAGGCTAAGGCAATGAAAGGGGTCTGAAAACTTTTAACTTTATTGGATGTCATATCGAGCGCATAGAGCCCGACAACCCGATTTTTTCCGCTCAATCCTAGCTTATCGCTGGTAATCACATCTACAGCGGCATGATTGGTTAAAATCGTAATATTCGTACGTTTTTTGACTTGTCGAATCAGTGTCGTAGAAATAGCAATCCCTGTCGCATCCGCAGCATGAATAATACGCCGATGTGAGTGGCCACCTTCGCGAGTCAGATGTAGTTGCTCTTCTTCATCTAAAGTAAAACGTACACCTTGCTTTAATAAAAAATCCACTGCCGCACGCCCACCTTCAACAGTGAAAGCAACAGCGTCACGATGACATAGTCCAGCCCCAGCAATCAGCGTGTCTTCGATATGATTTTCTGTAGAGTCGGTTTCGTCTAAGACGGCCGCAACACCGCCTTGTGCGTAGTAGGTGCTGGCTTCAGTTAATGGCGCTTTAGCCATGACAGCTACACGTAAATGGTCCGGCAAAGACAACGCTAAGGTCAACCCAGCAGCGCCACTTCCAACAATAATGACGTCAAAATGGAGCTCAGCAGAGTGTTCTGATTGCAGCAAAGCATCCGCTGTATTAATGGGGCTAGCCGCATCATTAGTGTTAGTCATGCTCACGGACGCAAGGACCTTTAAAATTCTAAAAGAAGAGCGCGAGTATCAAAGAATTAGTGAGTCCGTGCAAGGGGGTAAACGTTAGAGTCATTGCAATAAGTGGTATTTTTTGTCAATTGCAGCACATTTAAAGCACAATGCTCGCGTACTTTGATATCTGAAGATTTTTTCTTACCGTGAATGTGTCACTTCGAACTTTGATTGACTTTTGCATAGAGTCGAATACGGTTTACATTATGTTAGTAATGCATTGAAATTAATACCACAGGATGCAACGATTGCTAACACATAAAGTAAAGTGCCTATGGTAAAAAGCAAAAGTAATATGTTGTTTTTAACGTTATTTATTCATGGCAATTTGCGGCAATGGATGCCCAGCGCGCATGTTTAGCTTATAGGTCAGTTCAATATTTGATTCAGTCAGGTGAGGAAGTAATGGAAAGTATCGGTTCAAAGAAAAAAAGCTATCGGTTTTTTCAAGGCCTTGTGTTATCAAGTGCCGTTGGCGGAGTTTTTTTACAAACTGTGCATGCAGCGGCACCAATTGATTTCTCAGATCTAGTCGCAAATGTAGCACCAGCCGTCGTTCGTGTGACAGTTGCAAAAAAACTGACTCAAGAGGAGCAAATGCAGCAGCAACTGCCAGAAATGTTGAAGCGCTTCTTCGGCAATCAAATTATTATTCCGAATCAACCAAAAGCGCAAACCGAACAGAAGTCATATGGAAGCGCATTTTTTATTAGTCAAGATGGTTATTTGCTAACGAATCGACATGTCGTTGATGATGCGAAGAAGGTGACGATTACCCTCAATGATCGTCGAGAAATTGATGCCGATGTGGTCGGTAGCGATGAACGCACGGATGTCGCGGTATTAAAAGTGAAAGGGACAAATTTTCCTTCTTTGAAGATCGGTAACTCAGACGCACTTCGTGTCGGGGAGCCGGTGTTGGCGATTGGATCGCCTTTTGGATTTGATTACTCTGCATCTGCGGGTATTGTAAGCGCGACCTCCCGATCAATGACTGCAGATAGTGCCGTGCCTTTTATTCAATCCGATGTGGCTTTAAATCCAGGTAATTCCGGTGGGCCGCTGTTTAATCAAAAAGGAGAAGTCGTCGGTATTAACTCGCGAATTTTCAGTGGTACTGGCGGCTATATGGGTTTGTCATTTTCGATTCCCATTGATGTAGCTGTCGATATTGCAGATCAGTTGAAAGGAGGTGGAAAAGTATCGCGTGCTTATCTTGGTGTCTACCCTCAAGATATCGACCGTAATCTCGCAGAAGTCTATCACTTGCCGAAGCCTGAAGGGGCATTGGTAACCAAGGTATCCCCTAAATCGGCTGCAAGTGAAGCAGGGATTAAAGATGGCGATATCATTCTATCTTATAACAACCAACCCATTAGCCGTGCGTCTGATCTCGTCAATCGCATCAATCGTACTCGTCCGGGCACGACTGTTGCACTAGGTATACAGCGCGACGGAAAGGCATTGACTTTGAATGCGAAGCTCAAAGCGGCAACGGAAGAAGATGACTCACAAGAGAAAGTTGCCAATGCGTTAAATAGTGCGAATTCACTGGGTCTCAAAGTCCGTGAGATGAATGATAAAGAAAGAACGGATGCGCCTGCGAAAGGCGTTGTCATCGATGCGATAGAGCCTGATGGTTTAGCAGATCGTGCCCAGCTACAGCCTGCAGATGTGATCGTTCGTCTGAATAATCGCCCTACGCCTAATCTCTCTGCATTCATCGAAGCGCAACGTGCACTACCGAAACAAGGCGTGGTTGGTGTATTGATTTTACGTGGTAACTCTCCGAGGATGCTCGGGCTCAGACTGGATAAATAGTCTGTTTTAATCATCCTCTATAAGCCTTATAGAAAATGTTGAGATAAGAGAGCACTTTACCCCGCGCAAAGTGCTTTTTTTTATATTTTTAGAGATTTGCAAGGTTGGATTGCTGCGAGGTGCTGGTAGATTCAGTTAGACTACAAGGATGCTTTGCACGTTTTCATAAGGATATTTATTTCGTGACAGTTGATCAATTTGTTAAGCCAACTCAATCCTTGCATAAAGATCAAGACGATCATGCGGTAATACACGCAGCTCAAGCTTTGGTCGAGACCATCCTCACGGCACTGGGCTATATTATTCTAGATAAGCCTGAACAAATTAAACTGTCTTTAACCTGTTTACTGGCGAGTGGACATTTGCTCTTGC
>CAYJTU010000219.1:0-5426 GCA_964373105.1 uncultured Moraxellaceae bacterium | reverse complement strand
TTGGTTTTTTAGAGGGTCTATGAGATGAAGATCTAAAAAAAAACCTTGAAGGCAGTACGGTAGCTACCGAAATAGTCAATACGTTCTCTGAATTGAGCGCTGATGAAAGCGTCATTCCACATGCGGATATAGAGGGTCCTGTAGTGCAGAACCCGCACTCAGAGACTCAGGTAGAGATAAGCCCTGATGTGCAAGACGCTGTAGAAAGCAGTGCGCAAGCAGAAGTGATTCCCGTTGATCAAGATTTATATGCTGCTGAAGATTACTCGGAAAGCACACGAAACCAGCTAGCGGCGAGTGTTGTAGCTGATGCTCAGCGAGAACAGCGCGAAGTTGAGGTAGTACCCGTCGTCGAAGTGTTTCAATCATCAAATCACACTCAAACACCGACTCAAAATATGATGAGTGATGAAGAATCGGGTGTTCGGAATTCATATGAGGCAGTCAGTCATTCGGTTGCAGCGGAAACAACGATTTATCAATCAACTGAATTGAATCCCTTTGAGATTCTAGCCCATCCTGTCGCAGATTTATCTGGTGAGTGGACGCCGGAAAAATGGGAGTTTTGGCTCCGTGAACGCGTGCTAGTCGGCAAGTTATTCGGGGGCGTACTCAGTCTTGGACAGCATGGCTTGATGCGTGGGATTATTGGTGGTGCGGTTGAGTTTGTCATCGCTGCTGAGCATCGTGTCTTGACCGCAGAAATGCGTCATGGGCTGCTTGAGGCGTTGCTCGAGGATTGGCCGCAGACCGTGCTTGAGATCGTCAATGTCGCCCCGAATGAGATTACGCCAGTACAACGTAAAGAACTACGCATCAAACAGGCACAAATTCGGGCACACGAACTACTCGTTGCCGATCCTGCGATTGCACCTTTGATTACCGAGTTTGATGGTGAGGTTATTGAGCTAACGATGAAGGATGGGGCTGTGGGGTGATCGGATTTAAACGTTATTCTCTTGATAAGGTTCTTTAGAAGAATTGAAAGCGTTTTGCCAATTCGTAATAGCTCTGTTTATTTGATTTCTATCCAAAAATTTATGAATAGTACGGCCCCATTCTAGGAATGAGATAACTGTTTTAATTTGATGTTGATTGCATTGGAAGCGAAAATTTAAATAAGCATTTTTTTCGTCTTTGCAACGTCCATATTCTGCTAGTGCCCATATGGTATGGTCAAAAATTGAGCTGCTCTGATTTGGGTGTTGGGTGCACCAGAGCATGTACATGGGTACTGAGGCCAATAGATCGATTTTTGAAGGTATTTCTAAAATGCTGGGATTCATCAAAATAAATGTACTATTAACTGGTGAGTTTTTCAGAGACTCTTTAAAACTAGATTGGATTTCATCATAAATATTCATTTATTGATCCTATTTTAGTAATACCGACTAAGACATCACAATTTCTAAGTTTCGTTCAGAATCTTCTCTAGCATCTCAATCTTAAGATTATCAAATTTAGGTGATCCAACGCCTGCTGAAATAGGATACTCCAGCACATTGCCTGTTTTTCGATAGCCACGTCTCTGATAAAAAGAGATTAATTCATAGCGTGCTGAAAGGACAATCATGATTAATCTCTGCGCTGAAAAGTGCTTTATAGCGAACGTTTCAGCATGCCCAAGCATCTTCTTGCCCAGGCCTGCATCTTGAAAAGCGGGACTTACGGCCAGCATTCCAATAGAGCAATGATGATCGGTCCTTTCAATATGGACGCAGGCAGATAGTTTTGAGTCTTGAATCGCTACAAGAATAATAGAATCTTTTTTATTTATTATTTCAATAATCTGCTCGCTACTGGTTCTGGCGCCAGAGATGAGGTTTGACTCATGTGTCCAACCTGCGTGAGTGGAGTCGGGACGATATGCAGCGTTAACCAGACATGTAATGTCATCACTCTCTGCAAGCGTTGCGATACCAAAATGATCAATTTTCATATAGATGTGACTTTATGCATGGCATCGATATGGCTAAACACTTTCTAATTTTAATAATGCAAGTTTCTCACGTAGATCGGCTGGAATTGCCACAGGCTTACGGCTTACGCGGTCAACAAAGACGTGGACAAAACGTCCTTGAGCCGTTGTAGATTCAGCGCCCTCTTGAAAAATGCCTATTTCATAGTAGACAGAGGAGTGTCCGAGATGCGCAACGCGCAGCCCACCTTCCAAGCGATCAGGGAAAGCAACAGGAGAAAAATAGCTACATCCTGAATCCACGACTAAGCCAATCACGTCGCCATGCTGTATATCAAGGCCACCCAATTCGATTAAATAGCGATTAACAATCGTATCAAAGTAACTGTAATACATGACATTATTAACATGTCCGTAGATATCATTGTCAGCCCACCGTGTAGGAATATCGGTATACCAAATATAGTCAGCGCGGATATGGGCAATGGCACGGGTCATGAGTAAGCTGCCTGATAGATAGCAAGGGCATCCGCTTCATCAAGCGGGCGCGGGTTGTTGATCAGTAATCGTGTTTGTTTCATCGCATCTGCTGCAAGCTCTGGTAAATGCTCGATCGGAATCGCATGAATTTCACCACTTGCGTCTTTGATGCGCATTTCACTTAAGTTCTTGGGTAAACCGCTATGTTCAATATGTTGTGCAAGTCTTGCGATTAATTTTTCAGCAAGTACGTCATTATCACCTATCGCAGTAGGTTCTAAAGTGCGGTACAGTTCTGCGTATAAATCGGTTGCATGTAACAAGTTGAATCGTAACACAGGTATCAGAACCAATGCATTCGATAATCCATGAGGAATATGATAGTGACCACCCAGTGGGTAGGCCAACGCATGAACGGCTGCAACTGGCGAGTTCGCAAAGGCTTGCCCTGCCATCATCGCGCCAAGTAACATTTTTTCACGCGCGTTCAGATCGTGACCATGATGGACGGCGGTTTGCAAGTGTTGATCCAGTAGCCGCAGGGCTTCTCGAGCCAACATATCCGAGTAAGGGTTTTTTTTATGTACGCTGGTGAAGGCTTCAATAGCATGCACCATTGCATCTATGCCTGTAGCCGCTGTTACGGCAGCGGGAAGGTCAAGCGTGAGTTCTGCATCAAGTATGGCCACGTCCGCAAAAAGAGTGGGCGAAACGACCCCCATTTTGGTGGTTTCACCTGTGGTCACAATCGCCACCGCCGTGACTTCTGACCCTGTACCTGCTGTGGTTGGGATCTGGATCAGGGGGAGCCTTTTACCTGTAATATTATTGACGCCATAAATCTGAGCGATACTTTGTGATTGTGCTGGATTTGCAAGCAGTGCAATGAGCTTGGCGACATCCATAGAACTACCACCACCATAACCAATGACGCCATTGATGCCCATTTTCTTCGCAGATTCTGTTGCAGTCACGATGACATGCTCAGGAGGGTCTGCTTGAACATCGTCACAGATAGTGACTTTAAGACCTGATTGTTCAAGGCTTTTGAGCGCATCAAGATGCAAGTTAAATTTGATAATGCCAGGGTCGGTCACGAAAAGAACGTGAGATATCTCGAGTTCGAGGCACGCAGTGCCTAGTCCATGTCGACTGCCAGCCCCACAGATGATCTTGCGTACAGTGTCGAAGCTAAATCCTTGCATAATGTTATTCTCGCAGCCTGTTAGACTTTTCAGATTTTATGATTAATGATTTTGATTGGCAGTAGCGTATAGATTGGTACGTGCTTTTGATTTTACAATGGAATTTTCTGCAATTTTGTTGTAAATTCTCAGCATTAACGAGTTTTTTAATTGTCGTTTCTCGGCCACCCCATTTCTCATTGAACGTTCATGGCCCCAGGGCTGCTTAAGGTCCGATTCGTGCTTGTGACAGATATCGTCGTTTGACGGATGGGCCTCAATCTAATAGTATTTCTAACTCTTCAAGTAAACCATTGCCAACTATGCCAAACCAATCTTCTTCAATGAATTCATCTGTCATTGCCAGCGAATTTACCAATCCCAACCTAGAAGTTTTATATACTGCTGAACAAATTAAGCAGCGTGTGCTTCAATTGGGTCAACAAATTAGCAAGGATTATGCAGGAAATAAAAATCTTGTATTGATCGGCATTTTGAAAGGTTCATGCATTTTTATGGCGGATCTGATGCGAGCCGTTGATCTTGAGCTCATTATTGATTTTATGGCGGTGTCTAGCTATAAAGACGGCACAGTATCCTCAGGCGATATTGAAATTCTTAAGGATTTAACCCATCCAATCCGTGGTAAAGATGTGATTATCTGTGAAGATATCGTTGATACAGGATTAACACTATTTCGTTTGACTGAGATTTTAGGTTCTCGAGGAGCAAATAGTATCCGCGTCGCAACCTTGTTGGATAAGCCAGAAACCCGTAAGAAAGAAATTAAAATTGATTACTGCGGTTTTCAGGTTCCAAACAAGTTTGTGGTTGGTTGTGGCTTAGATGCCGCGGGTCGTTATCGCAATTTGCCATTCATTGGCGTAGTCAAAAATCCAGATCTACACTAAATATAGGCAAGTGACTAATCTCACTAAAACAACGATCTCGTCAAGAATTCATTACAGTCATGATAGATATCATCATGTTGGTTGAGTGAGACTCTTTAAAAGGGCTGTATTTGCCCTTTTTTATTTTTAAAAGTCATCTTTCTAACACACTCAATATTTACTTTATATTTGCATAAGGTTTGATTAAATGGCAGCGGTTCACAAGCGTGTATTGTGCGTGTGTTTGGGAAATATATGTCGTTCCCCAACTGCAGAAGTCATTTTACAAACAATTGCCAAGCGACACGGGCTGACTTTAATTGTTGATTCGGCGGGAACGAGTAATTACCATCCCAATGTTGCCCCTGATCGACGTAGTCAACACCACGCTCTGCAGCATGGCTATGATTTATCAGCACTCAAAGCAAGACAAGTACGCGATAGTGACTTCATTGAATTTGATTTGATTTTAGCCATGGACCACACCAATTTGTCTGATCTGGAACACTGGCTTTTACGGATTGCGCCTAAAATCAATACAGGGCAGTCTATTGCTAAATTAGCGCTATTAAGTGAGCATGATCCAATCTATCCCTTACAGTCGGTTCCTGATCCTTACTATGGTGAGGCGCCTGATTTTGAGCGAGTCATTCATCAAATTGAGAGTAGTGTCTCTGCTTGGGTTCACCATTGGAAAAAACAAACATGATGCAGCAGATACAATTGAATGAGTATGCAAGACTGGATCGTTTAAACACATTACGTTTACCTTGTGTTGCTCGTTTTTTTGCAGAAGTGAATAGTGTTTATGGGTTATCCAATGTTCTACGGTCAGTCACTGCAAAACGTCTACCGCGTTTGATCCTTGGTGGTGGAAGTAATCTGTTATTACCAGAATCATTGGATGCATTAGTTATACGGCCTGCACTTAAGGGTATTCGTTTACTGCGAGAT
>CAYJTU010000218.1:0-5458 GCA_964373105.1 uncultured Moraxellaceae bacterium | reverse complement strand
GAATAACTTAGATTAGATTAACTTGCTAATGAAGAAAACAGCCATGATAGGCTTTGATGGTCATCGCGGTTGGATGAACTACATAGCAATCAGTCGTAAATATCGTAAACTGGCTTATAGGGGACAGTTAATGCTTTAAGCGGAACGATTACTAAAAGATATAGATTGGCCGAATATCAATCTGCACATCAAATACAGATTTGGTCGCATTTTATTACAGTCTGAGTTATGTGGCAGATGATGTGGTTTATTTGGAGAAGTGTAAGGGATGTTAAATAAGCTTATTTTAGGGTAATCTCACTAAAAAGTGATGCTGTAGAAAATATAATTTACAACTATTTTGGTAGGAATATGAACGATTGCTCTCAAATTAAAAAGCTGACTTTTGATTTCGCTCAATACGAACAAAGTGCAATCTCGACGTATCTCAACGTTTTCACTTTCTGGAACGATTTAGCTAGTGCAAATCGTAGGATAGTTGAAGAGGCTATAAAGAAACACGAAATTCCAATACACTCAGTTCAAGCAAGAGCTAAAGACCCAGCAAGCCTTGGTAGAAAGGCTGCAACACCTTCAGAAAATGACCCCACTCAACTCAAATATTCTGACCCACTAAAGCAAATCACAGATCTTTCAGCAATTCGCATTATCACATTTTTCCCAAGAACAATCGAACAAATTGACTCTATGCTAAGAGAGGAGTTTGAGATTCTCGAACGTTCGGATAAAAGTAAAGATTTACTTGAAGAAGAAAAGTTTGGCTATCAAAGTATTCACTACCTCGTCAAACTCAACCCGGCTAGATCTATGTTATCTGAATATCAAAGATTTACTGGCGCAATAACGGAAGTACAAGTAAGAACAATTCTCCAGCATGCATGGGCAGAAATAGAGCACGATATTCAATACAAATCATCAACAACGATTCCAACAGATATCAAACGGCGCTTTATGGCGCTGGCTGGGTTATTGGAAATAGCAGATAGAGAGTTCCAAGCAATCCAAGATGATGATCGAGCACTTACTACAAAAGCAGATTTACTATTGGGAAAAGGCAAGCTTGAGGAAGTCGAAATAACTCCGAGTGCATTAAAAACATACTTAAATACACGGTTAGGACCGGATGGCCGGATGTCTGAATTTTCTTATGATTGGACCGCAAGATTAGTGAAAAAACTAGGTTTCAAGAACTTCCAACAAGTGGATAATTGTATTCGTCAATATGATGATGTTCAGCTTAATCGTATATTAGATAGAAATCGTCAAGGCCAGCTTACTCGTTTCGAAAATATGCTTCTCGCAGCGATGGGAAAGAAATATATCGAACGTCATCATTTTGCAGATGAAGAATGGTATGGCTCGCGTCCAGAAAGGCAACTAGCAAAATTTGAAGCTGCTGGAATCAAGACGGGAGTATTCGATCCACTAATGAACAACTCGCCCCCTATCGTTCTTCCATAACATCTCAATCAATCTAATTAGTTAAGCCTTGAACAGCATATAGGTCTCCAGTTTTTATCATTAAAGGTCACCCCATCAACCGATACCCCATCCCAATCTCAGTCAACAAATACTCTGGCTGCGTGGGATCTTTTTCAAGCTTTTGTCGTAGATTTGCCATTTAGTTGCGCTCATAGTGGCTATGTTCACTATGATTGGGTCCCCAGACTTCTTTGAGCAACTGGGTATGGGTCAGTATCCGCCCCGCATGACGAATAAGCACGGTCAGCAAGCGATACTCGGTCGAGGTGAGATGCACCTGCTGACCAGCACGCTCAACCGTACGCCGTGCGAGGTCTACGACCACATCGCCGAATACAAACTGCGCGGACGCACCATTGCCCGTTTCACGGCGACGTAAATGCGCCCGGACCCGCGCAAGGAGCTCGCCGACACTAAAGGGCTTGGTCAAATAATCATCCGCCCCTGCATCCAGCGCTTCAATCTTATCTTTCTCATCGCTGCGCGCCGACAGCACGATGATCGGCATCGCTGACCACGTCCGCAGATCCTGTATAACATCGATCCCGCTCATATCCGGCAAACCCAGATCGACAATCGCTAAATCTGGTGCACGCGTCGCCGCTTCAATCAGCCCGCGCTGACCATGCTCGGCTTCAAACACTTGCCAGCCTTCGGCTTGCAGTGCAGTACGGACAAAACGACGAATCTGCGGTTCATCTTCGATCAATAGAATGTTGGGCGCATCCATAACTATTCGCGTTCCATAGAGAGTTGATATTTATTCGGTGTACAGCATTCATTAAAGCGTATCGAGTTCAAGCAGATCAAGTTCACTGTCGGGTAATATGGGCGGCGGATCTTGGGTCCAGCGTACGATAAATCGTGCACCATGCGGGACATTGGATTCAGCATGAATGGTTCCGCCATGCGCTTGAATCATCTCACGGCACAGCGTCAATCCTAAACCAATTCCTGTCGTTGCAGACTCGGTTTGGCCGCGGGTAAAGCGCTCAAAAATTTTCTCTTCCATGCCTACAGGTAATCCCGGTCCATCATCGCTGACGATCAGCTCCATCTCCTGCTGATGCGCAGCTGCACTATGCAGTCGTGCTGAAATCGTAATATGACTGGTGGCCGGTGTATAGCGCACCGCATTTTCCAGTAGATTACTCAGTACACGGGCAATCAACAGCTCATCGACTTGCGCCAAGGGCAAATCAAACGGCAAAGACACCGTCACTTGATGCTTTGCCAGACGACTGGTCATGCTGCGCAGCACACTGCCGATGACTTCTTCCAAAGGCACCCACTGACGGTTAAGGTTGAGGCCACCCGATTGCAGCTTGGCCATATCGAGCAAATTAATCACAAGGGCATGAATCGCATCCGCTTGATCTTCAATCGCCATAGCCAGTTCTTTGTGCTGCTCTGGGGTCACATCGGATCGATTTAAGGTATTAGCCAGACCCGCGAGTGCTGTCACGGGTGTGCGTAAATCATGTGAGAGCGCAGACAGTAAGGTGCCACGCATGCGCTCACCTTCAATCCGAATCAGTGCTTCTTGCGCGATTTCGACGAAATGCACCCGCTCCAGTGCCAATGCAATTTGCGCAGCGAACGTATCAAGCATCCGCTGCTGTTCAGGTTGGAATAAGGCATTGGCATCTTTCGGCAGTAATCCCAACACCCCACGCGTCCGCATCGGCGCGCGTAGCGGACGATACAGCAGTGGGCTGGCGGGTAAAGTATTGGTTTGTAAACCCGCCGCTGTCTCACGATCATAAACCCACTGTGCTGTACCCATATCAAGACCGGACTGCAGCTCTGGCGGAAGGACCATGACTTGTTCTTGCTGATTGCGCGCGATATGAAGATTGTCCTCGCGATCCGGCAACAGCAAAAGTACCTGACAGTGGAAGACTTGAGCCACTTGCTCAACAGTAATCTGGGCAATTTGCCCTACGGTTAAAGCACCCGACAGCGATTGGCTGAAGGTGGATTGGCGATTGGCGCGCTGCTCACGGTGGGTAGAAATACGGGCCTGAAAGCGTAGATTGGCAGCTAAGTTGGCGATTACCAAAGCGACAAACAACATGATCACAAAGGTGAGTAAATACTGCGTGTCTGAGATCGTAAACGACAGATGAGGCGGCACAAAAAAGAAGTCAAAGCAAAACACGCCTAAGATCGCGGCAAAGATGCCTTCTCCCCGACCAAAGCGCGCAGAAACAACCACCACAACCAGCAAATACAGCATGACCACGTTGGCCAGATCAAATAGATACGTCAATCCAGTCAACATTAATGTGACCAGCGCACAGCCCGCAATCGCCCACAGATAGCCTTTTGAATAAAAATTAATATTATTAAACAAGGGAAAATCGGGCAACTGGGGTTTGGCTGGCAGCACTTCATCATCACCCACCAAGACGAGATCGATGCCGACAGCGAGCGATGCCAGCTCATTGACCAAACTGTTATTGGCACGCAACCAATGCCGCTCGGAGGAGCGCCCGATGATGACGCGAGAGATATTATGCAGCTTGGCATAGTTCACGATCTGCTGAGCTAAATCTGTCCCAGCCACAGTCTCAACGGTCGCCCCTAAACTTTGCGCCAAACGAATCCGCTCTAGCACCTCATGACGCTGTGCTTCAGACAAGCGCAAAAGCTTTGGAGTCTCAACGTACAGGACTTGCCACTCACTGCGCAGTGCACTGGCAAGGCGCGCTGCACGGCGAATTAAGCGTTCGGCATTGGCATTGGCGCCAATACAGACGAGAACACGCTCATTGGTCTGCCAGATCGGACTGATGGATTCCGTACTGCGGTAGTCACGCATTTGCGCATCGACACGGTCGGCAGTACGGCGCAGTGCAAGCTCACGCAGCGCAATCAGATTACCTTTACGAAAGAAATTCTTGGCGGCGCGTGCGGCTTGTTGCGGCAAATACACTTTGCCTTCACGCAGACGCTGCAAGAGTTCATCGGGGGGCAAATCCACCATGATCACATCGTCTGCGCCTTCAAAGAACGCATCCGGTAAGGTCTCGCGCACGCGGATGCCCGTGACCTGCCCTACGACATCATTGAGGCTATCGAGATGCTGGACGTTCAAAGTGGTGTAAACATCAATCCCAGCGTCTAAAAGCTCGTCGACATCTTGCCAGCGTTTGGGATGGCGCGAACCGGCGACATTACTATGCGCCAACTCATCGATCAGAATTAAAGTGGGGTGCCGTTCAAGCGCACCATCCAAATCAAACTCGGAGAGTGATTGCCCGCGATAGGCCACCTGTTGCAGCGGCAGCACCGTCAAACCTTCAAGCTGAGCAGCGGTTTCCTGCCGACCATGAGTTTCCACCACGCCCACCAAGACATCCACACCATCTGCTAACTGACGCCGCGCTGCGGCAAGCATTGCATAGGTTTTGCCCACACCCGCAGAGCTACCGAAGAAAATTTTTAACTTTCCGCGCTTGGCACGCTCATCGGCTTGCTGGAGCCGAACTAATAAGTCATCGGGGTTGGGGCGTTCAATCATAGTTCACTCATGATTCACTTAAAGTCATTCAACGGATATATCGCTCTGCAAAAAACGCCGATCCCCCTCGATATGAAGGGGGCCATTTAAGGTCGGAAGATTCATAACTCCTGACCTTAAAGAACGCGATATCCACTATTTTGCAACGGGTGCCAGTTGATCTAAAGCAAGGTTCACTTGTAGCACATTGACCCGTGGCTCACCAAATAATCCCGCTTGGCGGCCTTCAGTATTTTTGTCAATCACAGCTTGTACTTGAGTAGTCGTCAAACCCCGTAAATGTGCAATGCGTGACGCCTGATACTTTGCCGCATTGGGTGAAATCTGCGGATCTAGCCCACTCCCTGAAGCCGTCACCAGATCTATAGGTACAGGTGCGGTATTGGTCGGGTCTGCCTTTTGCAAGGTCGCGATCCGCTCGTTCACCGCTTTCGCCAAATCAGGATTCAA
>CAYJTU010000217.1:0-5524 GCA_964373105.1 uncultured Moraxellaceae bacterium | reverse complement strand
AAGGATCAACGGTTGCACTGAAGTCCCGGTCTCTACCGCAGCGACTAACAATTTACTGTGCAAGCGGCGAATCTCACGCCCATCGGTTGTGGTACCTTCTGGAAAAAACAAGATCGGCATTTTTTGGCGTAAGAAAACCGCCATCTGCACGGCAACAGCATTGGCATCGCCTGAACCACGCTGAATAAACAGCGACCCAGCCGCTTTTGCTAAGCGACCAATCACAGGCCAGCTCGCCACTTCTGCTTTAGACAAAAAGAAAACAGGTGCCTCAGAACCAATCACGGGGATATCGGTCCACGAGATATGGTTACTGACCCACAGCGCATGATCAGTTGGCATTTCGCCGTGAATTTGCACATCTATCGCCAGCGCATTGCATAATCTTTTGCACACATCACGAATGACACGAGGGTGGTGCGGTTGATTGGGTTTAGTTAATGCACCGCTGACCCCTGCGGCATAGAAGCTTTGAGTGACCGCCACTGCCAATCCGCTTGAGCGGAGAATTCTTCGGATCTGGCGTACAACTTGGGTAGGCAGTTTAGTAGCAGAAAATATACGATCATCGGTAGGCTTGGACATAAACACTCTCAAAAAGAAACCTGTATCACCAAACTTTTCTCATTCAACATCAAGCATCGTTTGCGTTTGGCTTTAAAAAATTCAAATCAACATAAAATCTTGCGCAACATTAGCTGATCTACAGATAACATGCAAAAAATATATATGCAGTCAAACCCGATGACAATAAAAGACCCCACTTGCAAGGACGAACTTGCTCATGAGGCCGTTATGGAACTGTCACGCGTCTAGGAATCAAAATATTATGCTGCGGTTAGCCGCTCACGGTACTTTGTGGTCATTTGTGACACGGACAACCAGATTAGGATATCTGCACAATGAAAAACAGGATCAAAACATGCTTGCGCCCCAAGTTGGGCATTCATGCGCAGATAGGTTTTAAGTAATGTTGGCAACTCTGGCGGTTGAGTAGTGATCGGCGTTGGTAGAGCGCGCCGTGCTCTGACATTAAATGCAAGACGTTGCTTTTCAGGCAACGCATTTAGCCATCCCTGACAATCCCCCATCCCCAAAGGCATAGAGGCGCAACCAATCACGGTTTGAGTATTCCAAAGCATCGCAATCTCATACACCCCTTGCCACAGAGTTTGAATCGCACGCAGTGATGAATAATCAGGGGCAACGCAAGTCCGCCCAATCTCCAGCACATTACCATCAGTCGCGTTTAACGCATCGTGCAGATCAAACTCTTGTTCACTATAAAACCCACCCGCAAGACAGGCGCGTTCACGATCTAGCAACCGCGTTGTCGCAACGAGCTGTTCACCATCAAAGACCATCATATGCGCACAAAATCCATCGAATCGGTCTTGATCCAAACCGTCATCAAAAATCACGCCAAAAGCAGGACCAAACGCATCCGCACGCAAGCGCTGGACTCGTTTAACGTCATCAGCGCTTTCCGCCAATCGCACAGTAAGCAACTGTACAGGTTTAGTTTTTTTCATATTATTAACAGTCATATTGATAGAACTAGGACTGACTAAAATGTTTGGCATGAACGTAGCTCACGACACCAGGCTAACATTCGATCATAGTCAGTATATTTTGCAAAATGATGAATTCATCATTGCAAAATTGTGACGACAAGTGCGTATTATATACTACCCGCTATACTAAGCGCGCCTAATAGCAAATGCTTCGGTAAACAAGGCGCATGATCCATCTGGAAAAGATCATACCATCATGTATCCACTTTATGCAGTGGCTAAATTCAAGTCAAGTCAGACATGGTATACTGACTAGGTATTAAGCTCTTGTCCAATACCCTTATTCAACTGATCAATCATTGAAATGATTCATTTGCAAGCGCTGCAATCAGTACTCTTTTAATTTAAAGAAAGCCTCTATTCGCTTTTTTGACGTGTATGGAAATATATGGAACTGTTTGACCGGCCAAGTGGTGGCGAACGTGCCCTACTGGTTCATCTCAATATCTACCACATCGACAGTCAAGACATTGAAGAATTTCGCTTGCTTGCACAGTCTGCTGGCGCCGAAATCATCGACTTGATCACGGGCTCACGCCAAAAACCAGATGCCAGACTGTTCGTCGGCAAAGGTAAAGCGGAGGAGATCCATCAGTATGTGATGAATCATGACATTGATTTAGTCATCTTTGATCACACCTTAACCCCAGCTCAAGAACGAAATTTGGAAAAAATATTCCAATGCCGCGTGGTTGATCGTACCGGACTCATTCTGGATATTTTCGCCCAACGGGCGCGTACCTTTGAAGGCAAGCTACAAGTCGAACTGGCACAGCTTGACCACCTCTCAACTCGACTTGTTCGCGGCTGGACTCACCTTGAACGCCAAAAAGGCGGGATTGGACTCCGAGGCCCCGGCGAAACACAACTTGAGACTGACCGCCGCTTGCTCCGTGTTCGTGTGGGCCAGCTCAAAGAGAAGCTGGATCGCGTCCGCCAAACCCGTAAACAAGGCCGCGCAGCCCGCCAAAAAGCAGATATACCAACCCTCTCACTGGTGGGATATACCAATGCCGGTAAATCTACGCTGTTTAACCGACTTGCAGACAGTGATGTGTACGCGGCAGACCAACTCTTCGCCACACTTGACCCGACATTGCGCCGCTTAGACTGGCCGGGTCTCGGCTCTTTGGTATTGGCCGATACCGTTGGTTTCGTCAGACACCTGCCCCATGCACTGGTTGAATCATTTCGTGCAACTCTTGAGGAAACGTTAGAGGCAGACTTACTGCTCCACGTGATCGATCAAAGTAGCCCAGACCGCGATGAACAGATTGATGCAGTAGAAGCGGTGTTGAAAGAAATTGGGGCTGAAGTGCCTATACTCCGGGTTTATAATAAAATCGATGCGAGTGGAGACGCTCCGTCACTGCACGAAGGCGAGCCGAATGTCCCTGATCGCGTTTATGTCTCTGCGCACAGTGGTGCGGGTTTAGACTTACTCAAACAGGCCGTACATCAGCGCCTCGCAGTCGGGAAAGTATCAACATTTCATTTAACCCTCCCCGTCTCAGCAGGTCGTCTACGCAGTCAGTTGTATCGTCTCGGGGTCATCCAAACTGAAAATACCTTGGACGATGGCGCAGCTGAACTGACGATCAGTATATCCACGCCCCCGCTCGCACGCTTACTTGCCGAATCGCATACCAATCCCGATCATATTTTACCTGAAGCAGAGGCAGTACTATTCAGACGAACCCTTGAGCACTTCGAGCTCGAAAAGGCAAAACTGGATCAAGCTAAACGTTCTGATTCGCTGCAACAAGGCATGGTCAGCTCAGGTGACGAGGATGAGTTTAATCACGCTGAAGCCTCATTCAATCGCGAGACCCTCGATGTCGGACATTGATTCAACGCGGGCGCAAGACCCAAGCGAAGCACACATGATCCCTCACGTTATTGATGATGAGGCCCCGCCACCGCAGCCGACGACAACCGATTGGCGAATGATCGGATTGGTCGCTATTATTATTATAGTGACGCGCGAATGCGCTGTTTGGTTAATGGGCTTACTCGGTTATAAAAACTTAGGAAATCTTGTTGGACTCTTTCTGCTCCTTGCAGCAGCGTTATGCTATCGCCAAGTCAAAGGACAGATTCCGCACCGTTTTGTCGTTGCGAACTCCAGAATCTTAAAAGAAAGCCTGTTTGCTTTTTTACCCATCTGCGCAGGGGTGGGTATCCTCCTTCTCAACTTGGGGGATGAAGGCATCAAAATCGTCGGAATCATGCTGATCTGTACATTGATCCCACTTTGGCTATATGCCTATTTAGCGAAGCGGTGGCTATGAAGGATTTTTGGACTATGATTTTCTCAACCACGACATTGTTGTGGTTCGGTTTTGCACTAACCCTCATTGGTTATATCGCCGCCAAATTGCTCAATCAACGTTTTCCACGTCTGCCTCTTGTGGTACTCGCAATCGCATTTGTCTCGGGTTTACTTGCGCTGCTCCAGTGGCACTATCAATCCTACGCCGATGCCGTTGCGCCGCTCTTTAATCGTTTATTGGGCTATGCCACTGTTGCACTGGCTATTCCGTTGGCAACAATTCGCTTTGATGAGCTGCCGATCAAACGGCTCGCCATTCTGCTTGGCATTGCAACGCTGATGGGTGGATTACTGCCGATGTCGATCGCGTATGGCTTGCATCTCTCAGAGCCAACGATCTTGGCTTTTGCAACGCGCGCTGTGACCACGCCGATTGCACTCAATGTAGCCACATTGATCCATGCCCCACTTACCCTTGCCAGCTTTATTGTCATTTTCTCTGGGCTCGTCGGTGCGGCCTTATCACCGCTAATCCTACGCAATCTCAATGATGAACGCGCTGCGGGTTTTGCTCTGGGCCTAGCCGCTCACGCAATCGGTACCGCGCAAGCGTGGCAAAGAAGCCCTGTTGCAGGGGAGTACGCGGCTTTTGGCATGGCTGTGAATGGTGTCTTGACCGCAATTTGGGTCATTTGCGTTTTTTCATAACGCTTTCACGCTATTTTCAAATGAACATGTACAATGAAGTACGTTCTCACGTCATCTTTGTGTGTGATTTTAATGAATGTTTTGTGATATTTAATAAAAACCCGCTAGTATTAAGATGAGCTCTCACGCTACCATCTCAGGGTGCATCCAACGCATTCCCGACTAAATGATCTAATTTCCATGAGCTCAAGGACGAACACATGAACACAGCCCTCCGTAACACTTTCAGCAGTTTCGCTCTGGGAGCCATGCTGTGCATGTCCCATCTGAGTTATGCTGCAGATAATACAGATATTTCAGGTATTTGGCGAAGTATTGATGACAAAACGGGCCAAGCAAAATCACTGATCAAAATCGAAAAAAATACTGCGGGTATCTATGGTGGTAAAATTATAAAGGTACTGCCTCGCGTCGGTTCTAAGCCGCAAGAGTTTTGTGTGGATTGCCCTGCACCCTATACCGGAAAACCCATCGAAGGTCTGAATATCCTTTCTGGGCTAAATGTAAATCCCAATGAAGAGGGATTATATGAGGGCGGTAAAATTCTCGACCCACTGAGCGGTCGACTGTATAACGCTAAGATCAAACTGAATCCAGATGGTAAAAAACTGACCATTCGCGGATTTATCGGCTTCTCATTGCTTGGTCGCAGCCAGACTTGGTATCGTGAAGATAAAGCACCCGAGTAATCCTTTGTAGAACTGGGTCACAGATCAGCTTAATTATATTAAAGATGAACAACGGTATCATGCCGTTGTTCATCTTTTTGTGTTAGTTTGAAAGCAGTCCGATAGAAAACTAATCATAAACATGCGTTCGCCACAACTCTTACAGCAATATTTACGTCGTACACTCATCTGGCAGATCTTAAAAAATCACAAACGCTTGCTGAGTGCTATTTTCTTCGGCCTCGTGATTGCTTCTGCCCTGACTATTTATTTCGTTTCACCCTACTGGGCAGTACATAAAT
>CAYJTU010000216.1:0-5614 GCA_964373105.1 uncultured Moraxellaceae bacterium | reverse complement strand
ATACTGGTGACGCGACCTACGATCTCATGGCCGGGTACGATCGGATAAACGCTGCCGCCCCAGTCATTACGCGCTTGATGCAGGTCGGAGTGGCAGACCCCGCAGTAGAGAATTTCGATGGTCACATCATTGCTGCGCAGTGCGCGCTGGGTATAGACATAGGGGGCAAGCGGGGTGCTGGCGTCTGTGGCGGCATAAGCGAGGACTTTCATGATCTATTCCTTAAAGGGTCATGGCGTGATTGAGCATACGCGCGGAGGGGAGGTGTATCTGTGTGATCTCGGTATCGATTGCTGATCATTTAAGGTGTGTGAAGAGCTGATAACAAAAGCGCAAATGGAAGCGTCATTAATTTTAACGCCCCATGCACGATTGACTAGAGGGTTAAATGCGCTAGGACTTATGAGTTGAGTTCATGAGTCGGGTTCAAGAGTCGCTAGGAGGAACAGATCATCAATGCGCCGCAGCTTTGGAAAAGAGATTCATGACCAATACACCTGCGATCACAATCCACTCCAATTAAACCCTTGATAATTTTAAGTGTATAGAGTTAATTGATCAAAAAAACAGTCTTGTATCTGCGTGGGCGTTGTGAGCACTCAAGGGCAGTGAGCAGACGATTATTTTTCAAGGTTGGGTCAGTTTCGGAGCACGCTTAACATGACGTGTAGTTGTCATTAGCAGATAACCGCTGGCAAAGGCAACTGCTGGCGCCGTAAAGCTGGCTGCTTCAAAGGCTTCATACACAGTGACGAATTGGCACAGGATCTGCCAGAAGACTAAGAACACAATCGGCGAACTGAAATAAGCCAGTAGATGAATGCGCCATTCTTTAACGGCGATGTCATTTTTAGCGCGGATGGATGCAAGCCATGCCAGTGCATAAGCGGTCAGGGTAATGACGGCCAGAATCATCACACAGATCGTGGGACCTGTCAGTTCCCCCACCTGCGCCGTGTATTTCATCACGATCGCCAAGGTCGCCATGATGCCCGCTCCGATGATCCAAAGATCCAGCGTTTTAAGCGTAGCAAGCGACGCGGTATAGGCAATCGGCTTTCTGAAATCCGTGAGCCGAGTTGCCGCAATCGCACACGGGACGACCAGATAGCCAAAGATCAGCGAGCTAAAAAAGTTGGAGGTTTGATGCGTGACGTCGAGTAATCCGCCGATAAAGAGCCATTCGATACGCAGGACAGGGGCGGACAGCAGCAGTGCAAAACAAAAAAACATTGCGGCTTGGTGCATCTTGAGCTGGCCTTTGCTGATCGCAATGACACCAAGGGTTGCAGACGCTAATGTACCCAGTGCAAGGAGCCATAACTGTAAGTAGAACGGCAAGCCATTAAACGATTGCTGAGGTCCCGTTGCGATCAAAAAGGACATACTGCCGATCATCGAGATCACCACGATAGTCACGAAAACTTTACCAGTCAGGCGGTGTACCTGCGGATACTTTTTGCGAAAAGGCGTATAAAACTGCAGGGATGCAAGTAGAATGGAGGTGCCACCGGCCACTGTGTGAAACAGCATAGAAACGCGTGAACTGGTATAGACACTGTGTTGCACGACTTCAACGGAGCCTGCGCCGAGCGTATGTTTCGCCCCTGCAAACCACGTAAAAACGTGAGTCCAAAGTTCAGGGGCATTGGGCGTGAAGTAATGTGCAAAATACTCGATGGCCATCGGGCCGTAAAGCAGACTGGTCAAGGCGATCAGTCCCCAAAAGAGCGTGGATAGGCGGCGTTTGTGAGTGATATTCATAGCGTGTAACCGTGATCATTTTGTGTCATTATAACATACGTTATAACAACTGTTATTATATTTAGGGTTGACTAAAGTAAGCATGACAATCCCCCCATCTGATCTGACCATGAAAAACCGACTGCTGGAGGCCGCCGCACAATTATTGGCGGACGAAGGCACCAGTGGCCTCACGACGCGCAAGATTTCTGCTGCCGCGGGCACGACCACTATGTCGGTGTATACCCGCTTTGGATCGATTGAAAATCTGGTCAATGAGCTGGTGCTGTCGGGTTTTAGCTTATTGGAAGAGGAGCTGTTGCGTGTCAAAGATTCAGAAGACACGCTGACCCATCTTGCGCGTTTAACCGCAGCTTACCTGCAGCATGCAAGGCAGCATCCCGCGTTGTATCGGATCATGTTTGGCACCATCGCACTCGGTGAGTTTCGACCTGTCAAACGGGAAACTTTGAGCACGGGCAAATATACGCTGGAGTTGGTTGTACAAACGCTACAGCGACTTATTGATGAAGGGACAATTCATCCGGGCAATGCGTTTCTCTTAGCCAATGAGTGGTGGGTCTTGGCGCATGGCTATGTCCTGCTTGAACTCACAGGATATTTTGAGGCAAGCGGTAGTATTCCAAAAGTCCTTATCCCATTGCTCCAGCGCTTCTTTGTTGGACTCGGGGCCGATGCTGATCAGGTCTCGCAAGCAATCGGCAGTGCGATCCAAAGTCAGTCGACTTGAGCGGACAGGGAGTCACGCTGGATAACCAATCGGAAAAAATATGAGAATAGCCCGTTGACAACCTGATGCCATAAACCCTACGATCAACGCATGAACATATTCCTCAATCCCAATCGATGCGGCTCCGCCTCCAATAGAAATTTTGGAGCGTCGTGCTGTGCGTGTTTAGATTGGGCTGAAAATCGAGGAAGGTGTTTAAAACCCTGATTCAATCAGCAAAATATTTTCACTAAAGGCCACGACTTCCATCGTGGCCTTTTTTTTATGCGAGAAAAATGATGACTCTTCAATCTGCTGTAAACCGCCGTCTAATGACCGTTGCCCTGCATTCAGCTCGTAATCCAAGCTCTGGGGGAGGCAAGGCCACTCAACGTGTGTTGCACACCTTTAAGCCACCGACACCCATGATAGGGGAGCATGATGATTGATCTAGAATATGCCGCCTTTCAAGCGTGGCCTGCCCATGAGGAAATCGATCAGTACGGTTGGAAGCTGCGCTTCGCGCATGGCTATACCAAACGCGCTAACTCGGCCAATGCCATTAACACCGCAAACAATCTATCGCATACCCAGATTGATGCAGTAGAGACGTTTTATTTGAGTCGGAGTAGCCATCCGATCTTTAGGTTGGTTTCCTTTGCTGCGCATGCGCAGACCGATGCGCGGCTGGCCCAGCGCGGTTATCTATATGAGGGAAAATCATGGGTAATGGCGCGACCCTTAGACGCGCTATCGGTCACGGGCGACTTCGAGTCGGTGGATGATGTCGATGCGTGGTTACAAGCCTATCAACAGATTACGACAACGTCTAACCCTGAGCAAAAGGATCATTTACGCCATCTACTGACCCGCATACAAGGGCTGCGCCTACTTGCGATACAGCGGGTGCAGGGTCAGCCGGTATGCTGTGGCTTGGGGGTGATAGTAGGTGATTACTTAGGCTTATTTGACATCGCCACCCATCCAGACTTTCAAGGTCAGGGGCTGGCAACCGAGCTCTGCCGAGGCTTGATCGCATGGGGAGGACGGCAAGGTGCGCAAACGGCTTTCCTGCAAGTGACTGCCAGCAATCTAAAAGCGATCAACGTTTACCAGAAACTCGGTTTTAAGTCGCGCTATCACTACTGGTATCGCGTTCATCCGTGTAGTGAGTAGGCACAGTTTTTTTTAATGGCGATGAAACAACATCAAGAAGAATGACATGAAATTTATCAAATACCACGCGATCGGCAATGATTATATCGTCTATGCAGGCGCTGAGAATTTTAGCCTGACGCAGCAGGAGATCAGTCGCGTCTGCGATCGCCACTATGGGATCGGTGCCGATGGGATCCTGCTGCTGACTCACCCTGAAGCGGAGCACTTCACGCTCAAGATCATCAACCCCGATGGCTCGGAGGCCGAGAAAAGTGGCAATGGGCTACGGATCTTCTCTCGATTCCTCTGGGATCAAAAACTGGTAGGCGATGCGCCTTTTCTTGTGCATACCCAAGGTGGGGTCGTGACTGCTCAAGTGCTTGATCAGGGGCGCGCGGTCAATGTGTCGATGGGCGTGGCGCGTTTTGAGCCTAGCCCTGAGTTCCCATTTATTACCGTTGATCGCGCCATTGATTACCCGCTGATAGTACTCGGTCAGTCGCTACGGGTGAATGCCGTGTCGATGGGCAATCCGCACTGCGTGATCTTCATGGATCAGGTGGATGCACAGATTGCAAAGACCTTGGGGCCAGTGCTGGAGCAGCATCCTTTATTTCCCAATCGCACCAATGTGCAATTCGTCAAAGTATTGGATCGTCACAACATTCAAGTTGAGATTTGGGAGCGCGGCGTGGGCTATACCTTGTCCTCTGGCACCAGTAGCTGTGCGGCAGCGGCGGTCTCATGCCTATTGGGTTTTTGTGATCAGCAGATCAATGTCCATATGGCAGGCGGCACCCTGCATATCGATGTCGATGAGGCTTTCAACGTATCGATGCGCGGTGCAGTTCAGCGCATCGCGCAGATTGATTTAGATTCTGAATGCTTTGAAGAGCATCCTTTAAATGTTTAATTTTATAGAGGTTGAATGACGTGATGACTCCTTTAAATATTATGATCCCCGGCCCCGTGAACATCCGCGAGGCTTTACGACAACCTGCACTGCATGCCGCTTTTGGTCATCGCGATAGCACGGCACACGTGCTCCATCAGCGCATCACCGAGCGACTATTGACCCTTGCGGGTACCACGCGCGATGCGTATGACTGTCTGCTGGTGAATGGCAGTGGTACCAATGGCATGGAGACCTGCGTCCGCTCGCTGGTCAAGAATGACGGCAGCACGACTTTTCTGACCATCGGTGCGTTTGGCGAGCTCTTTGCGAAGATCGCACAGGGTTGTGATAAAGCCAATCATGGGCAGATTGCTTTTAAAGCGGGAACCGCGATTGATCTTACGACGCTTGCGCAAGATGCAGATGTTATGAGCGCTGAAACTTTGGTCTTTACTCATAATGAAAGTTCGACTGGCGTCATCAATGATCTGGCGGCGATCTGTGCATGGGCGGAGCAGCACGGCAAACACGTGATCGTGGATGGAGTGAGTATCTTTGCGGGTGCGCCTTTGAACTTATCCCAGACCAAACCCTTGGCTTACATCACCGCGACGCAAAAGTGTATCGGCCTGCCTGCGGGCTTAAGTATCATTTTCTTGCGCAAAGACGCGGCAGCCTTGATCGAGCAGGTGCCCAATCGTGGTTATACCACCGATCTCAAGCGCTATCTGGCGGCGGCAGCTAAGTCAGAGGTCTTGACCACGCCCAATTGTAGTCTGTGGAATCAACTGGATGCACAGCTTGAGTATATCGTGGAGATCGAGGGCATCGAGCAGCGCTTTGCTCGTCATATGCAGTTGCAAGCGCAGGTGCATGCGTGGATCAGCACGCAGGGCTTAGCACTCTTTCCGGCTTTGGCGGATGCCAGTCCAGCGGTCAGTGCTATATGCGTAGCGGCAGACTATGATCTCAAGGGCTTAAAACAGCGCATGCGTGAGCAAGGCTATCTGATGGATGTCGGCTACGCGGGATTGAATTTACAACTCATCGAAAACTACCAGTACAAGACCTTTAGAATTCCGCATATG
>CAYJTU010000215.1:0-5742 GCA_964373105.1 uncultured Moraxellaceae bacterium | reverse complement strand
CGCGCATCAAGACCAGAAAACCCACTGCATGCTCTTCAATATAAGCAATATGGCGACGGATACCGACTTGTAGGGCAGCCGCCATATCATCTTGTTCAGGTGCTTGATCGCGCACCGCGCGCAGTTGATCCGCCACGGCTTGCATGGATGCGACATAGATGCCACGTTTCGATCCAAAGTAATGCGCGACTAAACCAAACGCCACGCCAGCACGCTGGCTAATATCAGCAATAGAAACCGCGTCAAACGGGCACTCTGCAAATAAAGCTTGAGCGGCGGCCAACAATGATTCACGACGATCTGGCTTAATAGCAGGCATAACAATTCCATTCTAAAGAGGTGTAATTCGTAGCAATAATTGAAATTGATTTTTAATCAATCACTATATTGATTTTTGATCAATAACGGATTACAGTAAAGTTGATTCAAAATCAATATATCATAATTTGGGTCCAGAGGATTCACCATGATGACTAAAATGCCTATTCTGAACGATAAACGAATCCTGCTGACAGGCGCATCCAGCGGCATAGGGCGCGCTTTAGCGCTGGCACTTGCAACCCATCACGTACAAATGGTGTTAGTTGCAAGGCGTAAACCTTTGCTTGAAGCGCTTGCAGATGAGATCGTGGCTCTAGGGGGCAAACGTCCTGTCATTCTAATCGCTGATCTAAGTATCTCTGGTACGGCAACATTGATCGCCGAGCAAGCCATTGCAGCGCTCGGCGGCATTGATATCCTGATTAATAATGCTGGGACCAGCATCATCGGCGCACAATATGTATTGGGTGATGATGTAGCGGCACGTGCGGTTTTTGAAACCAATCTTTGGTCGCCGCTGGCTTTGACCGCAGCCTTAGTACCCCAGATGCGCAGTCAGGGTTATGGTCTGATTGTCAATGTGACTTCAACCCTGCAAGCCGTGCCCCTGCCCTTGCTGGGTGCTTACTGCGCCTCCAAAACGGCGTTTGCACGTGCAACTCAAGTGCTGAGACATGAGCTCAGTGGTACGCCTGTACAAGTCCTCGAAGTGATTCCGGGCGGAACTGATACGCCGACACGCCAGAACGACCAGTTCCTACCCCTACGCAAAGGACCACTACCCGCGCCGCAGTTGGTGTCGCCAGAAAGTACCGCGCAGGCCGTGATTCACGCCATCCTAAAGGGTAAAACACGCGTGATACACCCGCGCTACGCATTGATCCCCATCGAGCTACCGATCTTCGGGCGCTTGGTGGCGCGTATTGCAGCACGCGGAATTGACACCAGCTCAGAGCAGGTCATTCATCCAGATATCGCCAAAGGGATTGTTGCAAACAATCTCGCGCAGGCGAGGTCATCGACACAACATTCAGGCAATCCCGCATAAAACGCTATCACCCGAGAGGTTTATCATGTCTACTGCACTTCAATCGCCACTTGGCACCCAGAACATTCCGGTACGACGTATGGGTTTTGAGTTTGATGATGCCATTCCGCTATTTTGGTTTGAGCAGAATTCTTATATTTCTATGCTGATGACGGCACTGTCATGCACCTTTCCCGAAGGCGAGCGTATGTTTATCCGTGCCGTACGCCGCTTTCAAGACGGCATTCAAAATCCCACCTTGCAGCAGGAAGTTCGTGCCTTTATCGGTCAGGAAGCCAATCATGGCAAAGAACACGAAGCCTTTAACGCCTTCATGGCACGTAAAGGATTACCAATCAACAAGGTCATGGCCTTTGTTAAAAAAGGCATCGCTTTTCAAGAAGGCAGACTTTCCCCAGAGCGCATGCTGGCCAAGACCTGTGCACTGGAACACTTCACTGCGCTGTTTGCTGAGAAAATTTTAAGCACGCCAGAATTACTCGACAAAATGGATGAAGGCTTGCGCCCTCTGTGGCTATGGCATGCCATTGAAGAAAGTGAGCATAAGTCGGTGGCTTTCGATGTCTATCAAGACCAAATCAATAACTACTGGCTACGCGTCAGTGAGATGGCAATCGTGTCGGTCTTATTTACGTTTTTTACCAGTCTGCATACTGTTGAGCTGTTGCGCGCGACTAAAGAGCTTAAAAACACCTCCGCCATGCGTCAAGGCTTTCGCACCTTGTGGGGTAAAAACGGTTTCTTAAGAGGCATGCTGCCGCATTATTTGGCTTACTATCGCCGCGACTATCATCCCTCACAGGTTGATAGCGCTGCGATACGTCATCAAGGTTTGGCATTGCTCAAAAAGCTCAGCGCTTATGAGGATGCAGCACCTCCAGCACTCAGACATTAATACTGACACTTTGATCACAACGGATGGCGAACCTCTCACCATCCGTTTATCACGCCCATTGAATCACTCAAAAAGAAACACCTTAAGCCAAGATACTCTCTAAATTAGCGGCCACTTCTCTTGATTCAACACGGTTACGGCCATTACTTTTAGCGGTATAGAGCGCTTGGTCTGCGGTTTTGATCAGGATATGCGGCTCTATCGCAAGGCCACTCATACACACGAACCCAAAACTTGCGGTCACTCGAATCGATTGCTTGGATTCCGTCAGGATCTCCGCCTGTGCCAGCTCGCTCCGACAGCGCTCAATAATTTTGAACGCCTCACTATGATCGGCACCTGGCAAGACCATAATAAACTCTTCACCGCCATAACGACCAAGTGCATCGATATCGCGAATATTCTGCTGGAGGACTTGCGCGGTTCTTTGCAAAACCAGATCACCAACGGGATGTCCCCAATCGTCATTAACCTTTTTAAAATGATCCAGATCTAAAATCACCACCGACAGCGGCGTATTCATACGTACGGTGCGTGCCACCTCATGATCCAGAAAATCCAAAATACTGAGTCGATTGTGGATGCCCGTGAGGGTATCGGTACGGCTCAACTCACGGATGCTGTCCTCGCGCGCATGCCACCACGCCAGCATTTGATCCGCCATGACCAAGATCAAAATAAAGAACAGCGCATTAAAGTAAACTGTCGAATTCATCTCAAACAAACGCCCCGCCTGATCTGTCGGCGGTATCATCAAGGATGCATGCGGGAACACGGTGTAGGCAGCGGCATATCCTAAACCCAGTAGAGCACCAACCCCAACACCTGTGGCCCACCATACAGGCTGGCGATCAAGCAGGATCAGTCCCCAGACAGGCGCACCGAGTAAGAACAAACCCGCACTGAACGATAATGGGCCGACATAGTAGAACATCGCAATCATCGTCAATGAAAAGAATTGCAGCACCAAGTGCTGGAAAAAAGTGGCATCAGGCTTGCGCCGGCGAAGCACTAACCCTAAACCTAAGATGCCGCATCCGATGGCGACCAGCGCAATCTGGATCCATAAGTAGTCGTATAGCGCGGCGATGTTAACAACACGATGCAACTCTGGATGATCCAAAACATAGCTGGCCCACAGAAAATATTGCAGAAAAAAGGGCATCAGCATCGCCAGAATAAAAATGCCTTTATCGACGCGGTTCCACTCCAATAGCGAAACGAGACGTTTGCGCAGAAAACTATGGCGTTTTTTGATGTGATTGAAGGTCTGTTGAATCGCAAGACCATTGCTACAGACTTCCGCACGCTGTGTGGAATCCGCACCTTCCACATCTGGATAACTGTTCGGCGGTGTGAAATATTTCATATCTGGCGCCCCTCATAAATGTCATATTCTTTTTAATTCATTGCATTTTTCAAAAACAGTATGGGCAGGGCAACATCCATGCTGGGCTGCTGAGTGGATTGAATCCATATCGACATGGATCAGATCGTTTTGAAGCCGTCAATTTCGGCAAATTTGATATTGATTTTCGATCAACATAACGCATATCTGATCATTAATCAATCGCTCATTCGCAATGTTTGCGTGAGAAATCGTTGTTTAAAAAAAGGGCTGCCATGTGACATGGAACCCCTTTTTTTATTTTGAAGATGAATGCTTGCTAGATTAAGGGGTATCCACCTGCACCACGGACAAATCCAGTGATGGCAGGGCGATGTGTTCTTCAGATTGTGCATTCACACGGGATCTTGCGAAATCGGCGAGGCGATGCAGTGCTTGTTTGGCTGAGCTCAAGTAGAAGGATTGCAATTGAAAGACATGCCAGCGCCCTGCGTAGATTTCAAGCTTGCAATCTACACCGCATTGGGTGGCATGCGCGGCCAAGCGCGTTGAATCAGAACGCAGTACTTCTTGGTCACCCACTTGGATGAGCATCGGGGGCAGCCCTTGCAGATTCTGATCTAAAGGCTGATGCACGGATGCATCTTGACTCGCATACCAGCCTAATCCTTGCTGTAGCCACCCCAAGCGAATCATCGGATCTTTGCGCTGATGGGTTTTTAAGGTTGGACCGCTGAGGGTGCTGTCGGTGACAGGCGACAGTAAGAGTAAACCTGCGGGTGTCAAAGCCCCTTGATCGCGTAGACGCAATGCCAGCGCAATCGCCAGCGACCCACCTGCCGAGTCACCCGCAAGGACAATTTGATCGGCACTATAGCCATTCTTCAGAAGAGCATGATAGCTCGCCTCAGCATCATCCAGTGCGGCGGGGTAAGGATGCTCTGGTGCGAGACGATAATCAGGCACCCAAACGGACATGGCAGCATTGACCGCTAGATGCGTCGTAATACTGCGATGGGTTGCAGGCGCGCCCAGACAAAATGCTCCACCATGCAAATATAAAATCACACCGCTGTCTGACGTGGCTTGCTCTGGTGTAATCACCTCAATCGATAAGCCATCAATGGTGATTTGGGACTTCAGCGTACCACTTCTGCCCGGCATCAACTGCGAGAGTGCACTCACAACACGGCGCTGACTTGCCACTCCGAGCGGTGGGCCAATCAGAGTACGGAAGCCCGTACGTAGAAAACCACGCAAGAAACCGGCTTTGAGGCGCTCAGCGCTATCCTGAGGCGCGGCAATCGCAACCCCAGCGGCTGCGCCAAAACCAGATGATGGTTCGACTGAGCTGAAAGTGTATGCCTGTAAACCGGCATGATTCGTCAACCAGCGATAGGTCAGGGTAAAGCCCGGCCAATTGGTACTGTTATGTCCCGTTGCATCGACATACCAGCTCTTACAACCATTCCACACCGTGTTCACAAGGCGCTGTTGGATATGCGTATTATATTGCTGATAGCGCGTCGCATCGACTTCGACCGTGTTGGTCTGTGTTGCCTGCATGGTTTTCCAGCAGCGCATCACATGCGCAATCTGGCTTTCCAGCATATAGACAATCGAGTTGTGGCCGAGATTGGTATTCGGGCCATACAGCATAAAGAAGTTGGGAAAATCAGGTACGGTCAGTCCGCGGTACGCCGCAGCGCCACCTTGCCAAGCGTCATTGAGATTGAGTCCTTTGCGACCTTGGATACGCATGGGCGATAAGAATTCCGTCGCTGCAAACCCCGTCCCATAGATGATTGCATCGGCAGGGTGATGCTGCCCATCCACGGTCTCAACGCCATCCGCAGTAATCTGCTTGATGCCATCAGTAATCAGATCAACATTGGGCTTTGCCATCGTGGCCAGATATTCGCTGGAGAGCAGAATCCGTTTACAGCCGATCGGATAGTCCGGCAGCAATTTCGCACGTAGAGCTGCATCAGGCACCTGTTTTGCCAATAATCGCTTGGCTGGAATCCCGACTGCTACTTTCATCAGCCCTTTAAACTGGGTAAACGCAATTGCCCTGGATTCATACTGCAAATAGATCCCAGTGCGATATGCCTTCATGACCTGCGGCAC
>CAYJTU010000214.1:0-5925 GCA_964373105.1 uncultured Moraxellaceae bacterium | reverse complement strand
CCTGAATGATAAAGTATGGCTGCGTTTTTTGGGCGACATTAAAGCAGTCCCATTTCTTGTGCGCTCGTAAGCCAGCAAGAACACCCGCGTTATCAGTTAAAACTTTAGCATTATTTTCAGTAGAGACAGTCCCCATGGGAATATTAAGGGTTGGATTCGATGCACCGATTGTGGCAGTAGTCAATATATCTGGATTTGACCAGTATGAAATACGTGGGCAATATGATGGACATGCGGCAGGATAAGCCATTACCGTACGCCACTCGCTCAAGTAATGATAACCGTGCGCATACGCAATTCCACTAGTTCCCGAATTTGCTACATCATGATTTGCGCCGTAAAGATGCCCTATCTCATGAGCGAATGAATGATTGCCAATCGCACAAGAGTCTTCAACGATACCGAAGGTATATGTTGTAGTATTTGCTCCGACATATGCTAGACCACAAGAATTTGCACCTGACTTATTGGTGAATAAAATTGCAATATCAGCACCTACAGTGTTTAAGCGTGCATGGATGTTGTCCATTTGACCATCGGAAGTACCCTGCCAAGCTGCTAAGCTTGTACCCAAATTTGTTGTTTCCACATAATCTACCGCTTGGATATCTACTAATCTAAGCTGAGAATTAACTGCGCTGTTCAAATAAGTTTGATTAGTATCATCGATAGCCAACTGAATATGTGCTAAAACATTCGCATCATCATTGTTATATAATGCTTTTACCGCGGCGGTATAGCCAACTAGTACATCAATAATTGGGGTGGGGTCTGCAGCAACCGCTGGCTTTATACTTAAATCGGATGAACTGGTTGTAGATGACTGTTGTGTAGAAGCTGACGGCTTAACAACCTTACCTGAAGGCATCTTGATACCTAGAGGTTCATCACTTGGAAATTTTGACTGATCAACTTCTACCAAAGCTTGTAGACCATCACCTAAAGATCGAAGATGAAAGACTTTCACGCCTTTGTGAATAATGCCTTCCACTGCTGTGCCGTTTACACTGACAATTGCATTGCCATCGTTCGTTTTTCCGAACCACGAGTAATTGGTATCAGAGCGTTTAATAGTAGTTTGATTGGTCGTGGGTGAAACATCACTCGCCGTAACATTAATATCAACATTTGACTGAGCCAGAACAGCCTTATCGATCCGTACTAAACTATAGCTTTTAACAGATGGATTGTTTAATACTCTAGCCAGTTGTGCAGCTTGTGCTGGTTGAAGCGGTGCTGCGTCACTATTACTTGAAAAAGCCGGTGAAAAAAGTGGGGCCGCATATATGCTACAACTGATACTACACAACATCGTCGTCAAAATAAAACTGGTCTTGTTCATTCCCTATGCATTCCTATAGTCAAATATAGTATCAATGTTGTTATTACATTGATGACTTTAGTAACTTAGCACAGTTTATAAAAATTCCCAATACTGCACACAAAAGAGCCAGAATTAAATTTAACCTTAAAATACAAAAACTTAATTTAAAATTTAAAATTAATAATGTGTATTACGTAGACTAGTTGGCAAATCTGGAATTCAAAAAATTTGTAATTTATAATTCAAAAAAATGACAATAAAGATTACCCAGTCGATACTATTTAATAATGTAGACTCTGTCACTTTTTATTATAATAGTAATGCATTTATGACCTAAGCTACCAGCAATACTGCTTCTGTAGCCTAGGCTTTATTTTACTTCAGCAAAACAAAAATAAAAAAAATTACTTCGCTGGCCCTACCGCTTCAATCAAATGCTTCCGGACCGTATCGAACGGAAATTTTTGTTTAGCCAAGCGTTTAGGCAATATTTGCGCGCTGGTTTGTCCTTTCTGACTCGCCGTGATAAAAATGAACTTATCAGTTTCTTGCCATTCGGTGACTTGCTTCCACTCAATGATCCCACGACCCTCTTGTAGACCCATCTTTTGAATCATGATCAACCCTTGGGGCTGGACGCCAATTTTGATGCCTTTGATATCTTGGACCGAATATTTTGCGATTTCACGCTTAACGTACCAAGCCATACCAAAAAAGCGTACCGCCAAATACAGTGCAACACCGACTAATAGTATCCAAAAAAATACGGTTGAATACCCACGTAAAAATGCGATTCCAGCGAACGCAGCAACACAGATCGCTGCAAGAATGGTCCAGACTTTAGTACTAATCCGATTGTTTTTTTTCCAAGCCGCAAACTGAGCTTCCCGCTGTTCAGCAGCAGTAATGTCATAAGGAATGGGTTGCAACGTATAAGCATAGGGTGACGACATAACGATAAAGCACCTAAAAAATTTAAAATAACTAAAAAATTCAATCAATATAACTTTAAAACCCAACAACCACTTTTCGCATCTCAGTGCTACTCAGTTGTTAGAGGGTTTAATGTGCTACGCCCCAATTGATGCCACGGCCAACTTCAATTTCAAGTGGCACATCAATCTCAGCACGTCCCTGTAAGACTGCTGGCATCAACTCTTTAAGCAGTGCGGTAACCTCATCCGCTTTGTCTTCATCGACCTCGAAGACCAGTTCATCATGCACTTGGAGCAGCATTTTAGCATATTGTTTCGGCAAAGCTTGGTCTACGGAAATCATTGCCAGTTTAATAATATCGGCTGCCGAGCCCTGCAAAGGCGCATTAATGGCTGCGCGCTCTGCGGCTTGACGAACCATTGCATTGCCTGCGCGGATATTCTCCATATACAAACGACGACCTAGGATCGTTTCAACATAACCCTGTTCACCAGCAAGCGCACGCGTGTTTTCCATATAATCATGAACGCTAGGGTAACGTGAGAAATACAAGGTGATATAGTCTTGTGCTTCAGCACGCGACAAATTCAACTGTTTGGCCAAACCAAAGGCCGACATCCCATAAAGCAAACCGAAATTAATCGCTTTTGCTTGTCGACGCTGATCTGAAGTTACATCCTCAAGATCAATGCCTAGAACTTCTGCCGCAGTCGCTTGGTGAATGTCCCTGCCTTCGCGGAATGCGGTCAGTAGCGCAGCATCTTGCGAGAAATGCGCCATTAAACGCAGCTCAATTTGCGAATAATCGGCTGCCAAAATAATACGACCCTCGGGTGCAATAAAGGCTTGGCGAATTTGACGACCGACCTCGCCTCGAATCGGAATATTCTGCAAATTCGGATCAGTTGAAGACAAGCGGCCTGTGGCAGCAATCGCTTGGTGATAGCTGGTATGGACACGATGCGATATCGGATCACTTTGCGCAATGAGACTATCGGTGTAAGTACTCTTCAGCTTAGAAAGCGAACGATATTCTAAAATCGTCGCAATCATGGGGTGATCAATCTTTTCTAAAATCGCCTCACCCGTTGCATATTGTCCACTGGCAGTTTTCTTGCCGCCCGCAATGCCGAGCTTATCAAATAAAATTTCACCGAGCTGTTTAGGGGATGATACATTAAATGGCTGCCCTGCAATTTCAATCGCTTGGGCCTCTAGTCCATGGATTTGCTCACCAAAGCGTTGCCCAAGCTCTGCCAGAAAGCCAATATCTAAACGAATGCCATTGTTTTCCATTTCATAAAGCACTTGGGCGCTAGGCATTTCTACATCGAGTAGCAAACGCTCAAGTCTGGGGATTTTCGCCAATTCTTTGGAAAAATGTTCGTACAATCGCCAGGTAATATCGGCATCTTCCGCAGCATAGGGTGCGGCCCGTTCTAATTCGATTTGGTTAAAGGTGAGTTGCTTAACCCCTTTACCAGCAATCTCTTCAAATGTGGTTGTTTTATAATCCAAATAGTATTGCGCCAAGTCATCCATGCCATGGCGTGTTGCGGTGGGATTCAACACATAGGATGCGAGCATTGTATCGAATGCCCAACCTTTTAGGCTAATCCCGTGATTGTTAAAAAGATGCGCATCATATTTCATATGCTGACCAATTTTGCCGATCGCTGGGTTTTCCAAAATCGGCTTTAAGGTCTCGAGCACAAATGCCGCATCCAATTGATCAGGTGCGCCCATATAGTCGTGAGCAATAGGGATGTAATAAGCCTCTCCTGCTTTAAGCGCAACCGAAATCCCCACAATCCGTGCCAGACGATAATCTAGACTGGTTGTTTCGGTATCCACAGCAAAACGTGGCGCGGCATTGAGGCGTTCAACCAATGCCAAAAACTCAGTTCGGTCGAGAACCGTGTGATATTTTGCTTCAGCAACTGTGACCACCGGCTCAACCACAGCACCTAATTCAGCATTTAGAATTTGCGGGATATCGTCTTTTTTAACGGTCGCAGATTTAACCGTAGATTCGTTGCTGCGAGACTGATCTGCTTGATTATCTGGATTATTGGGATGTTCTAAAGATTGTAACAATGCTCTGAACTCTAGCTCAGCATAGAGTTTCTTCAGTGCCGGGACATCGGGTTTACCTAATTTCAGCTCATGCCAATCCAGTGCTAAGGGTAAATCACAAACGATACTGGCGAGTTGATGGTTGAGTGGAATTTTGTCGGCATTGTCACGGATACTCTCACCAACTTTGCCTTTAATCAGATGGACATTTTCTAAAATGCCGCCGATGGTTTGATATTGATTCAATAGCTTTGCGGCCGTGACCTTACCCACACCCGGCACACCCGCAATGCCATCAGAAGCATCACCCATGAGTGTTAAGTAATCAATAATTTGATCTGGGCGCACACCAAACTTAGCAATGACCCCGTCATGATCAAGCACCTGATCACGAAAGCTGTCTTCGAGCTTGATATGGTCATTTACCAACTGGGCCATATCCTTATCACCCGTTGAAATCAACACATGGTGGCCTTCAGTCACTGCACGCTTTGCTAAAGTGCCGATAAGATCGTCTGCCTCTGCGCCGGGTAGCAATAATAGCGGAATCCCTAAACCTTTGATAATGGCATGTAGGTAAGGAATTTGCGTCGAGAGCTCAGATGGCATCGCGGGTCGATGCGCTTTGTACTCGGGCGACAACTGATGACGAAACGTCGGTTCTGGTGTATCAAAAATCACGGCCATATGCGTGGGTTGCATACGACGCATCAATTTTTGTAGTGCCGATAGTGCCCCTTTAATCGCGTTAGTGGTCTGACCTTGTGAGGTGGTCAATGGCGGCAATGCATGAAATGCACGAAATAAGTAATAGGAGCCATCGACTAAAATAAACGGGGGCATTGGGCTCTCCAGATGCGATGTCTTTATAAGTGAAAAAATAAATGACAGGATAAATTTGAATGGATGGATTTTAAAGTAGAAATCAAAATGCTGCTGTTGTTTATTGCGCTTTCTTCTTGTAATGACGTCATAAGTGGTTAGACTCAGTACAGTTGCATTCGATTAGAATAAGTTTAGGGGAATTTTATGACGACACGTCTTTTGGCATTTTCGGGTAGCACCCGTCACGGTTCATTAAATAGCCAAGTTCTACAAACTGCGATAGCCGGTGCAGAGTCTGTTGAAGGCTGTACGGTAACACTCATCAATCTGAATGATTACCCTATGCCGCTTTATAATGGCGATGATGAACAGGAAAGTGGCATGCCCGAATCCGCTCAGAAATTACTGCGCTTGTTTGAACAACATGATGGACTGTTACTCGCTTCACCTGAGTACAATGGTTTCTTTACCCCATTGATCAAAAATACCTTTGACTGGATGACGCGCAATGAGCCAGATGGTCGTACGGGTCTGCGCATCTTTAAACGCTATCCCGTAGCGCTGGTCTCTTCAAGTCCAGGAATTATCGGTGGGCTACGCAGTCTAATGATGATTCGAATATATCTCAGTAACATGAACTTCCTTGTTTTACCTGAACAAGTTGCCGTGACAGGTCAAAAAATACATGAAGGAAAGATTACCGATGAAAGATTGGAACAACAGGTATTGGCATTAGGGGCTGGGCTTGCAGAGTGGGTTCATGG
>CAYJTU010000213.1:0-6001 GCA_964373105.1 uncultured Moraxellaceae bacterium | reverse complement strand
AAAATAGTTCCTAATTCTTCATCATTCCCATAGGATTGACTTCATAAATCGTTATATTTGAAGCTGCTACCTCAAATTGAAAAATATGGCTACGCTTAGCAACCTTTTCATATAACTCGATCTGAACAGCATCAAAATACCCCTGATGGTTGATCATATTCCAGGACATCATCAGCGGCATCCCATAGATTTTACTTATCGCAGGATAGACGTTAGTCATCGCTATCGCATCTGGTGGCAAACGAACTTCACGGCTCCATATCAATTCATCAGAATCAATATCGACATTCAAGCTGAAAAAGAAGTCATTTTCAAAACAAAAAATAATCTTGTCTAAAAACAATCCTGCATCTTCTAAACTACCAACAAAGTACATCTCTAATAATTTTGTCGACTGTCTCGCTAGCTCATTGATGTCCAATTCTCATTAGACCCCTTCAACAAACTGCTTCACCCCAGCCTTCATTTCCGTCAGGGTTTCTTGCGCGGCCGCCAAGGTTTCTTCCAAATCAGCCTGACTATGGCTACTTGAAATAAAGTCTGCTTCAAAAGCCGACGGTGCCAGATAAACACCACGCTTCAGCATGCCGTGAAAGAACTCACGAAATGCAGCCACATCACAGTTTGTCATCGCTTCGTAGCTGGATAAATCTTTAGAATCTGTAAAGTAGATCCCAAACATACCGCCTGCTTGCTGGACTTGCAGAGGGATGCCAATGTCATCCGCGATGGCTTTAAGGCCGTTTAATAAGAATGTCAGTTTCATCGAGAGCTGTTGATAAAATCCATCGGCGCGAATCAATTTCAGCATCGCAATCCCTGCACGCATCGCCAGCGGATTACCTGACAACGTACCCGCCTGATAGACGCCGCCTAAGGGCGCAATGCAATTCATGATTTCACGTTTACCGCCAAACGCGCCGACGGGCAGACCCGCACCAATAATCTTGCCGAGCGTAGTCAAATCTGGGGTGATGCCGTAGTGGGCTTGCGCACCGCCAAGTGCAACACGAAAGCCTGTCATCACTTCATCAAAAATCAAGACCGAACCTGCTTTGGTACACTCATCACGTAAGGTTTGTAAGAAACCTTGGATCGGCAACACCAAATTCATATTACCGGCTACGGGCTCTACGATCACACACGCGATCTGATCACCATATTCGGCAAAACAAGCTTTAACCGCTTCAAGATCATTAAAAGGCAGTGTAAGGGTATGCTGTGCGAGATCTTTCGGTACACCCAGCGAGGTAGGCACGCCGAGGGTCAACATACCTGAGCCTGCTTTCACCAGTAGTGAGTCTGCATGGCCATGATAACACCCTTCAAACTTGATGATTTTGTCGCGGCCCGTATAGCCTCGTGCAAGGCGTATAGCGCTCATACAGGCTTCAGTCCCTGAACTGGTCATCCGCACCATATCCATCGATGGCATGATTTCACAGATCAAATCAGCGACTGTTGTTTCACTGGGTGTCGGTGCACCAAAACTCAGTCCATCGGCGGCAGCCGCAATCACCGCTTGCACGATATCAGGATGCGCATGACCCAAAATCATCGGACCCCATGAGCCGACATAATCAATATAACGCTTGCCTTGAGCATCAAACAAATACGCGCCACTCGCCTTCTGGACAAATACTGGTGTACCGCCTACACCTTTGAATGCTCGGACAGGGGAATTCACTCCGCCAGGGATATGTACACTTGCTGCATGGAAGAGGGATTGATTACTGGTGATATCGGTCGAGTTAGTCATAGCGTTTGGACTTAAAATTGAGGTTTGAAAATTTATGCGATAGTTTAACGTGTCAAAGATGGCTGATGTGAATAATTCACTGGATTCAAACAATAAGGGGGAGGCGTTATCTTAATGTTGGGTCCATTAATTTTTATAAAATTTTCTTTTGTTTTTTTTCTTGTTATTGCAGACTCTAAGCTTAATTTTACAGCAATGGCATCAATAGCAAATGAACTTCGATTTAACTCAAAAAAAAGCATGGGCGATATTGGCTTTTATCACAGTTATAAGCCAATTTTTACCATACGGTCCCACCCTTGATCTGTCATTTAAGATTGTCAACTCCATCCTTGGCATGATCATTTATGCTTGGTTAATTTTTCTCATTTCAAACATTCGTGGGAAAAATGTAGACAAGAAAGAAACATCATTACTTGCGAAAGAGTTAAGCGTATGGGGCTATATTTGGCGTACCTTCATCGTACAACTTGTAGCTGTGTTTATCTTTATGACATTGTGGTTAATTATAGCAGGAACAGCAGTGCCTCTAGCCTCAATACCCTACGCATTCATTTCTTCGTCCGCAGGCTTAGTGTTAGCCGTACCCGTCACCTGGGCATTTTTTTCTAAGGATAGAAAGCAGCAGTTATTGTGGCTACTCTCATTTGGTCGAGGATATTGAAAACTATAAAATATTGTCTATAAGATAAGTGCGCTACGGTTTACAACGCAAAAAAAACAGGCTGGATATCCCAGCCTGTTTTCAAACGATATTATTGAAATATCCGATTATCACTCAATCCCACTTTGGCCCAAAATCAGGACTCACCAAGCGCTCAGCACGATCCAGCTTCGCAATCGACTGTATTTCCCCATCACTCAGATTAATCTGATCAGCTTTTAGGTTACTGATCAGATTCTCACGTTTGGTCGATGACGGAATGACCGCAAAGCCTTGCTGAAGTAACCACGCCAAAGACACTTGTGCAGGTGTGCTCCCATGAGTTATAGCGATCTGTTTGAGCACCTCATCCTCCATCACTTTACCGTAAGCCAGCGGCATATACGCTGTGATATGGATGCCATGCTGACGCGCAAACTCAACGACTTTATGGTTTTGCAAGAATGGATGTAACTCAATCTGATTGGTAGCAATCTCATTGGCTCCGACCGTATCAATCGCTTGCTGCATCTGGCTAATGGTAAAGTTTGAAACGCCAATTTCTTTGGTCAGCCCTAGCGCCTTCGCTTCAGCCAGAGCCGCAACATACTCAGCGACTGGTAGTGCATCATTTGGCGATGGCCAATGGATTAAGGTCAAATCAAGCTGCTCAATTTGTAGCTTACGCAAACTTTCTTTTAAGCTAGGGATCAGCTTGTCACGACTCAGATTTTCAGTCCAGATCTTGGTCGTGATATAAAGTTCATGACGTGCAATACCACTTGCAGCAATCGCCTGCCCGACTTCCGCTTCATTGCCATAAATCTGTGCAGTATCGATATGACGGTATCCAACCTCTAGACCATTCGTCACTGAATCAATGACAATTTGATCTTTTAAACGAAACGTTCCTAAACCAATTGCGGGCATGTTCATCATGTTTTCCTTTTACAGTAAATGTTGAAATGAATATTGAATTTGAACGAGTCGTCTTAGTTCATGCTTCGTTGGAGCTAAGACGACTTTTTGGGAGAAATTAGACAGTAACTGGCGCTTTGGCGGGGCGTTTATCGAGTAACAAACTCCAAACCGCAACCACAAAGCCGAATACAGTGAGTATTGCAGCAACCCAAGGGACGGCATTCAGTCCTAATTGATGGGTAATCACTAAACCGCCTACCCATGCACCCATCGCATTGCCTAAGTTAAATGCGGCGATATTCAGACTAGACGCAAGGTTTTGACCCTCACCATGCGCTTTTTCAAGAACCCGCATTTGCAGGGGTGCAACCGTTGCAAAGGCCGCGACACCCAGTAATCCCACAAACAGAACCGCCGCAATTTGGTTATGGATCGCAAAGGTCATGAAGGCTAAAACCACCGCTAGGAACACCAGTGAACCGAGCAAGGTAGGCATCAAACGACGATCTGCCAGCTTGCCACCAATCAGATTACCAATGATCATACCCGCACCAAACACCAGCAGGATCGGCGATACCGCGGCATCTGAAAAACCCGTGATTTTAGTGAGAATCGGTTGAATATAGGTATACAGCGCAAATACCCCACCAAACCCAAAGACAGTCATCAAGAGGCCAAGCCAGACTTGGGGACGATGTAAAACGGTTAACTCATCGCGCAGTGAACCTAACTCCTCACGCTCACCATCTTTAGGCACAAAGACCGCAATAATGAAGGTTGCAATCACACCAATCAGCGCCACAGCCCAAAACGTTGAACGCCAGCCATAGTGCAGACCTAACCACGCGCCAGCAGGAACACCTAATAAGGTCGCAGCGGTTAAACCGGTAAACATGATTGCGATCGCGGATGCTTTACGATCCGCAGGGACCAAGGTGGTAGCAACAACTGATGCCACACCAAAGAAAGTACCATGAGTCAATGACGTTAAAACCCGAGCTGCCATCAAACTATAGAAATCAGGTGCTATCGCACAAGCGGCGTTCCCTAGAATAAAGATGACCATCAATGCCAGAAGGACTGTTTTACGCGGCATTTTTCTCGATAAGATGGTGAGGATCGGAGCGCCAATAGCAACACCAAGTGCATACGCTGAGATCAATAAACCCGCAGCAGCAATGGAAACATGCAGATCAGCAGAGACTTGCAGGAGCAGACCCATGATGACAAATTCTGTGGTACCGATACCGAAAGCACCAGCTGTTAACGCTAATAAGGCAATGGGCATTTTTAAATGCTCCTTTGAAGTGATGACGCATTATCTATGGATTATTTCTTTCGTAAAATACTATAATTCGCATAACATATTTGCGTTTTAGTCAATAATGAAAACTACCTTAGAAGAACTGCTCGCCTTTCGGACGGTCGTCGATACAGGGTCTATCACGGCAGCTGCGGAAACACTTGGACAGACCGTCTCAGGAGTCAGCCGCGCTTTGAGTCGTTTAGAAGAAAAACTAGAGACCACCTTACTTAATCGGACGACCCGACGTTTAGTGCTCACTGAAGAAGGGATTGCTTTTTTAAATCATGCCCGCAGTATCCTTGCTTCGGTAGAGGCAGCAGAAGATCAAATTGCAATCCGACGACAAAAACCCGCAGGGCGGTTAAGAATCAATGCGGCCACGCCGTTCATGTTGCATGTGATCGTGCCACTCGTGGCAGAGTTTCGTGAGCGCTATCCTGATATCGAGCTAGAGTTGAATACCGATGATATCTTGATTGACCTATTGGCTCAGGATACCGATATCGCGATACGCATCGGTACATTGCGTGACTCCACTCTTCATTCACGAGCACTCCCAGTGTCTCAGCGCTCTATTCTGGCAAGTCCTGCTTACTTGGAGAAGTTTGGAATACCGCAAACTGCGGAAGATCTTGCCAATCACCGTTTGATTGGCTTCAATCAGCCAGAGCACCTCAATCAATGGCCGATTCGTCATGCACATGGCGATAGCTGGTCGATTACACCGGCTATTCGTGCCTCTAGTGGTGAAACCGTCCGTCAATTGGCGCTGGCTGGCGTGGGACTGGTCTGTATCTCAGAGTTTATGACGAGGGCAGATCAGCAGCGCGGTGATTTGGTACAAGTTTTAAAAAAAGATACCATTGTGATACGTCAACCAATTAATGCCGTGTATTACCGTAATACACAATTATCTGCGCGTATCGTCTGTTTCCTCGATTTTCTCATCGAACGAATGAGTCAAATACCAGAGTAATTGACTCATTCGTCATATCTGCGATTTTAATTGGCCGTGAGATCAATGAAAGGCCCGTTCATTTTTGAGTGGTTTCCGAACTAGATAATGTGGCTGATTTATTTGACTTCGCCAAGGGGTCTTGAAGCGTCACTGCTTTAGGCGCTGGTGTACCAAGCTCCCAGCCACCGCCCAAGGCCAAAAAGACTGCGACTTGATCAAGGAGAATTTTACCTTCTACACTGGCTAAGGACTGCTCAGCAGTTGCTAAGGTTCTATTCGCATCTAAGACAGGTAAATAGCTTTGACGACCTAATTTAAAAAGAGTTTCTGAATCTTTTGCCGATTTTCTCGCTTTATCCAGCGCCGTTTTTAAATACGCTTGCCGATCAAGATCACGCGCATAGATCTCTAAAG
>CAYJTU010000212.1:0-6040 GCA_964373105.1 uncultured Moraxellaceae bacterium | reverse complement strand
CGCTATGGCAACGATAAGGACCAAAAAGATCAATCTGTGACTCAGGCTGAACTTGGAGAGATATTGGCGCAAGCTCTTTCGAAGAATCCTCAGCTTGCTGTATTGGTACAAGGTGACAAAAAGGTTCCGTACGGCGATGTGGTGACTCTCATGGCGACACTACAAGCCAGTGGTTTGCCGCAAGTGGGACTAATGACTGAGCAATTAGCACCCTCTAAACCTTAAACCTCGTCATGAGACGATTGCTTATATTATTTTTATGTTGATAACTAAACTGTGAATTCAATTAACGTAACGCCTGAAAGACAGCGGCATGGTGTGACGCAGGATAGCAATTCTGCGAGTGGCCCACTCGTCTTTACTGTGGTGCTGCATATCGTTGTGCTGGCTGCTTTCATTTGGTTTGGACGCAATTTGACGCCTTTGCCAGAGCCAAAGCATATCAAAGCTGTCATGATCGAAGCGCCTGCTACTGAAAGCAATGCCCCAGAGACACCGGAACCCACATCAACACCAGCCCCATCGAATGCTGCTGCAAAGGCTGCCGAGCAGAAAGCTGAACAAAAAGCCGAACGTCAAGAGCAGCAGAAACAGCAAGCTGAAGCTGAACGTGCTGAAAAACGCGCCACCGAAGCGGCTGCGGCTGCGGCAGCTGCACAAAAAGCTGAATCTGTAGCAGCGGCCCAACGGCAAAAACAAATTGAACACACTCAAGCTGTGGAAAAAGTAAAACTTGAAAAACAAGCTGTGGCTAAGGCCGCAGCAAAACAAGCCGAAATTGAACAAGCTTATGCACTTAAATTGGCGGAGCAAAAAGCTGAAAAACTCAAAGCGGAGCGTTTAAAAGCCCTAGCAGAACAAGCAGAAGCTAAAAAGGCACAACTCAAGGATGCTGAAAAAGCACGTGCTCATGCCGAAAAACTGGCTCAGCAAAAAGCCAATGCTGAACAGGTCAAGAAGCAAGCTGCAATCGATGCTGCTGAAAATGCAAAACAGCTCAAAGCGAATGCCAATAAAGAAGCGAAAGCTGAGCAGGAAAAAGCCGCTAAGCTTGAAAAACTGAAAGCAGCCAAAGAGCAAGCTTCAAATGATGCAAAAGCAGCAAAAGATAAGGCAGCTAAAGACGCTAAAGATAAAGCAGCTAAAGACGCTAAAGACGCTAAAGATAAAGCAGATAAAGCCAATGCCGCAAAAGCTTCAGCGGAAGCCAGGCGTAAATTGCTGACGCAGTCTCTAGGCGATGATGATGCTGAGGTCAGTAATTTAAAAGGTCAGGTTGCTGCTCAAGCGAAAGCGAATAGTATTGGGAAGTATAAGTCACAGATTGAGTCGCGGATTAAAAATGCGTGGCGCGTGCCGGCTGGAAGTTCGGGCCTCAAGGCAACTGCGCGTATTACCCTCACTGTTGATGGTTCTGTCGCTAGTATTGTAATCATTTCATCAAGTGGGAATGATGATTTCGATGCCAGCATTAAGGCTCTGCGTAGCCACAGCGGCCTACCCGTGCCAGATGATTCAGATACATTTAGACAAGTGAACCCTTTAGTGATCACGTTTAGAGCACCTTAAACTTTATATTTATATTATTTAACCAGATACATATGCCGGAGTTAGACCCATGCACAGTAAAAGACTGTCAACCCCAAAAAGTGCTTTAGCCATTCTCGTATTTGGTTTGTTGCCATTAACAGCCAGTTACGCGGAGTTGCAACTTGAAATTGTCAAAGCCCCAGATCAAGCGCCGCAAATTGCCATCGTGCCCTTTGAAGCAGATTCAATCCTACAACCCATCATCCAAAGCGACCTGAAGCGTTCGGGTAAGTTTGCAAGCAGTGCAAACCTCCCTGCGACACCGACCAAGAGCCAAGATATCGTTCCAGCCATTTGGCAAAATGCCCAGATTCCTTACGTGGTTGTGGGTCAGGTTCATCCTGCCGGCGCAAACTTTAATATCCAATATGAGTTGGTTGATATTCAAAAGGGCACACGCATACTCGGTGAGAGTTTGGTCGTGCCTGCGAACCGTATGCGTGAGGCTGCTCATTTGATCGCTGATAAAATCTACCAAGCCCTAACCGGCATTAAAGGTGATTTCTCTGGTCGTATAGCATATGTCTTGCTTGATAAAGCCAATGGTAAGCGTACATATACGCTGCAAGTTGCGGATACGGATGGTCAACAACCTCGTACAGTATTGTCATCCCCAGAACCCTTGTTATCGCCAACATGGACGCCAGATGGCAAAAAAATTGCTTATGTTTCTTTTGAAACTGGGCGTCCAGCTATTTATCTACAGGACTTAACATCTGGTGGTCGTGAAGTGCTTGCACAATATAAAGGTTTGAATGGCGCACCGAGTTTTTCACCTGATGGGCAAAGCATGTTGTTCACCAGTTCTAAAGATGGCGAGCCAGATATCTATCAGATGAATCTTGCAACAAAACAACTACGTAGAATCACGAACGATAGTGCTATAGATACCGAAGCCCGCTACGCACCAGATGGCAAAAGCTTTATTTTCACCTCAGATCGTGGTGGTACTCCGCAGATTTATCGTTATAACTTAGAGGATGGCTCTTCCCGTCGTCTAACCTTTAAAGGTAGTTTTAATGCGCGCGGCAGTATCAGTCGGGATGGTCAAAGCATGGCACTGGTGCATCGTCAAAGCGGACAGAACTATCAAATTGCGATTCAAGATCTCAGTTCTGGCATTGTGAGTATTTTGACGCAGACTCCGCTAGATGAGTCACCGAGCTTCTCGCCTAACGGTCAGATGGTCGTCTATGCAACACGTGAAGGTGGTCGTGGTCTTTTGTCGATTATCTCTACTGATGGTCGCTTTAGAATGCGCTTACCGAGCCAAAGCGGCGAAGTTCGTGAGGCGGCTTGGGCACCTGCAAACTAAGGTGCTTAACCGTAGCGTCATCGATTTGAGTTAGTGTGTACCGATATAGGCACTTGCTTTTATGGGGTAAGAGAGCTGGTTTGCACTCTACCCTAGACTTCAGATACATCAAAGATGTATTGCTTTTAAATTTTATCTATTAGAAATTGTAACTTTAAGTTGTTTAAGTAATACAATGGTTTAAGACTTACGCCCCCTATTTACTGAATGAAGGAAATTGATCATGAAAAATGTACATATACTCGCAGTCTCAGCATTGCTTGCAACACTGGCTATCACAGGCTGTACCTCTAAGCCGACTAAAACCTCTACGACGCCTACTGCGACTGTTGGCGGTGATGGCGCAACGACCACAGGCTTGGGTAGCGATGGTAGCTTAAATGGTCAAGCGCTGAGTCCTGAAGAAGCTGCTCGTCGTGCGCTATTAGGTCGTGTCGTTCACTTCGAACTCGATAGCAGTGATATTGCTCAGAACGATTTTGCAGTGCTGAATGCTCATGCAAAATATCTCGCTAGCAAAAATACTGCACACGTCACGCTCACTGGTCATACCGATGAACGTGGTACACGTGAGTACAACTTGGCACTCGGTGAGCGTCGTGCGAAGTCTGTACAAACCTACTTAGTCACTAACGGTGTACAACAAAATCAAATCGAAGTGGTGAGCTACGGTAAAGAAAAACCAGTAAACGAAGCTCATAACGAAGCAGCCTGGGCAGAAAACCGCCGTGTTGAAATTGGCTACGATAAGCAAGATCCAAGCAAATAAGGTTGTCCACAATAAAAAAAACCAGATCAATGATCTGGTTTTTTTTATTGATGAGCGACGACATTGGGGTGTTTTAAAACCCAATAAATCATCGATTGATTATCGACCTAACAACTCACGTGCAACCACTTCTTTCATGATCTCGTTGGTTCCGCCATAGATGCGTTGAATGCGTGCATCAACATAGAAGCGAGAAATTGGATATTCGGTCATATAGCCATATCCACCAAACAACTGCAGCAAATTATCTGCAACTTTGCATTGCATATCAGAGGCATAAGCCTTTACTGCTGCAGCTGTTGGTACATCCAGCTTCGCTTCCATATATTGTTCTATACTTTGACGCACAAACGCTTCGGTAGCAAGCGCATCAATCTTTGCTTGCGCCAAGGTAAAGCGTGTGTTTTGGAATTTACCAATCGCTTGACCGAAGGCTTGACGATCATTCACGTATTTGACGGTGACATCAATACAACCCAATATCGCACCCAAAGCTGTGACAGAGATACCGAGGCGTTCACGGGGTAGTTCTTGCATCAAATAAGCAAAGCCCTGTCCTGCTACGCCTAAGAGTTGATCCGCAGGGACTTTGACATTGTCATAGAACAGTTCTGAGGTATCTTGGCTATGCATGCCAATTTTTTCTAGATTGGTGCCCTTCTTGAAGCCTTCCAGATGAGTATCGACGAGTAGCAATGACACACCTTTTGCACGTGCAGCGGGATCTGTTTTGGCTGCAAGGATTACCAAATCAGCATGTTGACCATTTGAGATAAAGGTCTTAGAACCATTTAAAACATAATGGTCGCCATTCAGGATGGCACTACTACGCATGGCTTGTAAGTCCGAACCTGCACCAGGCTCTGTCATGCCAATCGCACCAACTGCTTCACCACTGACCAGCTTCGGTATCCATTGTAACTTCTGAGCTTCAGTACCGATGTGCAGGATATAAGGTGCAGTGATTTCCGAGTGTACAGAGATCGCCGTAGAAAGTGCGCCATAACCCGCACGTGCAGCCTCTTCAACCAGCATCAGCGAGTAGTTGGTAGGTACGCCATAACCACCATATTCTTCAGGCATATCGACACATAGATAGCCATTTTCACCCAGCTTTGTCCAGACTTCGCGTGGCATGATGCCTGCTTTTTCCCATGCGGCATAATAGGGTTCGATGTTATCCAGCATGAAACGACGGAAATTATCACGGAAGAGTTCAAGATCTGAATCATGAGCCAGCATAGGAAATCCTTACGAGGTATTTTAAAGAAAGTTGACTGAGAAAAATTAAAATCACATGCAACAAAAGACTGATTATAAGCTAAACGCACGCTATGATGGACTGATAAATTAATGCAAGCCTGAATACACTATTTGCCACTCATCATTAAGGAGCTTTATGATGAGTGGCAAAGCACTGTTTTAGTCATATTTTGGAAAGATGATTCATGAATACACCCCGCCCTCGCCCCCAAACCAATCAATATAAAGATATAGAGCATCCGTTTGCGCAATATGTCCGTATCTTGGGGAAAGGTAAACGAGGCAGCCGTTCATTAACGTTTATCGAGGCGACGGATGCTTTTGGTCAAATTTTGGATGATCAGGTGCTTGATGTGCAGTTGGGTGCATTTTTGATGCTACTTCGGGTGAAAGAAGAATCTGTAGATGAGCTCGCAGGATTTGTGACCGCGACACGTGAGCGTTTAAATTTACCTACCCTATCTATCGATCTTGATTGGTCTAGTTATGCGGGGAAACGTAAACATTACCCATGGTTTCTTTTGGCGGCATTGACGCTTGCAAAATCAGGTGTTCGAGTTTTTATGCATGGTGCTGCGGGTCACACGATCAACCGTCTGTATACTGAAAACGTACTGCCTGTGCTGGGCTTCCCCGTTTGTCAGTCCGCGACTGATGTGAAGACCGCCCTTGAGCAGTACAATTTTGCCTATCTCCCGCTATCGGTATTCTCCCCTAAACTGGGAGAGTTGATTGAGCTGCGAAATGTGATGGGTCTACGCTCACCTGTACATACGCTTGCACGTCTCATCAATCCTTTTAATGCACCTGTCACCCTGCAATCAATCTTCCATCCGGCCTACCGCGTATCGCATCAACAGACCGCACTGCGATTGGGCTATCGCAATGCCGCAGTCATTAAAGGCGAAGGCGGCGAATTTGAGCGCAATCCCGATGCGCGTACGCTGGTACTGGGTATCAAAGATGGTATAGGTTATGAAACTGAATGGGACATGCTGAATGAGTCGCGCAGTGATGTTGAAGAGTCTTTTGATTTAGATCACTTTATCGCGGTCTGGCAAGGAAAAGCACAGCATGAATATGGTGAGAAAGCTGTGGTGGGT
>CAYJTU010000211.1:0-6066 GCA_964373105.1 uncultured Moraxellaceae bacterium | reverse complement strand
CAGAAATTGTCAGTTATATCGTTGTCTGAATATAGCAACCTTGTGCAGAAATAATAATCGCATTTTTTAATTTTCAGACCGTCAACAAAGCCAAAGATTTTATATAGGCTTTGTTTGCCCTAACGTTTTTAACAGACCAAAAAAACCGCCCGAGGGCGGTTTTTTTAATAACGACATTGTTTAGATTACTTCGGTTCAGTTGCGCTTTCATCAATGCCATAACTGTCTTCCGCTGGAAGATCTTTTACGGCCTTAGAAATCAAATCCGCCATGTAGTTACCATGCGCAGTTGATTTATCATAATGAAAACGCAAACGCGGTGTGAAACGGGTCTTGATACGACGACCCAATTCCTGACGCAAAAAACCAGCTGCGCCATTCAAGAGATCAAGCGTTTCCTGATGGGCTTGTTCAGTCAAGTCATCGTTCAATTCACGACCCATGACCGTCACATACACATCACCATAACCCAAATCAGAGCTGATTTTCACGCCAGAGATGGTGACCATGCCACCCCCCAGACGTGGGTCTTTGAGTTCCATGCGGATGAGATCAGACAACTCACGTTGTACCTGATCACCCATACGCTGTAGACGCTGACTCATTATAGGCTCCGTTTAATCTCATGAACTTCAAAGACTTCGATTTGATCGAGTTCTTGAATGTCCTTGTAGCCTTTAACACCGAGACCACACTCCATCCCAGCACGCACTTCATTGACGTCATCTTTATAACGACGCAACGATTCAAGTTCGCCTTGGAAGACCACCACGCCATCACGGAGCACGCGGATTGGGCGGTTACGATGGATGACACCCTCAAGCACCATACAACCTGCAGCTGCACCGAACTTGCTTGAACGGAACACTTCGCGCACTTGAGCAATACCCAAGATATTTTCACGATGTTCAGGCGCCAATTTACCGCTCATCGCTGCTTTTACGTCATCAATCATTTCATAGATGATGCTGTAGTAGCGTAGATCGATACCATCTTCTTGGCTCTTCAAACGTGCAGCATTGTCTGCACGGACGTTAAAGCCAAGCATTGCAGCACCGGTTGACTCAGCCAGTGTAATGTCTGATTCGGTAATCGCACCGACACCTGAACCGACGATTTGTACACGGACATCATCGATCGACAAGTCGTTTAATGCATGAGTCAGCGCTTCGAGTGAACCACGCACATCGGCTTTGAGGACGATATTGACGGTAGGCACATCTTTCTTGCCCATACCCGCCATGATGTTTTCAAGACGCATCGCCGATTGACGGTCGATTTTGTTTTGACGTTCACGACCCGCACGGAATTCTGCGACTTCACGGGCTTTCTTCTCATCGGATACCACGAGAATTTCATCACCCGCGTTTGGCGCATCAGGTAAACCGAGGATTTCGACCGGAATCGATGGACCCGCAGATTTCACTTGTTTGCCATTTTCATCGGTCATTGCACGGACGCGACCATAGAATGAACCTGCCAGCAGTAAGTCACCAACTTTAAGCGTGCCTTTTTGAACCAGCACACTGGCGACTGCACCGCGACCTTTGTCGATACGCGCTTCGATCACGATGCCTTGCGCCGCACCTTCTTCAGAAGCAGTCAGCTCCATCAGTTCGGCTTGGATCGAGATCAAATCGAGTAGTTCATCGATACCTGCGCCAGTTTTTGCCGATACTTTAGCGATCGGCGTATCACCACCCCACGCTTCAGTCGTCACGCCTTTGACAGACAATTCATTCAGCACGCGATCAAGATCCGCGCCTTCTTTATCAATTTTATTCAGGGCAACGATAATCGGTGTGCCTGCAGCACGCGCATGTTCGATGGCTTCTGCAGTTTGTGGCATCACGCCGTCATCAGCAGCAACCACCAAAATCACGATATCCGTGGCTTTCGCACCGCGAGCACGCATTTGGGTAAACGCGGCGTGACCTGGTGTGTCGAGGAAAGTGATGACACCACGAGCCGTTTCAACATGATAGGCACCGATATGCTGGGTGATCCCACCCGCTTCGCCTGAAGCCACTTTGGTACGACGGATATAGTCGAGCAATGAGGTTTTACCATGATCAACGTGGCCCATGATGGTGACCACTGGCGGACGCAGTTTCACGTTGCCACGATCTGCAACCGACGCCATCAATTTATCTTCAACTGCCGTATCACTGACGAGTACCGGGTTGTGACCCAATTCTTCAACAACCAGTGATGCTGTCGATTGATCGATGGTTTGATCCTGAGTGACGATTTCACCCATTTTCATCAGAGTCTTGATCACTTCACGGACCTTCACGGCCATTTTTTGCGCAAGATCCGCAACCAAGATGTTTTCTGTGATTTGTACATCGTAGACTTGCTTTTCAACTGGTTTTTCAAAGCCATGCTTGTTGGATTGGCTGGTTTTCAGACCACGTGGGGTTTGACGGAAAGATTGCTCTTCCTGACGACCTGAGCGGTTACGACCTTTGCCTTTACCTGCACCCGCGCCAGCTGCTGTCGCAGCACCGCGTTTGATGTCACGATTTTCTTTATCAAAAGACTCTTCGTATGCACGACCAACAAGACCCGCAGCCAAAGGCGCAGTGTCATCAATTTTACGATCGGGCGTAGCACCATCGGCATATTTGGTCGCCATCTGACGCATTTGTTCAAGCGTACGCTGTTGTGCCGCTTCTGCTGCCGCACGGCGAGCCGCTTCTTCTGCTGTTTTTAAGCGAGCTGCTTCTGCTTCACGGATTTTTTTCTGTTCAGGAGTTTCGTCGATTTTGGTTGCGCGTTTCTTAACGACAACTTCTTTCTTTTCAACATTTTTCTTATCAGCTTGCTGACGCATGCTATCCAGCGTGGCTTGATGTTTGGCATCTGCTTCAGCACGGACTTTTTCAGCGGCAGCGGCTTCAGCGGCTTTCACATCTGCAGGTTTCGCATCTTGTGCTTTTTCTTGGGCGCTGGCTTGGATGCTGGCTTGAATACGTGCTTTCGCTTCTAATTCAAGCTTGGCGCGTTCTGCGGCTTGCGAAGCCAAATCGGGTTTGACAAAAGTATGCTTTTTGCGCACTTCAACACTAATGGTTTTGGCTTTACCGTTTGAGCTGGCGACTTTGGCCGTGCCCAAGGTTTTACGCTTTAATGTGATTTGAGTGGTATCAGGCGCAGCTTGGCCATGGCTCTGTCTTAAGTGAGCAACCAGTTTTTCTTGCTCGTTCTCGGTGACGAGCGCTGTTGCAGCACGCGCGGGTAAGCCTGCTTCAACCAATTGGGATAATAATTTTTCGACTGGACGGCCGACTTGTTGTGCTAATTCGTTTACGGATTTATCCGCCATGGGGTGTTACCTACCTATATACTCAAAACATCATTCAAAATCATTGTGTTAAATCATGGGGGTTATCCTTATCGATAACCTGCGCTGGGCGCTCATATTAAAAAAACCATGCCAGTACAACTCCAAGTTGTGTAGGGGTGTGTGACGGATCAATGACCCGCACACACGGTGATGCTTATTCAGCGAGGACGTAGAGCTTACCGGTTTTAACGAAGACCTGAAGTCTTAGTTAAACCATGACTCACGCGCTTTCATAATCAATTTACCTGCGGTCGCGCTATCGACACCCAGGTCTTCCAAATCACCTACTGCTTGGTCAGCAAGGTCATCAACGGTCACAATGCCATGGGCCGCCAAAGTGAAAGCCAGATCGCGTTCCAGACCTTCGAGGGCTAATAATTCTTCGCTCGGATCTTGGATGCTTTCTTGTTGCAACAGTTCATCAGCAAGAGCCGCATCTTTTGCGCGGGATTGCAGCAGTGCGATGGTTTCGTCGTCTAGGCCTTCAATTTCATGGAAGGTTTCAGCAGGCACGAATGCCACTTCTTCCAGTGAAGTAAAGCCCAGTTCAACCAGCGCAGTCGCCAAGTCTTCTTCAATTTCTAAGCGCTGGATAAACAAGTCGACATACTGTTGTGATTCAGATTGTTGACGGGCGCGATATTCATCTTCCAGCATCATATCAAGGCGATAGCCCGTTAATTCTGATGCTAAACGCACGTTCTGACCTTGAGTACCGATGGCACGTGCCAACTGATCGCTGGCCGCAAAAATGATATCCGCACTGTGCGCGTCTTCATCCAGTACGATACCTGATACATCAGCAGGTTCAAGGGCACTGGCGATATATTGTGCAGGATCATCAGACCAGATGACTACGTCAATGCGTTCGCCTTCCAGTTCTTGCTGAACCGCTTGAATTCGCGTACCGCGCATTCCGATACATGCACCCACCGCATCAATACGATGATCGTTGGTTTTGACCGCAATCTTGGCACGCACACCCGGTTGACGCGCAGCACCTTTGATCTCAATGATTTCTTCACTGATTTCAGGAACTTCTTTACGCATCAAAGCAATCAGCATTTCTGGACGTGAGCGAGAAAGCAATAACTGTGCACCGCGGCCATCACGATTGACGTTAAACAAAATCGCAGTCACGCGTTGTTTGGCGCGCAATACTTCGCGAGGGATCATCTCTTCGCGGGCCAGATAGCCTTCCGCGTTATTGCCTAAATCAATGATAAAGCCATCTTTGGTTTGTTTTTTCACTTCACCATAGATGAGTTCACCCACACGTTCTGCATATTCATCCGCAACCATCGCGCGTTCCGCTTCACGAATTTTTTGCACGATGACTTGTTTGGCAATCTGAGCGGCAATCCGACCAAACTCAATCGATGGGATCTGCTCTTCGCGTACATCACCGATTTTCCATTTCGTTTCATCAAGATCGCTGATCGCATCTTGTAGACCTGGCATTTCATGATCTTCATCGGCAACAACGGTCCAGACGCGGAACGTATCGTATTCGCCAGTCTTACGATCAATCGATACACGCAAATCTACTTCGTCATGTTCGTAGAATTTTTTCTTGGTTGCCGCAACAAGCGCTTGTTCCATCGCCTCGAAAATCGCCTCACGGCTCACACCTTTTTCGTTGCTGACGACTTCTACGACGGTTAGAATTTCACGACTCATAGGTCACCTTATGATCTTAAAAAACGGTTTAAAAATAAATATTTAATGGACATCTAAAACAGTAAAACATTCACGGGTGCAACGATAACGATCCATGTCAGCAAGCCTATTGCCAAACGTGAACTAAACAGGTGCAAACACGAGGTTTGCTTTATCAATATTATCTGCGTCAACTGTGACAGTCGTGCCTTCAAATTCAATCGTGAGCACTTCATTTTCCAGCGCCTTGAGCAAACCTGTCAGTTTACGACGATTGGCCACGGGTGCAATGAGTCTGAGGTGTACAGTTTGTCCCACGAAGGGCAGCATTTGCGCCAAGGTGAAAAAAGGACGATCCCAACCGGGTGAGGAGACTTCAAGAATATACTCACCAGAAATTGGATCATGCACATCCAGTACGCCATTCACTTGATGCGTGACATTGACGCAGTCTTGTACACCGATTCCGCGACCTGTGTCTTCTGCATCTTCATCCAGTTCTTCGTCAGGGGCATTCTGATCAACGACATCATCCGTTAAAACTTGATCTGGATTTAATGCAGGTACGGAAAAACCAGCGGGCAATGCAGCGCCTGTCGCATCTGGGCGATCGATATAGATGCGCAGCAGTGAGCGTTTACCCTGAGGTAAAAACTCGAGACCCCACAGTTCGACCCCACACACCGCAACAGCGGGTTGGATAAGATCAAATAGAGTCTGGGTTTTTTGAGATAATTTCATGATTTGTATAAACTTTTTGTTAAGTACGGTCGTCAAGTATGTTCGATCACGCCGTTCGTTTGAAAGAAGCATTAAAGACATAAATCACGAACGACAAAAACAAAAAATGGGCATGAAGCCCATTCTTTACAGTTCATTCAATGGCAACTATTATAAAGGATAATGCTAATATTAATAGCGGTTATCGATAATAGTAGATGTGAATGCTACTGTACGAAAAATCACATCAATGTAAGCAGTGCTGTCCATTCAATGTGTCTTTCAAAATAAGTGGTAGCGGGGGCTGGATTTGAACCAACGACCTTCGGGTTATGAGC
>CAYJTU010000210.1:1854-6088 GCA_964373105.1 uncultured Moraxellaceae bacterium | reverse complement strand
GATATGAACATGACCCGTCTTGCCGTCACTGAAAAAATTATCGAAACCAAAGTCTTGAAACAAATTCAATGGAAAGATGTCGCTGCCACGTTAGGTCTGTCCAAAGAATGGGTGACTGCAGGCTGCTTAGGGCAAATGGCTTTTAGCCGGGAGGAAGCAGAAAAGATTGGAGCTATTTTCGATCTGAATCAGATGGACATCAAATGGTTGCAAGAAGTGCCCTATAAAGGCTCGCTACCAGAATCCGTGCCGACCGACCCTCTCATCTATCGCTGGTATGAACTGGTGAGTGTCTATGGCACGACCATCAAGGCCCTCATTCATGAGGAGTTTGGCGATGGCATCATGTCTGCAATCGATTTCTCCATGAGCCTTGAGCGGGAGCCTGATCCCAAAGGGGATCGAGTCAGTGTCATTTTGTCAGGGAAATTTTTGCCTTATAAACGCTACTAAATAAATCTTGCATCAATCGCGTAAAACCGAAGTCTTCGAATAAAACCGCGAGATTAAAACCCACCCTAAGTAAAACACTTTAGATATGAGTCCCTTGCCCTTTGTTTGGTTGAGCGACTCATTCTGGACATCAATACTTAAAATGAAGAATGCAGTCCATATTAAATTGCTAAAAATAACCCGTGGCACCAAAATTATCAGCGAAAAACTCGCTAATGATGACCATTGAGTCACGAAATCAGTTCCTTTGAATCCTATTTATGCATCAAAAGCAACAGCCAATATGCTAAATTGCGCGACGATATATCGCATACCCTATTCTTTTGATTCGTAACCGCAGGAATTCACCATGCCACAATACAAAGCCCCGATTCGCGACATTCAATTTGTCATGCATGAACTGCTTAACTTTGAAGCACATTACGATGCACTTCCCGCTTATGCAGGCACCAATCGTGAGTTGATTGATGGCGTCGTAGAAGCTGCTGCTGATTTCTGTGAAAACGAACTGTCTCCGATCAATCACTCTGGTGATCAAGAAGGCTGTCATTTTGACAATGGCGTAGTCACCACACCTAAAGGCTTTAAAGAAGCCTATAAAAAATACGTCGAGTTAGGCTATCCATCGATGTCTGTACCTGAAGAACACGGCGGTCAAGGTCTGCCAGGTTCACTGGGCAACATCGTCAGTGAAATGGTCGGTACCGCTAACTGGTCATGGGGCATGTACCCTGGCCTATCACATGGTGCAGTGCGTACTGTCGAACATCATGGCAGCCCAGAGCAAAAAGAACTTTACTTAAGCAAGCTCGTTTCTGGTGAGTGGACTGGCACCATGTGCTTGACCGAATCTCATGCGGGTTCTGACCTTGGGATCATCCGTACGAAAGCTGAGCCGAATGCTGATGGTAGCTACTCACTGACTGGTCAGAAGATCTTTATCTCTGCAGGTGAACACGACCTTGCGGACAACATCGTACATATCGTACTAGCACGTTTACCGGGCGCACCAAAAGGCACCAAAGGCATTTCCCTGTTTATCGTACCAAAGTTCAATGTCAATGCTGACGGTTCAGTGGGCACACGTAATAATGTGATCTGTGGTTCAATCGAACACAAAATGGGTATCCATGGCAACGCAACCTGCGTCATCGTGTTTGAAGAAGCCAAAGGCTTCCTGATCGGACCTGAAAACAAAGGTCTGAACTGCATGTTCACCTTCATGAACACGGCACGTATCGGTACTGCTGTACAAGGTCTGGCTGCATCAGAAGGTTCATTCCAAGGCGCGCTTGCCTATGCAAAAGACCGTCTGGCGATGCGCTCACTGTCTGGTCCTAAAGCACTCGATAAAGAAGCAGACCCTATCATCGTTCACCCTGCTGTGCGCAACATGTTGCTCACCCAAAAAGCGTTTGCGGAAGGTGGCCGTGCACTGGTGTATTTCCTGACCCAATTTGCTGACGTGGTTGAAGTCACTGAAGATGCGGAACAACGTAAAGCTGCGGATGACATGTTGTCATTGCTGACTCCGATTGCTAAAGCATTCCTGACTGAAACCGGTTCAGAATCTGCGAAGCACGGAGTGCAAGTGAACGGTGGTCATGGCTTTATCGCTGAGTGGGTCATGGAACAAATCGTGCGTGACACCCGTATCGCGTGTTTGTACGAAGGCACCACTGAGATCCAAGCACTTGATTTGCTCGGTCGTAAAGTACTGTCTACACAAGGTGCAATGCTGCGTAACTTCACCAAAATCATTCACAAATTCTGTGAAGCCAATGCAGGCAACGCGGCAATGGCCGAGTTCCTTCAACCACTGGCTGAACTGAACAAAGAATGGGGTGATGTCACCACCCGTATCGGTATGAAAGCGATGCAAAACCCAGAAGAAGTTGGAGCAGCAGCGGTTGATTACCTGTACTTCTCAGGCTATGTAACCCTAGCTTACCTCTGGGCACGTATGGTCAGTGTCTCTCTCGAGAAATTGGCTGGCGATACCACCGAACGCGCGTTCTATGAAGCGAAAGTAAAAACTGCACAGTTCTACTTCAAGAAAATTTTGCCACGTACCCGTAGTCATGTTGCAACCATCGATACAGGTTTAGAACCATTAATGGCGATGGATGTGGATCAATTTGCTTTCTAATTGAAAGTTTAAATTGAGATTAAGCTTCTAAATTAAGATCAAGCAAAGGCGAACGTGAGTTCGCCTTTGCTTCTTTTGATTGCCCAGACGACCAACGAATACCTCTCGCCCGTCAATCCCTCATAAATTTAAAATCTCATCAAATTAGACATCTGCAAGAAGAACTGCAACAATCTCGATCTTTGAGATCAAGAGTCACTCGCGATGCGTTATGCTGGAAAAATAACAACGTGGAAAGATGACAAAGGCTTTGGCTTCATCACAACCAATGGCACAAGCGATAAGATATTTGTCCATATTCGTTCTTTTTCAAATCGCACGCGGCGCCCGATAGAAGGCGATAAAATAACGTATGAGATAAAACGCGACGCACAGCAGCGTCCAGAAGCGATTGCAATCAGATTCGCAAATGAAAAAATCAAGAAAAAGGCTCCAGAGCAAAGTGCCTCATATTTCTCATCGTTTATTGCTGGTTCCTTCTGCCTCATCCTACTCACACTCGCTGCGATCGGAAAAGTTCCGCAGTCCATTTTATTGGCTTACCTGATTTTAGGCATCATTACCTATCTGGTTTATAAGGCAGATAAAACTGCAGCCCAGAATAATGCTTGGAGAACTCCCGAAAGTACGCTGCATTTTTTAAGTTTGATCGGTGGATGGCTCGGCGCATTACTTGCGCAAAGAAGGTTGCGTCATAAATCGAAGAAAAGTGAATTCCAAGGCGTTTTCTGGGCAACCGTGATCATAAATTGTTGCGCTTTTGGTTGGATACTCACCAAAGGGGATTTTAGATTCGTTAAAAATGTTATCGGGTTTTAAGCGTCACTTCGAAGTTAATCTCTTCAAATCGATATGTAAAATAGATTTAATTCAGATTACACCACCAAACTGTCCAGTCATTCATCACAAACGCCGCTCAACTTTTTGCTACAATAGCCGCACTTAAAATAGATCAATGGCGGAATCCCGTTTTTTTCCGTCTCCTTTGCCACTTCTATCCAATTCAGGTGCCCCATGCCGATTTATAATGCCCCACTACAAGACATGCGTTTCATCCTCAATGACGTTTTTAAAGCGGATGAATTCTGGCAAGCTACCCCTGAACTCGCACATATCGATAGCGAAACTGTCAGTGCGATCCTTGAGCAAATGGCCAAGTTTAGCCAAGACGTACTCTTGCCACTGAATCGTACTGGCGATGAAGAAGGCGCAAAAATTGAAAACGGTGCGGTGACTACACCTAAAGGCTTTAAAGAAGCCTTCACCAGCTATGCCAATGACGGTTGGGTAGGTCTGGGTGCGGATGAGCAATGGGGCGGCCAAGGCATGCCGAAGATGGTTTCTGTCATGACTGATGAAATGATCTTTGCTGCAAACCCATCCTTCATGCTCTACCCGCTGCTGTCTGTCGGCGCATGTATGGCGCTTAACTCATACGCATCACAAGAACAAAAAGAACTGTACCTACCAAAAATCTATAGCGGCGAGTGGTCAGGCACCATGTGTTTGACTGAACCGCATGCAGGTACTGACTTGGGAATCATCAAAACCAAAGCAGTGCCAAATGACGACGGTAGCTATGCGATCAGCGGCACCAAAATCTTCATCACTGGTGGTGATCATGATCTCACC
>CAYJTU010000210.1:0-1844 GCA_964373105.1 uncultured Moraxellaceae bacterium | reverse complement strand
AATATCATCCACTTGGTTTTGGCTAAAACCCCTGATGCGCCTGCTGGCTCGCGTGGTATTTCACTGTTCATCGTGCCTAAATTCTTGGTTGACGCTGATGGCAACTTGGGCGACCGTAACCCAGTGGGCCCAGGTTCAATCGAACACAAAATGGGCATCAAAGCCTCTGCAACCTGTGTCATGAACTTTGATGCTGCAAAAGGTTATTTGGTCGGTAAAGAAAACGAAGGCTTGGCAGCGATGTTCGTCATGATGAACTACGAACGTTTATCCATGGGTATCCAAGGCCTCGGTGCTTCTGAAGCCAGCTATCAAAATGCTGCACAGTATGCGACCGACCGTCTACAAGGTCGGAGTGCAACCGGCGTGAAATCACCTGAGAAAGCTGCGGACAGCATCTTAGTACACGCCGATGTCCGTCGTATGCTGCTCAAGACCAAAGCGCACAACGAAGCTGCACGTGCATTTGCCATGTATGTGGCCCAGCAACTCGACATGACCAAATACAGCGATGCAGAGACCAAAGCTAAAGCCGCTGACCGCGTAGCGCTGTTGACCCCAATCGCAAAAGCATTCTTGACCGATAAAGCCTTTGAAGCCTGTGTCGACTCACAAATGGTCTTTGGTGGTCATGGTTATATCCGTGAGTGGGGCGTAGAACAATTCGTCCGTGACGTCCGCATCGCACAAATCTATGAAGGCACCAATGGTGTACAGGCTCAAGATTTGATCGGTCGTAAAGTCACTAAGAATGGCGGTGCATTTGTCGCGACTTACTTAGCGGAGATCCGTGAATTTGCAGCGAGCATGAAAGCAGAATGGATGAAGGTTTCTCTCTTGAATTCTGTAAACACCCTTGAAGCCCTCACCACCTTAGTCGTCGCAGCCGCTAAAGCGAATGCCGATGAACCAAATGCCGCCGCCATCGACTACCTGCATGCCTTTGGTCTGGTCAGCTATGCCTATATGTTCGCTCGTATCGTAGAAGCGGCAAGTGTTAAAGACGGCGCGTTCTACCAAAACAAAGTTGAGCTGGGTAAGTTCTTCGTCACCCGTATCCTGCCTGAACTGGATGCCCGTGCAAAAATGGTTCAGTCTGGCTCTGCCGTGATCATGAGCTTTGACGAAAGCTATTTCACTTCGCAGTCTTAATTGATCGTGGATGAGAAAAAAGCGCGGTGCTTATAGCCCGCGCTTTTTTTTGAGATATACCCTACTACCACTCCCCATTTTCACAATAAAAGAAGCGCTCATCGCCTCAAAATCAATGTCATTGCATAACTTTTCCATTAGACTCCCCTTAAGACTGTCAATAAAAAAATGATACGGAGTATCAAATGCATCACCTCACGTCATGGCGTAGATATGTGTCTGCGGCATTAGAGTGGCGTTCTGTGGATAAAGGACTCATTCTTTTAATCGCCATCATCCCTATTTTGATCCAGTATTTTCTGTGGTCGTTGTATGTGCTCAATCGTCCAGATCGTGAGATTCTGATCACTGTCGATATGGCCATGGGCTTCGTTAAATTTGAAATCTTACTGATCCTAATCAGTTTGACCATCGTTGCGATTGGTCTTTACTTACGCAAAAAACGACCCAACCTGATCTTCTTTCAACATATCGCCGTGCAATTCTTCTCTTTATCACTTGTGCTCATGAGTTATTCGATTGGAACGGCCTCCTTTTGTGCGGGTTTAGTGCTGCTGGGTGCACCTGTTTTTGGTTTTATCTTACTGGATCGCAAGGCCGTTTGGTGGGCAACGGGCAATGCAGTGGTCGTTTTATTGGCACTCAGCTACGCCACGGCTAATAGTTGGATCCCATATGCACCAGTCGTGGTG
>CAYJTU010000209.1:0-6129 GCA_964373105.1 uncultured Moraxellaceae bacterium | reverse complement strand
GAAGTCACCGTTTGGCGAAGACTTTGACACCGCCCAACTCTCTAGCTCAAGCAAGTTCAACACCGCGGCGACTTACTTGGGTCAAGCGCTGGCTTCTGCACATGCGATCTCGGATCAGGACTATAACAGCAGTATCGTGACCTATAGCATCGACAAACAAGTCACGGATGCCGTCACCAGCACCAGCGGTCTACAGTCTGAAATCTCGACCTTTGCCTTCAACTATGCCGCGCAGGTGAATCTCGACTGGCAGAGTTTTGTGTCTGCGTATAATGCTGGGACGCCGTTGTACTAGGCTTCTAGTCATGATGTCGTTATAGACGGTTTAGATAAAAGAAAACCCATCGTGATGATGGGTTTTCTGGTTTTGGGGAATCACGAATGTTTGGATACCTCAGTCCTGCTTAACTCAACACAATATTTTTCATATTTCACATCGAAATCATAAAGTTTTCGTCAGAAAAAAACCTGAGGAACATAACCATGAGTTATCATTTCTCAAATTTACTGACCAAATGAAAAGGTTTCTTGATGCGACAAAATACATGGAAGTTTCTGCTTACAAGCGCTCTGATTTGCACTCTTTCAGCTTGCGGTGGAGGTTCTGACTCGTCAACACCTTCTCCGGGCCCGAGCCCAGGCTCAGGTTCGACGCCCCCTCCAGATGTAATACTATTATCTGCAAACATTCACACAGGCAATCCTACTATTACGGGTCTAGCAGCACGCTTTAATAACCCACAGGATGTCGCAGTGGATAGTCACGGTAATGTATATGTTGCAGACTACTACAATGATGCCATTCGAAAGATTTCACCAAGTGGCTTTGTGACGACGATAGGCCATACAAGTAATAATGGGGGGTTAGACTCAACTGGTGTAGAAGCTCGCTTTAATCGTCCATCCAGCGTCGCCGTAGATAGCAAAGATAATATTTATGTCGCTGACACAAATAATCTTATTATTCGAAAAATTACGCCCTCTGGTGAGATCAGCACAATCGCAGGGAAGGCATACACACCAGGTAGTGCAGATGGTACAGGTTCAGTTGCACGATTTAATCAGCCAGTCGGTATCGCTGTCGATAAGAATGGAAATATTTACGTCTCGGACGCAGGTAATGAGAATATCCGTAAAATCACTCCAGATGGCGTCGTAACGACACTAGCAGGCTCTGTAAGTACGTCGGCGACTGTGATTGACGGTATCGGTACTGTAGCAAATTTTAGGAGTCCCAGAGGCATCGCTGTGGACGATAATGGGTACGTCTATGTTGCGGACATGATGAGCAGTACGATCCGTAAAATTACACCTAGTGGTGTGGTGACGACACTTGCAGGCACATCCAATGTCTTTGCATATGCTGATGGCACTGGCATTGCCGCACAATTCCATTATCCTCAAGATGTCGCTATAGACAAAAATGGGAATGTCCTCGTTGCGGATAACGGAACAATCCGTAAAATTACGCCATCAGGTGTAGTGACAACATTAGCTGGTAAATTTGGTTCACCAGGGAGCACCGATGGTACAGGCTCAGATGCTCGCTTTTCCTCTCCCAAGGGTGTTGCTGTAGATAATAATGGTAATATCTATATTGCTGACACGGGCAACAGTACGATCCGTAAAATTACTCCAGCAGCTGTCGTGAGTACGTTTGCAGGAGTCGTTGCTTACCCTGGAGGGAATGTCGATAGTTCAGGAAGCTTGACAGGCGCTACGGTTGATGCCAATGGTAATACCTATATTGCAGATTGCTTCAACAATACGATTCGCAAAGTCTCACCAACGGGCGAGATCAGCATTATTGCAGGGACCGCAGGTGTCAGTGGCAATACGGATGGTACGGGCAAAGTTGCTTTATTTAACTATCCCACAAGTGTTGCAGTGGATAATGCAGGCATAGTCTACGTTGCAGACTCTGGTAATAACGTTATCCGCAAAATTACACCTAATGGCGTCGTGACCACATTAACTGGTGTCGTTAGTCCAGAAGATTATTTTTATTACCCTAAAGGTGTAGCAGACTTCAACAACCCCCGTGGGGTTGCTGTAGACCAGACTGGGAACGTCTATGTCGCCGACACTGGCAACAATGCCATTCGAAAGATTTTACCTAACGGTATGGTTACAACGCTTGCAGGAATCAGCAAACGAGGCAGCAAGGATGGTTCTGGTTTCTCAGCCCAGTTTAACGCCCCGACAGGTGTTGCCGTGGACAATAATGGTAATATCTATGTCGCTGATTCTGGAAATAGTAGCATCCGTAAAATATCCGCTTCAAACATCACGACACTTGTAGGATCCGCAGGCATACAAGGTTCAGCAGACGGCATCGGTTCGGCAGCTCAACTCTACTATCCTGAAGGCATCACAGTGGACAAAAGTGGAAACGTTTATGTGGCCGACGTGGGGAACAATACAATTCGTAAAATTACACCGTCTGGCGAAGTAACAACGATAGTAAACAGTACCAATACACTCGGGCTTAAACTCAAATCGCTGACGAATTCAGAGTTTCTACCATCAGGTATCGCAATCAGTCCTAAAGGATCACTCATGATCACCAGCAACAATGCTGTGCTGTCCATTACAGGATTCTAGTACTACATGCTTTAAATAGTTTTAATCATCAATAAGAAAACCCATCATGATGATGGGTTTTCTGGTTTTTCAGGGGGGCATCTCAAACCCAGCGCGGCAAACCCGGTATATCGGTGATGCCCATATCAACCCCCTGCTGACTCAGCAGGGTGGTGATCTGGCCGCGATGGTGGGTTTGGTGGTTAAACAGATGGGTGATCAGTGCCCACATCGGGCGGGTACGGGTAATGAGGTCAATCTTGCTGGTATAGCTGAAGTCTTGCACAAGCTGCTCAGTCGTCAGAGTATGCGCCCATGCCAAAATCAGTGCATCGACACGTAGGCGCTCCGCATGCAGGTCATCGAAGTCTTCAAACAGGATCTGATCCGCCGATCGCGGTGAGAACTCAACTAAGCCAAAGCGCCCCGTCCACGCCAGATCACCGAAGAGGATATGATTGAGCGTGCCGTGGATCGATTTGAAGAAAGCCCCCAGATCACGCTTGCGCAGTTCATCGGGCAGCGTCGCGAGGAGTGCATAGAGGCGCTGGTTCATCCACTGGTTGTACTCGGCCAGCATGACATAGGGTTCAGGGGTGAGTGTCGGCTGGCTCATGGGCGGGCTCGGAGAGTTTGTTTAAAGAAGATTTAAGTTATAGGCGAGAAAGGGACATTTTTCAAGCCTGCGCGTCCTCACCCATACGCCCTGACAAAGAACGTCAGCGTAATCCCAAAGGTCAGCAGCAGTGTCGCCACACGCACCGCCTGCGGTGAGGCATGACGTCCAATCCGCGCGCCGCCATAGCCCCCAATGATTGCGGCAGCCGCCATGACCAAGGTTTCAGGCCAGTGCACGGCATGGGCGAGGATGAAGATGAGGACGGCCATGCCATTGGCGGCGCTGACCATCAGGGTGCGTGGTGGATTGAGGGTTTTGAGATCGCGATTGGTCAGGACACTCCACACCGCCATCATCATGATGCCGACAGCACCACCAAAGTAGCCGCCATAGATGCCCAAGCCAAACTGCACCAGCAGGACAGCCCATGGCTTGATCTGCACATGACGCCGCAACCACTCGCCGAACTGACGACCAAAACCCAAGATCGTGGATGCGATCAGCAGTAACCACGGCAGTAGATGATCGAAGGTTGAACTTGAGGTCAACAGCAACAACACCGCTCCCAGCACACCGCCAATCAAGGTGATCAGCAGCAGCAGGCGCATCGAGACATTGCCGAGTGGTTGCAGTCCGTCACGATAGACCCACGCACTGGCCAGCCCTCCGGGGAGGAGCGCCACGGTACTGGAAGCATTCGCTTGTACCGATGGGATACCCGCTGCAATCAAGGCGGGAATGGTGACGAAAGAGCCGCCGCCCGCCAAGGCATTCATGGCGCCTGCCAGCAATCCAGCCCCTGCAATCAAAAGAACATGATCCATCACTGTCGCTCCACAGTTGATCAAATAAGATTGAAGTCTACGCCGATCCGCGCCGCACACAATCGGGGAATTCCAATGCTAGACTTCGGCTAAACCAAAGGCTAAAGTGCAGATATGGATCAAGCCATGGAGCATGCCGATGCGGATCGACCTGACCGACTTACGCTTATTTCTACTGGTGGTTGAGCATGGCAGTCTGACCCAAGGCGCCATTGCCATGAATCAGTCGCTTGCGGCGGTCAGTGAGCGCATCTCCAATATGGAAGCGATACTCGGCACGCCGCTGTTTGATCGCGTCAGACGCGGAGTGCGCACGACAGTGGCGGGTGATGCCTTGATTCGTCATGCGCGCCTGATCTTAGGGCAAGTCGAGCAGATGCGCGATGAGCTGGATAGCTATGCCTCAGGGCTTAAAGGTCGAGTGCGACTGCTGTCGAATACCGCTGCGCTCACATCCTTCCTGCCGCAAAAGCTGTGTGACTTCCTCGCCCGCTATCCCGATCTGTCGGTCGATGTGGATGAGCGTCCCAGTACCGAGATCGTGCATGCGGTGGCCAAAGGTCAGGCGGATTTAGGGATTGTCGCCAACATCACTGACCTTGCGACGCTGCAAGCGCACTTGATTGCCCAAGATCAGTTGGTGGTGATGGTTAAAAATAACCATCGCATCGCCCGCCTCCCCGCTGTCACTTTGGCCGAGATTGTCGATGAGCAGTTTATCGGGCTGTCAGATGCGGCACTGGAGACCCATTTGGGTGAGCGGGCGGCGCTGCTTGGTCGTGAGATCAGCTATCGGATCCGCATGCGCAGTATTGAAAACATCGGCATGATGCTTAGCGCAGGCATCGGCATTGCGGTTTTGTCAGAGTCAGCAGTCAATGTGCTGCGTCGTGCTGATACGCTTTATCCTGATCTGGCGATTGTGCCTTTGCTTGAGCCATGGGCGGCGCGTCAGCTGTTTGTCTGTGCACGGGATTTTGCGGCGCTGCCGCCGCGCCTCAGTTTGCTGGCGCAGTTTTTGATTAACAATTCGATCGATCACGCCAGCTCACATTAACAAAGCGCTTACTGAAGACCCTACCAACCTCTCTACGCCTGCCCCGTTTCATCCACATTTTCTTTGGATAGTGCATAAGTCGTAAATCTTAAGCCCGCCGAGAATGTCATGTTGACCATCGATCATATTTCCCAGATTCATGCCAGCGTCAAATCGGGATCTAATTTCCCGCAGTACGTACAAGATCTAAAAGCCCTTGGCCTTGCATACTACGATGTGTTTATCTGTGATGGACACTCCGAATACCACGCCGTCAGCGGCGAGCAATTGCAGACGCCAGACAAATATCAGTATCTTGAAATCGCCCCGAAAGCCAACACCCAAGCCTTACGCCAGACTATCCGTAAGCATCAGCGCGGTCAGATCAACTTCCTGACCTTCTGCTTGCAAGCCGCACATGCAGGCGTCCACGCTTGGCGTACTGATATCACCCATTTGCGCTGTATCTTCTATGACCGCGCGGGGCATGAGATTTTGATTGAGCCGATTCCCTATGCACGACCCTCACTGCACACTGTGCAGCCGACGACCGCTATGAGCACGTCGCAAGCACCGCTCCACAGCCAACCCTTGAGAGGCCGCCCACTCGCTCACCACTCCCGTTAGCGCCTCCAACCGATCAGATACGAGGATCTCCGCCCATAAAAAACCCGCTATGTGCGGGTTTTAAAAAAATTTAGTGCGTTTAGGATTTGCTGAATATCTTCATTATTGACTGCGTTTGGTTGAGGAGTCCGCAATGGTTGGGGTATTAAAGGTAAATTGATCTTTGCTGGCGCTTTGCGCAGGCTTTTGGTCTGGAATTTGATCTTCCGCTTTGATAGCGATGAGGGTATTGCCGATAACCGCTGACATAATGGTGATGCTCCAAGGATGAGAATTTATGATATTGAATTGATGTTATGGTTTTATGTCTGTTTACAATATTAACGTCATGTGGAGACTTGTAGTCGCATTACAGCATTTGTTTGCTCATATGTAAATAAGAATCGTTCTCGACTATATCTTTATTAGAAATTGTGCTTAACCTTGTTTTAATCCGCCTT
>CAYJTU010000208.1:0-6154 GCA_964373105.1 uncultured Moraxellaceae bacterium | reverse complement strand
GCTTAAAAATGGCGACATGATGAATATCGACATTACGGTGATTAAAGATGGCTTTCATGGTGATACCAGTGAAATGTTCTTTATCGGCGAGCCGTCGATCCTCGCCAAGCGTTTAAGCGATGTCGCTCAAGAAGCGATGTATCGCGGCATGCAAACCGTGAAAGCAGGCTCCCATGTCGGTGATATCGGCGCCGCAATTCAAAGCTATGTCGAAAGCCAACGTTTTAGCGTTGTGCGTGAGTATTGTGGTCATGGCCTTGGCCGTGTCTTCCATGAAGATCCACAAATCCTGCATTACGGTAAGAAAAATACCGGCATGAAGCTTGAAGCAGGCATGACATTTACTATTGAACCCATGGTCAATGCCGGCGTCTGGCAAACAACCCTGATGAATGATGGTTGGACCGTCATCACCAAAGACCGTAAATTGTCTGCTCAGTTTGAACATACTATTTTGGTGACTGAGACAGGGATCGAAATTTTAACTGCGCGTCCTAACGAAGACTTATCTCGCTTTGGCGTTTGAAAAACATCTGCCCCCAATACGTGATCTGTAAAGCAGTTTAAGCGGATTCGATATTGATTTTTCAAAAAAGACTCTCAATTCGAGGGTCTTTTTTATCACTGAACGACACTTCCTGCTATGATCCAGAATTATTTTCCACTCACATACACATTCTTTGAGAGACTTACGCCTTATGTCTGCTCTGCCCTCACCGCTTGATTATCTCCCGCCTAAAGACAGCATTTCCTCAAGTGGTGGAACGGGGAATAATTGCCGGGGCCTTATTGAATGGCGCCAGTTGCTGGAAAAGAATCTCGACGAGAAATTAGAAGCTGGCGAATCGATCAGAAGTATCGTTCATGCACGCACGCATGCCATTGACGATGTCCTTCAGCATCTTTGGAATAACCAGAACTTATCCGATCAAGGCATCGCATTAATTGCTGTCGGCGGCTATGGTCGCGGCGAGTTGCTGCCGAAATCTGATGTGGATGTGATGATCTTAAGCCAGAACCCACTGAGCGAAGAGCAAGAAGGACAAGTCTCTGCCTTTGTCGCCAGCCTTTGGGATGCGGGTCTTGAACCTGGTGTTAGCGTACGAACCTTATCTGAATGTATACAGACGGCACAGGACATCACGGTTGCAACCAGTTTGGTTGAATCGCGCCTTGTTGTCGGTGATAAATCGCTCAGCCTGCTACCGCGTCGAATTGTGTCGGATACATGGACAGACTTAGATTTCTATAATGCCAAAATGTCCGAACAAGCCCTAAGGTATGGGCAACATCACAATACCGAATACAATCTCGAACCGGATATCAAAAATGCGCCCGGTGGACTACGAGACATCAACCAAATTGGTTGGATCGCTAAACGCTATTACCGCGTGATACGGTTATATGATTTGGTGCATTTAGGCTTCATAAGTGAGTTTGAATACAACGAACTCGAGTCCTGTGAAGATTTTTTATGGCTGATCCGCCATCATTTACATCGCCTCACCAATCGTAATGAAAATCGCTTATTGTTTGATTATCAACGCTCTATTGCAGAGCGTTTGAATTATCACACCGTGGAAAGCGATCATCAAAATGCGATTATCGAACGTTTTATGCGTGATTATTATCGTGCCGCGATGCGCGTTTCCAGCTTTAACGAAATGCTATTGGCTTATTTCTATGAAACCGCCATTGAACCTAAGCTCAAAGAAACCTCCCCGCTGATTGTCACCACAATCAATGATCGCTTTGAACTGATTAACGGCAAAATCTCGGCACGTCACCATCGTGTTTTTTCAGAAACGCCCAGCAGCATCTTAGAGATTTTCTTTTTAATGGCGTCGCGTAATGATGCAATTGGCATTCGTGCACGCACCTTGCGCTTGCTGATGCTCGCAGTTAAGGGCATCGATGATGCCTTCCGCCAGAACCCGATGCATCGCGCACTGTTTATGGCGATCATTCGTGGGCGCTACCGTTTGTATGAAACCTTCCAAGCGATGAAGCGTTATGGGGTTCTGGGTAAATACCTCCCTGCCTTTGGACAAATTATTGGGTTGATGCAGTACGACTTGTTTCACATCTATACCGTCGATATGCATACGCTGATCCTACTGCGTAATTTGCAACGTTTTGCTGAAGACCAGTCAGAAGAAAACTTCCCTGTCGTCAGTCAGATTTTTAAGCGCTTAGATCGTAAAGACATTATCTACCTTGCCGCTTTATTTCATGATATTGCTAAAGGTCGTGGCGGTGACCATAGTGAACTTGGCGCGATTGATGCGACAGAGTTTTGCTTAGCGCACGGTCTGACCCAACGTGAAGCCAATATTGTTGCTTGGCTCACCCAAAACCATTTGCTCATGTCATTGACGGCACAAAAGAAAGATATTTCTGATCCCGATATCATCCATGAATTTGCCCAGAAAGTTGGCGACATGGTGCATTTGGACTATTTGTACACGCTGACAGTCGCTGATATCAATGCCACCAACCCAACCCTTTGGAATACTTGGCGTGCCTCACTACTGCGCCAATTGTACAACCAAACCCGCCGTGTACTCCGCTCTGGGCTGGATAATCCAATGGACCGCCAATCATGGATTGAAGATACCAAGAAGCAATCCTTTGATTTGCTTGCTGGCGCCTTTGAACGTCCTGACGTTGAAAAAATCTGGCAGGAAATGGGTGATGATTACTTCCTGCGTGAGCGCCCCTCGGAAGTTGCTTGGCACACCCGCGAGATTCTCTTGCATGGTCATGAAACCCCACTGGTGCTGATGCGTGAGCACCGTGAGTTAAACCAAGATGCGGTACAGATCTTTATTTACACACACGACTTAACCAATCTGTTTGCCGCGACCGTTGCCGTCTTTGATCAGATGGAGCTCAACGTCCAAGATGCACGCATTATCACAGCCAAGACTGGTTTCTCTGTGGATACTTATGTCGTGCTGGATAAATATGGCACCTTGCTCACGGATCCTGAGCGTAATGCCGAAGTCACTGCGCGACTTAAAGCCGTCCTAGCCCAACCCGAGAAAGCACAGAACCTGTCCAAGCGGCGTATGCCGCGTCAGTTGCGTCACTTTAATGTGCCGAGCGAAGTGACGATTAAACTCGATATCGTCCATCAGCATAATGTGGTTGAGATTATCTCTCTGGATCGTCCCGGCTTACTCGCGCAAATTGGTGCCTTATTCTTTCAGAAGAACATTGATATCCAGACAGCGCGGATTGCGACGTTGGGTGAGCGTGCGGAAGACGTTTTCTTTATTACCGATAGTCAGGGCAAACCACTCGACAATGCTGCAGCCAGTGCACTTGCACAAGAACTTAAGCACGATTTAGATGCGCAGAGCCAAGCTTAAGTTTTGGCTACGTCATTTTTTAAACCTTATTTTTAAACGTAATACGAATGTCTATGAATCCGAATTTAAGCAGCTTACACCCGTATCCCTTTGAGAAACTTGCACGTTTATTCAGTGATCTCACTCCGCCAACAGATCTGCCGAATATCGCCCTGTCGATTGGCGAGCCGCGCCATGCGGCACCAGAATTCGTCAAAGCCACATTGGTCGACAATCTAAAGCACTTATCGACCTACCCGTCGACTAAAGGTTTACCCGCACTGCGCCAATCCATTGCGAATTGGCTAACTGCACGCTTCTCATTGAACGAGATCGATGCTGAGTCGCAAATTTTGCCTGTGAATGGGACGCGCGAAGCCATTTTCTCATTTGTCCAAGCGGTGACTGAACCCGCAGCAACGGGTCACAAGCAGCCCTTTGTGATCATGCCTAACCCGTTTTACCAGATTTATGAAGGTGCTGCATTCCTCGCGGGCGCAACCCCCTACTTTGTCAATTGCACGGCTGAGAATGACTACTTAGGGGATTGGGATGCCATACCTGAGTCGGTCTGGGCAAATACGCAACTGGTCTTTATCTGCACACCGGGTAATCCGACCGGAGCCGTCATGCCCGCAGACAAGCTCAAAAAACTCATTGCGTTGTCTGATCAATATGATTTTGTAATTGCCTCGGATGAGTGCTACTCCGAGCTGTATTTTGATACTGCACCGATTGGCTTACTGGAAGTGTGTGCAGCGATCGGTCGCCATGATTATCGCAATTGCGTAGTTTTTCATTCACTGTCTAAGCGCTCTAATCTGCCCGGTCTACGCTCAGGGTTTATCGCGGGGGATGCACGCTTACTGGCACCCTATTTGCTCTATCGCACCTATCATGGCTCTGCGATGCCCGTACAGCATCAGTTGGCATCAGTCGCGGCATGGCAAGACGAAGCGCATGTCGAAGAAAATCGGGTTTTGTATCGTCAAAAGTTTAACTTGTTCATCAATGAACTTGGTCAGAGTCTGCCTTTCAAAAAACCAGATGCTGGATTTTATTTTTGGCTGCCTGTTGCCGATGACGAAGCATTTGCAAGGCGTCTATACGGGGAGCAAAACATTACCGTATTACCCGGACGTTATTTATCCAGAGAATCAAACGGTGTCAATCCCGGTATCAATCACGTGCGGATGGCCTTGGTTGCGGATCTAGCCACGTGTGAGACTGCCGTGGCTCGCATCAAGCAATTGATTTAAAAGATGCAGAGTGTTTTGTTGATCAGTGTAGGAAAATATCTAGGCCCTACACTGATCAGCTGATCAATTTCACCGTAAACAGCCTGTCTTAAACCACCTGTCCAAGCCAAGATAAAAGTTGACCAGCTTGCATGGCCCCTGCCTGCCGTGCAATCTCTTTGCCATTCTTAAAAACGGCAAGCGTTGGAATACTGCGGATATTAAATCGTGCGCTAATTTGCTGTGCCTGCTCAGTATCCACTTTCACGAAACGGTACTGCGGTGCAGTTAGTGCCGCTTGGTTAAATTGTGGCGCCATGGCTTTACAAGGACCACACCACTCTGCCCAGAAGTCGACCACGATGGGTAACTCGGTGTTTTGTACATAATGATCAAAATTCTGGTCATTCAAGGCAATGGGATGATTTGGCAAAAGTGCTTGTTTGCATTTACCGCAAGTCGGATGCTCCTGAAGGCGCTCTTCAGGTACACGATTTTTGGCCATACAGTGCGGGCAAACGATTAACATAATACTAGTTCCCAAAAGTCATTCTTTTGACTATTTTCATCAAAAGAAACTCATATAGCAAAATTTATAAGTTTGTATAAGGCTCAAATCATTAAGCAAAAAATAGCCTCAGACCAAAAAAGTTTTTTGACAAAGCTTTACTACATTATACTTTTCTTCATGGACAGTACAACTTTTGCTTATCTAACCCTTGCATGCACTAGTGCTTCAATGAAGCTTTGCATGCATACATTCTCTCGTCAGCTAAGCGGATTAGCTCTTCAGGGAGCTTATAATCCTGCGGGCCAGTTTCTACGCAGCCAACACTGAGCGTCACATTCTTTTCACGCTTTTGTAACTCCTGACTCAGGCGCTGCATATAAATCTCCGCAGCTTGTACCTCGCCACAATTCGATAGGATAATGCAAAACTCATCCCCGCCGTAGCGAAAACAACTATCCTCCATTCTCGAAATTTTTTTGATCACTTCTGCCACAGTCCGTAGTATCTCATCCCCACGTAAATGACCCTCATGATCATTGATCTTTTTGAAATCATTAATATCCAAATAGACAACAGTGATCAGCTCAGATCTTCTTTGTGCACTTCGTATGGCTTGAGTCAAGATTTCCGTCATGAAGCGCATATTCAGCAAACCCGTCAAAGGATCTGTACGTGACATAGACTCGAGCTGCTTTTTTTCCTTCTAATACAAGTGCATACTGATCAGACTTATCCTTAGATGTCTCAATTTCAGCAACTAAGCTGCGGATATAGGTTTCAAAAACAAATGAGATATCCAGCATGAAAAGCTTGGTCAAAGCTGCTATGGTTTTTTTACATTCCTCTTCATCTGGCAGCGTTAGATGCAACAAATCGACTAATAATTGCTGCAAGGTATTAATTGCTGCCAAGTATAGCTTCGGCTCTACACCAATCCGCTTGTGAACAAGTCCAATGCGCAAACGATTGTTTACGTATTCAAGATCATAGAAACCGCCAAAGAGGTCATTGACATACTTTCGCTGGGCGTTGCGTAAACGCATCAAAGTATC
>CAYJTU010000207.1:5124-6196 GCA_964373105.1 uncultured Moraxellaceae bacterium | reverse complement strand
AGTTCGTAAACATACAATCGTCGTACAACCTGCTCAGAAGATCTCGTTTGACGTCACTGGAGAAGCTGGTCGCTGGGCATGGCATTGCCATCTTCTCTACCATATGGAATCAGGCATGTTTCGCGAAGTGGTGGTGGACTGATTATGAAGGAAATCATGAAAAATATATTAACGCTAAGCGTATTGGTGTTGAGTCTGCCAGTTTTGGCTGCGGAACCCAGCATGGATCATTCAGGCATGGACATGAGCTCGATGTCAGGGATGGACATGAAAATGGACATGCCTAAAGCAAAGTCCAAAGTGGCTAAACCGAAGACCTATCCCCGTCCTGTCAGCAAAAAGACTTCAAAAAAAGCCCCGCCAATGGACATGTCGAAAATGGACATGAGCAACGGTTCTATGGATATGTCGAAGATGGATCACGGCTCCATGGATACGGGCAATGGCACTATGGACATGTCGAAAATGGATCACGGTTCCATGGATATGAGCAAAGGTTCTATGGACATGTCGAAGATGGATCTCGGTTCCATGGATATGGGCAATGGCTCTATGGACATGTCAAAAATGGATCACGGTTCCATGGATATGAGCAAAGGCTCTATGGACATGTCAAAAATGGATCACGGTTCCATGGATATGGGCAATGGCTCTATGGACATGTCAAAAATGGATATGGGCGGGATGAAAATGGGCAAAATGCAAGGCGGTTCAGCACCGTCTGATGCGCGCAGTCCTAATTATTCTCAAGGTCGTGATTTTGGCCCGATTGCCCCCCCTGAAATGATGGGTAACGGCATCATGATGAGTGTGATGTTTAATCAACTTGAGGTTGCGCGCAGTCAAGGCAAAACCGAAGGGGGTTATGATATTGATGCATGGGTGGGTTCGGACTGGAACCGTCTTGCACTGAAAGCTGAGGGAGATACGGCCAATAGCAAACTCGAAGAGGCACGTACGGAGTTGCTCTGGCGTAAACCCGTTGATATTTTTTGGAACACGGAGCTTGGCGTGCGCCAAGACAGTGGTAAAGAAAAAGGACGCACTTGGTTGGCATTGGGTTTAAATGGCA
>CAYJTU010000207.1:0-5114 GCA_964373105.1 uncultured Moraxellaceae bacterium | reverse complement strand
TAAATGGCATTTCGCCGTATTGGCTAGATCTCGGCGGCACGGTATATATCGGTGATGAAAACCGTGCTGCACTGCGCTTAGAGGCGACCTATGATTGGCGTATTACCCAGCGTTTGATTCTACAACCCACGATTGAGACGAATATTTATAGCAAAGATGATACAGAGCGTAATGTGGGTAAGGGATTCAGTGATCTCCAAGCGGGCTTACGTCTGCGTTACGAAATCACACGCCAGTTTGCACCTTATGTTGGGGTTGAAACCGTGCATCAATATGGCAAGACTGCGGAACTACTACATGCCAATAACGAACCAACTAGCAAGACGGTTGCGGTTGCTGGCGTGCGGCTTTGGTTTTAACAGCAGGGATGATGAGTTTAAATTCAGGGATTAAGATGCGTTTATTCATACCATTGCTATGCCTCGGGTTTAGCGGCGTCCTATACGCCAATGAAGTACAGCCAAGCCACCCCATGGCGACCATGTCAGATGCTGAACTTGAGGCGGTGTCTGATCACGATCAAAGTAAAGAAGATGCTGAAGAAAAGTCACCTCATACGCATGGCGATCAAGAGAGTCTTTTGAACACCGTGCGGTTAAAGACAGATCAGCAAGCCGTAACCATATCCCGGTCAATAGCGCCACCACCGCAAGCGAGCCAGTCGTTAAGATAAATAAAGCTTCTTCTCACATAAACGCGCACTGAATCCAGTCTGCGTTTATGATGTCTGATCGTCTATGATAGGTCATTGTTTTTCCCAGATGGAACGCTTGAATGATTGATACTCAAAATGAAAATCCAATGCTCAGACGTCTCATCGAACGTTGGCGTGAGGATCAAGGGGGAACCTATCAATCATGGTTTTTATGGGAAGAACGCATTAAAAACTTTCGATCAATTCGCCGTGGCTTACAAGCAGTCACCGCTGAGATTGAACGCGGTGAGTTTGGGAATCTTTACCGAGGTTCTTCACTAGAAACCGTCGTTGCATCTATCGCTGAACAACGTCAAATCTTTAAAGGGGCTGACCATGCCTTTTTATGGAAACCAAAACTCAGAATTCCTGATATCTATGAAAGTGCAGACAACCAAAAAGCCTTTGGTCGTTTCTTATCAACCTGCCTATGTTGCCAAAGTGATCAAGCCCTGATCGATGCCATCCATATTTTGCATCACCATGGCATTAAAGGCTTAGGACCAGCGGTCGCTAATCTGCTGTATTTTCTCCATCCCACACGTACCCCGCCATTTAACACCGCAATTGTCGCGGGCTATAACCAAATCACGGGCTGCAACGTCAAATTGGGTCGGTGGCCAGACTACATAGCGATGAGAAGTGGCATCTTGGAATTGAATCGGCAATACCATGACCTGTTCTCCAATGATCTTGGCGCAATTGCAGGATTCTTATTTGATGTGGGCAAAGGACGTTATCCTGCTATTCCGCAGGAAGATAATGTGTCAGCAATACAACGATTCAAATTGGAATTATCCAAAGTCCATGAAGACAGTGCAGCGACGATCAAAGCGCTGAAACTCGCACAAGAGTCAGATCATACTCATACCAGTGTACAAGGCTGGTTACGTGATTTAGGTCATGCATTAGGATTTTCGGTATGGATTGCCAGTAATGATCGTAATCGACAGTATGCTGAAACAGCATTAGGGACGGGATGTTTATCATGCCTGCCCGCAGCACTTGCAAACTCGGATGCCGCCGAGGCCATTGGTTTAATTGATGTATTGTGGCTTGAGACAACTGGTGAAGTCATCGCAGCTTTTGAGGTCGAACACAGCACCAGTATTTACTCAGGCATTGTCCGAATGCTGGATTTGGCTATGAGCCTACCAGAACGTGCCAATCTGCCCTTATTTTTGGTGGCTCCCGATGCCCGAGAAGAGGATGTGCGTAAACAGATCAATCGTCCTGCATTTGGCAAGATTGATGCACTCAATTTACGCTTTATTGCCTATGGTGATCTCAGTACTCATCGTGAGGCGATCAGTCGTTTTGGAACTGGGATGAAGGCGATTGAAGCGCTTTCGAGGGTTTTGTAGTACCGCTTCATCAAGCCATGAAATACTAAGTATTTAATATTAATAAATATTTTTAATATGCGGGTAGTCAGGGTTATGAGCAAACTTGATCAGTACATTTATGCCGCAACACGGGATAATACTCACCGTAGTTATCAATCGGCTATTCGGCATTTTGAGGTTGAATGGGGCGGTTTTCTTCCTGCTACTGCCGATGGTGTTGCACGATACTTAGTTGATCAAGCTGAATTGTTGTCGATCAATACTTTAAGGCAGCGACTGGCGGCATTGGCACAGTGGCATATTGATCAAGGCTTTCCTGATCCCACAAAAGCACCTGTGGTGCGTAAAGTCTTTCGAGGCATTCAAACCCTTCATCCTGCACAAGAAAAGCGAGCAAAACCTTTTCAAATTGAGCAATTAAGGCTGGTTGTAAATTGGCTTGATCAGTCCATTGAACTTGCCAGACATACAGCCAGCCACGGTGACGTGTTACGTCATACTCGCAATAAAGCCATGTTATTACTCGGTTTCTGGCGCGGATTCCGTGGAGATGAGCTGACAAGGTTGCACGTGGAACATGTTGAGGTTGTCCCTAATGAAGGCATGACCTGTTTTTTTCCACAAACCAAAGGGGATCGCCAACTTAAAGGCACTCGTTTTAAGGCACCTGCATTGTCTCAATTATGCCCCGTTACAGCATATACCGACTGGATTGAAGTCAGTGGCTTAACAGGCGGTGCCGTATTTCGCTCTGTGAACCAATGGGGACATATCGGCCAAAATCGCCTGCACGAAGATAGCCTTATTCCATTACTACGATCACTGTTTACAGAAGCAAGGATTGATTCACCTATGCTCTATAGCGCACATTCATTACGCCGTGGCTTTGCCAATTGGGCAACTTCCAATGGCTGGGATTTAAAAATGCTAATGGAGTATGTGGGTTGGAAAAATATAAATTCAGCAATGCGTTATCTTGAAAGTGTCGATCCATTTGCGCAGCATCGTATTGAGTCAATGTTGATGCCGTCTGAGCAGTTGGTCACTCAAATATAATTTTTTGTATAAAACTTCCCAAGAAAATAAGAGGAAATACTGCGTGACCAGCATTCATGAAACAGCATATCCACGCTTTAAACAAGAATTGACTTCACGTGACCTTCGTGACATTTACACGCCGACAGTCGAAGAGCTCAAATTCGCAAAACGTTTTACTCGTAGGGCTCCAGCTAAACTATATTTAATCATCTTACTCAAGTCTGTACAGCGGCTTGGATATTTCCCGATGCTTGCTGAAATACCTCCTGTAATCATATCCTTTCTGAACAAAGAGTTAGATCTAAGAATAATTCCAATGCGTGACTTAGTTGCCGAAGAAAAGTCTGATTTTCGGCAGCGGTTCATGGAAGCCATTCGGTCTTACTTAAACATCAAACCAATTTCTGCTGATACATCTACTGCAATAGAGCAAGCTGCGACTCTAGCGGCGCAAACTAAACAAGAATTGGCGGATATCATCAACGTCATTATCGAAGAACTGATTCGCCAACGTTTTGAACTTCCTGCCTTTAGTACGCTAAACCGAAGCGCTCAGCGTATTCGTAATCAGGTCAATGAGTGCTATTTCAGAAGTCTGACGGATGCTCTTTCTCCGCAAATAATCGCCCAGTTTGATACGCTGCTCATCGTAGCACCTGACCAAACATTCAGTGGTTGGCAACAGTTAAAACAGGAACCAAAGAAGCCTACGAATACTGAAGTTCGACAATATCTTGATCACGTTGCTTGGTTGAAAACATATTCAGTTGACCTACCAGAAGTGACTCATATTCCAGTGGTTAAACGTAACCAATATATGCATGAAGCACGAGCGTTGGAAGCGGGTGATTTAAGGAGTACCAAGAAAAATAAGCGTTACGCATTGATGGTTATTTTATTTCATACGCAGTTGAGTCGCGTCCTTGATGATGCAGTTGAGATGTTTGTTCGTAAGTTACGAAAACTCCACTCTGGTGCTGAAGAAAAATTACAGCAATATTATTTAGAACATCAAAAACGTGCAGAAAAACTTGTCTCACAACTACGTGATGTATTGGAAGCTTTTCAAGAAGGTGACTCGGATCAAGAGCGCGGTCAACGGGTTGCTGCGGCTATGCATACTGAGCCAGCACTCCTCTTAGCTGAGTGCGAGGAGCACATGGCATACGCTGGCAATAACTATTTACCATTTATGGTTTTACCCTATCAAACTCAGCGGCCACTTCTGCTCAACTGTTTGAGTTTACTTGACCTGAAGTCAACGTCAGCGGATTTATCATTAATTAATGCGATTCATTTTATCCTTGCTCATCGACAAAGTCACAAACTATGGTTGCCCCTAGCTGGAACTGATATTAGTCTTAAATGGATTCCAGAGAAATGGCGAAAATTAGTGACTGGTCAACGATCTGGTGCAATCGTAGAAGTAAACCGTAAGTATTTTGAGCTCTGTGTACTGACCGAAACGATGCGGGAATTGCAATCTGGTGATCTTTATGTAGCAAATAGTGATCAATACAGTGATTATAGAGATCAATTAGTAGACTGGGAAACGTATCAAACTCAAGTCGCTGAATACGGTGAAATGCTGAACATTTCAACCGAACCAAAAGCATTTGTTGAGGGATTGAAAACTTGGCTGTCTGAAACTGCATCGCGCGTTGACCAAGGCTTTCCAAAAAATGAGCATGTTGACTTAAATGGTACCGAACTTATTTTGCGTAAGCATCACGCTGATACGAAACCCGCTGCTCTTGATTATGTGGACAAACAGTTAGCTTCTCGATTACCTGAGAAGAATATCCTCGATATTTTAGTGGAAACAGAAGGCTGGTTGGATCTTCATAAACAATTTGGTCCGCTCTCTGGATTTGAGGCTAAGATCGATGATCCCCGTAAGCGCTTTGTCACAACATTGTTTTGTTATGGCTGTAACTTAGGCCCAACTCAAACCGCTCGTTCAGTTAAAGGAATTAGTCGAAAACAAGTTGCTTGGCTCAATCTACATCATATGACTGAAGAACGTCTGGAAAAAG
>CAYJTU010000206.1:0-6219 GCA_964373105.1 uncultured Moraxellaceae bacterium | reverse complement strand
CTTCCGATCTGGTGCATTGACTTTGGCACTGCGTCATCCTGATTTATTTCGCTCCGTTTCAGCCATTGCACCGATTGCTGCGCCAATCGATTGCCCATGGGGTGAGAAAGCCTTTTCAACCTATTTGGGCACTGATCGGTCGACTTGGCTTGATCATGATGCGACACGATTGGTGCAGGCCAAAGGCAAGTTATTTAACAACATCCTGATTGATCAGGGGCTTGAAGATAAGTTCCTCAATCAATTGAATCCTGAACAGTTTGAGACGGTATGTGCCAATGTCGGGCAGCCACTCGAATTGCGCCGTCATGCCTACTACGATCATGGGTATTATTTTATTCAAAGTGTGATGACAGATCATGTTATTTTTCATGTGGAAGCCTTTATCTAGTTGGTCAAAAGTTTGGTTGAAAATGCTCGTGATATTAAGCTATTCTCTCAACGGGAGTGTTTTTATGAGCATTTTGTATTGAGTATGATGGTCTGGAATCATTGAAGGCTCATATCAGAAGGCATATCTAGATGTGATGTAGAGGGACGTTGTTAAAAAGTATAAAAATCAATATTTACCATAGATAACTCGCTAAAGAAGCTGTCATGCCCATTTTATCTTTTCAGTCGTCGCCATTGCCCATCGTATCGAATGAGTCTAAAACCGCTGAAGACCTGCCCGATCTCTTTGGGCAGAGCACGCGTTTTCGCTTCTTTGGCAAGGCGAGTGAGTACTTTGGGATTTGGTTGGTCAATTGGCTGCTGACGATCATGACGTTAAGCCTGTATTCGCCTTGGGCAAAGGTCAGACGTTTACGTTATTTTTATACCCATACTGAGCTTGCTGGGGAACGTTTTGACTTTACAGGTCAAGCACGTGCCATCTTTATAGGTCGTATTACGGCATTGGCTGTTTATTTTGGGGCGCATTCGGAAGGCGCTTTGAGAGGATCTTGGTTGCAGTGGGTGGCGGGGGTGATGCTCTTTTTGATTTATGCCATCATTCCGTACCTCTTTCGCGCTACATATCGATTTAAAGCCAGAAACACGGTCTATCGTCATATCCGATTCAAGTTTACGGGGACATGGCGACAAGCATTTTTGACCTATTGGGGATTTGGACTGTTAGTGATATTGAGTCTGGGTCTTTTACTGCCTTATTATATTTACCGACATAAACGATATCAATTTAGTAACTTACAGCTAGGGCGATTAAAATTTCAGTTTCATATCAAAGTGAGGCATTTTTATATCGCGATGTGGTTTCCCATGCTGTTATTGGTCGGTTTGTATGTCGGTTTAGGTGCGCTTGGTCTGTATCTGTCCAGTTTGGATTTAAAAATCACCAATGTTGAGGATGCCAAAAATATTCTATGGCGGATGAGTCCGCTCGTTTTTGTCCTCTTCATGGTCTTGGCTTCCATGTATTGGATCACGTCTGCACTGGTGTTTCGCTTATGTTGGTCAAAAACAGCGCTGAGCCAAAGTGCTTTCAAGAGTGATCTCAATATTTGGGTCTATCTTTGGATCGCCTATAGCAACTTTTGGATCGCGGTCATCAGTTTCGGCATGATGATTCCTTGGGCGATTATTCGTATTCAACGTTATCGGATTCAATCAATCAGTATCCAATGGCAGGATGATCCGCAAGAAATTTTAGCGGTGTTGCAGGGCGATCTTAAAGCCTTTGGCGAAGAGATGAATGACCTGATCGGAATCGATTTATCGCTGTAAGTCTGCTCGCAGACTGCTATTTATCACACGTTATCATGAGGTCGAGTTTCGCTATGGATCCAAAGCGACATCGTTACTTGAATCAAGCCATTGCGATCCGTTTCTTTGATGGCCAGAGCTCCCGCACACGGATGGGGCGACTGTATCCGAGTGATGAGCGTGGTGAGGTTTGGGTGACTTTAGACGATGTGGAGGGTGCTCAGTCTTTTTTAATCGCGGAGGGCTTGATTCGAGCAGCCATCGGTCAAACGCCGCCAGTGATTGAGTTCGCTCATGATGTTTGCATTGAATTGTTGCAGATGGATTTACCCGATTGGCTGACACCGACGGACTGGACAGAATCTCGGCTGGCATGGCTGAAAAGGATGTGGCTGAGTCGGATTTGGCGCTGGGAGAGTAGCCCAAAGTGGATACTGCTGAGTGTGGTCGTGACTCTGCTGTTTGGCGTGCTGGTGTTGCAGTATGGTATTCCACTGATTGCTAAGCAAGTCGCCTATGCCTTGCCTGAGCACACCTTAGATGATTTGGGTATCAGTACACTGAACAAACTGGATCAGGATACTCTTAAGCACAGCCAATTACCCATAGCGCGGCGGATTCAGATTCGTGAAGAGTACAAACGTTGGGTATCCATGAATCCGGCTCGGGAAATTATTTTTAGGCAGGGCGGAAAGCTGGGCCCCAACGCTTTTGCACTGCCTGATGGTCGTATCGTTGTGACCGATGAACTTGTCGGTTTGGTGGCCAATGATTTTGAGTTGCTGGCCGTGCTTGCGCATGAAACGGGGCATATTGAACGTCGTCATGCACTGCGGCAATCTATTACCAATGATTCACTTAAAGCGCTGATTATCCTGATCACCGGCAATACCGCCAGTCTCTTCAATGAAACCCCCGCGCAATTAGTGGGGCTGACCTATTCGCGTGAGTTTGAGCGCGACGCAGATGACTATGCTTATGAGCATATGGTCAGCAAAGCAATACCGCTGCATTATTTTGCTGATATTTTACTGCGTTTGGAGAGTGTAGGGGGCGGTGAGAATGGTGGCAATGACGCACTGAAGAATGGTCTAAAAAACTATATCTCAACGCATCCACCAACATCAGAGCGAATTGCACGATTTGAAAATCATTGAAAATACGCTTAAAACCAGTATAAAAAATCCGCACTGAATATGCGGATTTTTTATACTCGGTCATTGCTTAAAGATTAATACCCGACCGTGAAACGCTGGCGTGAATGGGTTGGCTTCTCAAGCTCATCAATATATGCAATCGCATAGTCTGCAAAGGTAATCCAGCTTTTGCCTGTTGCGTCAACCAGCAAGTCATCTTTGCCGATACGGAATACACCACTACGTTCGCCTTCTATGAAGAGTGCAGACGGCGATAAGAATGTCCAATCCAGCGTGGTTTCGGTCAGTAGTGTGTCAAGGAAAACACTGCCTGCACTGGCTTCGGCTTTGTATTCTTCAGGGAAGTTTGGGGTGTCGATGACTTTTACATTTGGCGCGACAAACAAGCTGCCCGCACCGCCAACCACGAGTAAGCGAGTCACCCCCGCTTTTTTAACCGGATCTATGATTGCCTGTGCAGGGATTCCTGAGAAATGCGCTGCGCTAAACACCGCATCGGCATCCTTCACCGCACTTTCAAGGGCTGCTGCATCCAGAACATCTACATCTTTGGGCGTCACACCCTCGCGACCCACCAGACTTGAGGTGTTACGTGCAATGGCAGTGACCGTATGACCACGGCGCAGTGCTTCTTCTAGCAATTGACTACCTGCGCGACCAGTAGCACCGATAATAGCAATATGACTCATGAGTGAGCTCCTAAAAAGAGTGTGTTGAATAGATCAGTATTTAAAAAAATGGGCTTGGTGATGTGATGAATTACCACTTCATTTCGCCTTTTGCTACTTTGGCGCTCAATTCCAGTGAGGACACATCATCCACTTGCGGGTAGCGTTTTTTCATAGCATCGATTAAAGCAGTCGAATCCTTGGCTTTTGCGGTTTCTTCATCAAAGGCTTTGATGTAGCTCGCGGTATAGTCCACAGATTGAACAGTCAATGGGCTGCCCGGCAAGAAGTGACCTGGCACGACCGTTTTAGGTTTCAGACTTTTGATGGTCTGTAGCGTCGTCAACCAATCAGCATGTGATTTTGCGGTTTGAGTATCGGCCATCCAGACATGGATATTGTTGCCTGCTACCACCACGCCACCGACGATGGCTTTGATCGACGGAATCCAAACCACACTGCGCTCGGGTTGATTGCCTTTGAGGTCAATAATATTGAGTTTCTTGCCCTCTAAAGTCAGGCTGTCGCCTTGCAGTGCATCAGGGATGATGGTTTGTTTCGGCGCATCGGCACCGAGTTTAGGGCCCCAAAACGCCAATTTACCCGCGACCGTTTCTTTGATATGGGCAATGGTTTGTGGGGTTGCGACGACTTTAGCGTCAGGATAGGCCGCTTTTATGGTATCCAGACCAAAGTAATAATCAGGATCACTATGGCTGATATAAATGGTGGTCAGTTTCTTGCCACTGGCTTTGATTTTTTCAATAACTTTCTCAGCCTGTGTTTTTCCAAACTGAGCATCCACCAGAATCGCATCAGTTTTACCCGTTACGAGGACCGATGTGACTGGGAAAATCGCATCTTTACCAGGGTTATACACATCAAGCTTGAGCGGGGCGGCCATGCTTGAGGTGGCAGCGGTGAGGACCAACAGGGTAGTTGAGAAAATTGCGATTGAACGTAATGGGGACATGATGTACTCCAAATGATTTATGAGAATGCTTCAACGGTGTCTTTTTTTGCTGTATTTGTACGATAGTCATTTTTAATGCAGCGAAAAAGTGGATTATTCGATATAGTTTGTTGTGGAAAACGGTCTAATCATGGGATAAGTAGATGGATAAATTATCAGCGATGGAAGTTTTTGTGACTGTCGTGGAGTCAGGCAGTCAGTCAGCGGCTGCTGAAAAACTCAATTTATCGCGTCCTGTGGTTTCTCGCTATTTGGCAGAACTTGAGCATTGGTCGGGAACTCGTTTACTGCATCGCACCACACGCAAGCTTAGTTTGACGGCGGCTGGTAGTGAAATGTTGACCCGTTGTCGCCAAATCTTAGAGATGACCAGTGAGATGCAGGCGGTACTCTCGCCAGCAGAAAGTCAGCCTCATGGCTTATTGCGCATCACCACCAGCTCATCTTTTGCACAAGTACAGATCATGCAAGCGATCACCGATTATGTGAAGCAATATCCAGAGGTGAATGTTGAGTTATTGTTATTTGACCATACTGTTGATTTGATTGATGAGCGCATTGATCTCGCCATACGCATTACCAATCATCTCGATCCGAATCTAATCGCGCGTAAACTCACGGTTTGTGGCTCCGTGGTCTGCGCATCTCCGGCATATCTGCGTGAATATGGCACCCCTGTAAGTGGAGAGGATTTGGCGACTCATCATTGTTTGACGCACGCTTACCATGGCAAAAGTGAGTGGCAATTTGAGCATCATGGCGAGCTTAAGACCTTCTCCATTCAGAGTCGAATTTGTGCCAATGAAGCGTCAATCTTAATGCAAGCTGCCGTTGCCGGCGCTGGGGTTGCACTCCTGCCGACCTCTTTAGTGGCGCCTTTGGTTCGGTCGGGTCAGTTGACAGTGATCTTGCCCGATTATCACGCTCTTGAGCTAGGCATCTATGGGGTCTACACCTCGCGTAAGCACATGCCTGCTACGCTGCGCACCATGCTGGATTTCTTGGTGGCATGGTTTGCCAAGCAACCCAGTTGGGATCTGGTGTAACGCATAAATTCAGAAAATGGCGACATGTCTAGCAGTGACAGCCGTTGTTTTTTCCACTTCTGGGTAACATTTTGCTACAATCCGCCGCGATAAATAAGCGACTTGGCAGACATTTGATCATTCAACACATGCGATCTAAAGCGACGCGAACCATGATTGGTTCTGTGGCGCTATTGTGCTTGCTGTGGCATTTGCTGTTGCCGACGTTTATTAATTTCGGTCTGATGCCTGCTATCTATGGCTTATCTGAGCATTGCCGACCACTATCTATTCAAGTCTCATCGACAGCCACTGCGCCTTCAGCAATGATGCACGACATGCACGACATGCACGACATGCACGACATGCACGACATGCACGACATGGCAGGCATGGATATGTCTGGGATGTCGATGTCTACGCCGGTCCAGTCCATCCAAGCTGTCGACAACAGTTTGCTGCATCATCATGATGCCCGCGTCCACGCGGTCATGGAGCTTGCGGCAAAGATTATGAAAAGCTGTCCGCTCTGTTCGCATGGGCTAGAGGGTGGATTGCTACCGACACTGGCGATCGTGCTGGTGCTGTTAATGCTTCTGCTGACTTCTCAAAAGTCGGCTATACAACGTGTTTATCGTTCATTTAATTTCCAATCGGTCACTTTCTTTCGACCACAACCTCACGCGCAGCCC
>CAYJTU010000205.1:0-6330 GCA_964373105.1 uncultured Moraxellaceae bacterium | reverse complement strand
GCAAGTCATTCACCAACTGCTCATTGGTCAAAATATCGTTAACGCCGAGTTCTGTTCCTTTCCATGCCGCAAGCACTTTCTTCATATCATCGCGATCAGTGCCATAGTTTGAAATCAAACTTTCTAGGCGGTCATGAAACTTGTCTTTAGAGATTTTCAAACGCTTAAACGCCTGATCGGAACTGCCCGTAGACGCTTCACTCGCATTCTTAGAAATCTGTTCAGATAGAACGCGTAGCTCACCCACATCGCGCACCATTTGATTGCTTTTGGGTACGGTATAGGCTAAATAAATAAGCGCAAAAACAACCAGTAAGAGAGACAAAACTGCCACCAACAGGAGTGGTTTGACTTTTTTGGCATCACCAAAAGAACCCGCAATCTGATCAATATATGCAACCAAGCGTTGCTTCAGCGTAGCCGCTTGATGACTCAAAGCATTAGTATTTGTTTTCTTCAGAGCACTATTACTTACATTCGAACGACGAAAACTCATTGTCACTACTCCATATTTATCGCGTTGGGTTTATATCCATGACCCAACCGACGTGAACGCTAGAGCGCCGCTACGAATTTGCATCCGTATGATCGACGACGAAAATTTAATATCTTCCCAAACACTTAAGTGAACAAACCCCCGCCACTCAAAAACTATCAAAGAACCACGAATACGACCAACCGATTCAAATAACCGCACACTACACACTTGCACTCAAATAACGAGGGTCAGTCGCCAAGCGACTCAACATAAAGACATGCCAATATTGCCCGGTACGATTGAAACTTCCTTGTACATAGGGCAAAACACCCTCAGCAACATCAGCCGGTTCAGTTTCATAAGATGCTTTACTAAAATGCTGAATTCCGAGTACCTCATCGACCAATAGTCCACTGAATAAGTCACCATGATCAATCACCATGACTTTACGTTGCATGCTGTCTCGGCCGATTACCCCCGTAAAACCTGCAAGGTCAGTAAGTGGCAAGAGCCGTCCACGTACATTTGCTAATCCCAGCAGCCAGCGATGTACGCCATGGACAGGTGAATATTCGGGCACGCGTAGTACTTCTGCCACCTCGCCCAGTGGCACGACAAAACGTTGCCCCGCAAGCATAAAAGCAACGCCAGACCAGCGATCTGATTGACTTTCTTGATCTTGTTGAATTCGGCGACGGCCTTTTTCTGAAAGACGAAGTAACTGAATAAATCCTTTGGCTGCCATATTTAATCATCCTAATGATCAAGCAACGCTAAATTAGTAATGACTAAGCTAGCAATGACGAAATAACTTCCATGTCGAAAATTTTTAGTTTTAGCGTGGAAGTAATCCGTCAATCACTTGAATTAACATTGCCTCATCGACAGGCTTTGTTAAATAATCTTTAGCGCCCTGACGCCGTCCCCAGACACGATCAGTTTCCTGATCTTTGGTACTGACAATCACCACAGGAATATGACCCGTTTCCGCGCCGCGCGAAATCTGACGCGTCGCTTGAAAACCATTCATGCCTGGCATAACCACATCCATCAGTACCAAATCTGGCTTTTCAGCCAGCGTCAGTGCGACACCATCAGCACCGTTGGTTGCTTCGAGGACATCATGACCATTACGCTGCAGCATCTCACGAAAACGGAACGTTTCCGTTGGTGAGTCATCTACCACTAAAATCTTTGCCATCACACCATCCTTAATGTTTTTTATGCTGCGCCCGCAACCACATGCTGACGAATTGCACTAAACAACTCTTCCTTGCTGAATGGTTTAGTTAAATAATCATCCGCACCCACGATACGTCCCTTGGCTTTATCAAACAAACCATCTTTTGAAGACAGCATGATCACTGGGGTTTTTTGATAAGCAGGGTTGTTTTTAATGAGGGCGCAGGCTTGATAGCCATCAAGACGAGGCATCATAATGTCAACAAAAATAATATCTGGGCGTGTATCAGCAATTTTTGCTAATGCATCAAATCCATCAACTGCGGTATGAACCGTGCATCCTGCTTTTTGTAAAAGTGTTTCTGCTGTTCGACGAATCGTTTTTGAATCGTCAATCACCATCACTTTTAGTCCATCAAAACTTTCTTCCATTTTAGTCATCTTCCTGATCGTACGAAGTTGCAAACTGATACTCACAAAATCGCTATTCCTGATGGATTATACGCGATTTAGAGCATTATTCTGTGTAGCATAAAACGTTCAGAGAGACTAAACCAGTGTTTAAGTTATTTTTATTTTCACGCATGATCAATTCGTCCCCACGGCAAATAAAGCAATCCAACGTTTCTCACCTAAATCATGCAGATGCCATTTTTTAAACCATACCATAATTTAGAATTTGGCTGCATAATTGCATCAGTCGCAAAGGAATTGCGATTCACAATATCATTTAGGACGAGAACTCGGCAGATGCCCTACACCAATAGCCCCAAAATAAAAGCACTTTGTATGCCAAGCGTCACTTTTGCGCAAAATTCCCCGATTCTTTTGACAACCTTGACATTTCTTTGCTTGCAGCCTTTAGCGCGCTTATTGACACAATTGTTACACATTCGGTCAGTTATCGACAAAAGATTGCTCCTTGGATTGGCGTTGACATTGATCACTATCGTCTCGACGTCTACTTTTGCAGCCGATACGCGTAAAGAACGTTGGTATCGTTATTATGAAAATGGTATTCCAATGCTCAGTAGCACGGTGAGTGAGCAGCATATGTCACATGGCTATGATGTTTTAGATAATCACATGCTGGTCATCAGACATGTTCCGCCATTTTCTACGCTTAAATATGACCAACAAAAAGTGATGCGTGAGCAAGCGATAGAAAAACAAATTGCGGATCGACATTTGATCGAAACCTACACCTCGTCCTCACGTGCTGAATTACAACGCACTCGGGAAATAAACGAGCTCGACAATCAAATTAAACGCGCCGAGCAACAAACAAAAGAGCTGGAGGTTGCGCTCAACAATAATATATCTCAAGCCGCAAGCTTTGAAAGAGTCAACAAACCCATCCCCGCGTTCACCCAAACTCAACTTGAAAAAAACAGGGCACTGTTAAGTCAATCTACAGCGAATACACAGTCCCTTAAAACCAAGCGGGAACAATCTCTCAAGCAATTCGCTTATGATATTCTCCAACTGAAACGGATTGAGCGCCAACGCCTCAATAATCAGCCAAGCACTACAACGTCTAACGCACCATAGATTTATCCGATCAAGATGATCATTATTTCCATGCTTTAAAACCTGCAAAACACCCCATTGATAAGTGTAGGATTGCATCATATTTTTTATCGGTAACTTCATCGACGGTCACATGATCTAGCAACTCGCAATCACGCAGCGAAAAAGATCATGTCACCGACGATCTGAGTGCTTATGCAGCGACTGAAACTTTCTGGTTACTTCCTGTCAATGTAAGTCAAAAGAACACTCAAGCTACCGTATAATCAACACAAAATTATGATGCCCCATACTCAACACACCTTAGGATGATTTTCATGAACACCGCCGTCAAAACACGTCACGTCCGCTTGCTCATTTTAGGCTCAGGACCGGCTGGCTATAGTGCCGCAGTCTACGCCGCACGTGCAAATCTAAAACCAGTTCTGGTTGCAGGGTTGCAAATCGGCGGACAATTGACGACCACCAATGAAGTCGACAACTGGCCTGGCGACCCGCATGGCTTGACCGGTAATGCACTGATGGAGCGGATGCAGGAACATGCTGAGCGTTATGGCACAGAAATCATCTACGACCATATCAATTCAGTTGATCTCTCACAGCGCCCATTTCGTCTGATTGGCGATATGGAAGAGTTTACCTGCGATGCACTAATCATCGCGACCGGTGCGACTGCACAGTACTTGGGGCTTGAATCTGAGCAAGCTTTTGCTGGACGTGGTGTCAGTGCCTGTGCCACCTGTGATGGATTCTTCTATAAAGATCAACCCGTCATGGTGGTTGGCGGCGGTAATACGGCTGTAGAAGAAGCACTTTATCTGGCTAACATCGCCAGCCATGTGACATTGGTCCATCGCCGTGACAAAGTGAAATCTGAAAAGATCTTGCAAGACCATTTATTTGCACGTGAAAAAGAAGGCAAAATCTCTATTCTTTGGAACAATCAAGTCGATGAAGTCCTTGGCAACGACGCAGGCGTCACTGGCGTGCGGATTAAGAGCACGACCGACGGCACTGCGCAAGATGTTGATGTGCAAGGCGTATTCATTGCGATAGGTCACAAACCCAACACCGCGATGTTTGAAGGCCAGTTAGAGTTGCATAATGGCTACTTGGTTGTAAAAAGTGGGACCCAAGGTAATGCGACGCAGACCAGCATCCCCGGTGTGTTTGCCGCAGGTGATGTGGCCGATCATATTTACCGCCAAGCAATCACATCTGCAGGTTCTGGCTGTATGGCCGCGCTCGATGCAGAACGTTTTCTCGATGGTCTGTGAGTACTTTAAGCACCCCACGGTATCGCCATGAGTCATTGTGATGCCGTCCGTTAAATTGCCGCCAAGTTCTTGGCAATTCCCCGACCCCATTCAAGCAGACCCACAAGGCGAAGGTTTGGTGGCGGTTGGGGCTGATTTGGCACCTGAAACCATACTTGCAGCTTATCAGGCAGGCATTTTCCCTTGGTTCAATGAAGATGACCCCATCTGCTGGTGGAGTCCAGAACCGCGCTGCATCATCACCCCTGAGTCATTTAAACCCTCTAAAACCTTGATCCGCAGCTTTAAAAAAAATCTGTACACCCTGACACTGGATCATAGTTTTGTAGCAGTTATGCGCGCTTGTGCAGCTGTGCGTGCTGATGCCGAAGGCACTTGGATCAATGAAGATATTATTCAAGGCTATTGCGGATTACACGCGGCAGGTTTCGCCCATAGTGTGGAAGTTTGGGCACAAGACGATCAAGGTGACAAAGCACTCGTCGGTGGTTTGTATGGCGTGCAGCTTGGACAGGCTTTTTTTGGCGAGTCGATGTTTAGCACGCGTACTGATGTATCCAAAATGGCCTTTAGCTTTCTCATGAAACTTTGCGCTGCATCTGACTTTCCTTTTGTCGACTGCCAACTGGCCAATGACCATTTGATGAGTCTGGGGGCAACAACCTTGCCACGTGCACAATTTTTGCATCAACTCAAACAAGTACTCGCCCGCCCTGCGCCAAATTGGCATTTGTTACAGAATCGTCATTTTAACTGCGCTGAACTGTTGACCGCGGACCTTTTTTCGGGCTTGATTCAGTAAAGGGAAAGAATTTTTCGGAATGATCGCCACAGACTGGCCATCATTGCCTATTTTAACAAACGGCTTATTCAAATAGCACCGGAGTCTGTCACCTCATGTCTAACATGAAAAACATTCGGTTTTATATCACACCGCCTCATCCGTGTAGCTATTTGGATGATCGTGCTGCACGCATGGTCTTTATTGATCCAGTCCGCGATCTCGACTTATCAACGCTGTCTGAACTTTCACGGCAAGGTTTTCGGCGCAGTGGAGATTTTATTTATAAGCCCGAGTGCCATCATTGTCGTCAATGTCTGTCGTCACGTCTACCTGCCGAAGAGTTTCAGCCCGACAGTAGCCAACGTCGTGCGATGAATCGCAATAAAGACCTGCGGATGGCTATCCGCTCAACCCGACATGCAACCGACATCCACTATCGCCTCTATGCGCGCTATATCACCGAACGCCATGCTGATGGCGATATGTTTCCACCGACGCGCGAACAGTTTGAAAAGTTCTTAGTGACAGGCGGTGCCAATAGTTTCTTTATCGAGTTTTGGCTGAATGATCGCCTGATGGTCGTGGCTACCTGTGATCCACTGGATGATGGTATCTCTGCGGTTTATACTTTTTATGATCCAGATGAAACAAAGCGCAGCTTAGGCACTTTTGCCATTATGCAGCAGATTGAATGGGCACGCGCCAATCGTTTGCCCTATGTGTACTTAGGCTACTGGGTACCTCAATCTGAAAAAATGCGTTATAAAGCAAACTTCCTGCCCATTGAGGTCCTACTTGATGGGCGCTGGCAGCGGGTGGCACGTGCTATGACGGCTGTCGAGATGGAGTTACTGATTAAACGCCTTTCACGTGACGAGAGTGTTCAAGACTATAAGCGCTTGCGTTAAGTAATTGTGCCGCTTATGCAAAAGGATTCCCGCGTGTGAGTGCCATTAACACGGCATCCTCTTTACCGCTCGCAAATTGGGTCCGATCGGCCAGATAATAATTTTTTCGGATGCCCATTTCATGGAAGCCCGCCTTTTGATACAGACCAATCGCGGCCTGATTACTTTGCC
>CAYJTU010000204.1:0-6333 GCA_964373105.1 uncultured Moraxellaceae bacterium | reverse complement strand
AAAAAAGTAATCCACTACCAGACCCGATAGACTTGCCCCGTCTGAATACCATCTACGCTGCGACTATAAGCCAGAGCCGCACGGCTTGCGGCGACAGGTTCAAAACCGGTGAAGAATGGACCATACGATTTTAGCGACTCTTGCAATACCGTTGGACTGACGATATTGATGCGGATGCCATTGCTAAATTCAGCCGCAGCAGCAAGGACGAAGCCTTCAAGTGCAGCATTGACGGTGGTTGCATTCACGCCAAGGCGAATCGGTTGCTCCGTCAGGATTCCGCTGGTCAAGGTGATCGATCCACCCGCATTTAAATAATGCTGCCCGATCAATGCCAAATCAATTTGACCCAGTAGTTTATCGTGCAAGCCGATTTTGAATTGCTCTGCGGTCATTTCAGCCAGTGAGCCGAAGTGTACTTTCCCCGTTGTGGCAATGATGGCATCGACCTTTCCAGTTTTTTCAAACAGCGCTTTGATGCTCTCACTTTGAGTCAGGTCGACTTGATATTGCCCTTTGCTTTTACCGACTTCGATAATGTCATGGCGTGCAGCCAGCTCATTAGACACCGCTTTGCCGAGTGTGCCCGTTGCCCCAATCACGATGACTTTCATTGCGTTAATCCTTGAGATGAGTGAGTGGACGTATTTTGTACTGTGCGTATTAATTTCGTGGTGTCAAAGCCTTGTTTCTGAGCCTCATGGATATAGTTTTGATAGGTTTCATCGCTGATTTGAGGGGTGCGAGACAGGAGCCATAAGTATTTATGCTCAGGATTACCAACTAAGGCTGTGGTGTAATCCTCATCAATTTTTAGAATCCAATAGGGCGCTTTGCCAACGGGTAACCAGCGTAGAAATGTTGGCAAGAAAGTGACCTGCAATTGGCTATTACTGGCGCTCAGCGGTTGGGCTTGACCGATAGATCCAATCATTTCTCCATTGGCTTTACGACATCGATTATCGACCATGATCGTTGCAGGTCCTCCACTTTTGGTGGTTTCAAGGCGGTAGGTCGCAGTGACATCACTTGCACAGTTACGCTGAAAGAACATCGGCAAGCGGGCGATCTCATACCATTTTCCTGCATAGCGATTGATATCGATATGTTCAACAGCGGTGACTTTAGGTGCAGGATCTGAATTTTCAACGGCTTGGGCTGATGGAATTAAGAGTGCGGCAATGCTTAGAGCCGTGACTGTTGTTTTCAACGTATAAATCATCTTTTCTAAGGCGATAGGCATCATCAATATTCTCATTATGGGTATTAAAGACATATTGATGATGACCGAGTAAAGCTGCAAAATGAATTTTGTGATCTCGCTAAGCATTTCTGTAAGTCATGATAATAAAAAGATTTAAATCTGGCGGAAAACGATGGTTTGACCGATGCTACATTCCATATTTTTAGAGTGCACCAGCGGCACTTTCCAAGTCTTTAAATTCTTGTTCAAGAAAGTCGAGCACGCTACGAACGGACGGCAGTAATCCACGCCGTGAAGGAAATACCGCATGCACGATGCCACTGCGTGGCGCCCAATCAGGGAGCACGTCAACTAATCGGCCTTCGCGAATATCCTTTTGCACTACCATGAGGGGCAGTTGGACCACTCCGATGCCTTGGAGTGCAGCAAATCGTAACGCCACCATATCATCAGTCACGAAGCGCGGTGCATGGGGTAGGGTGATCGACTGGCCTTCTTGATGCTCTAAGCACCAAAGATGCTCAGTTTGATGCGTATTGAAATCCATGCTGGGGAGTTTGTGTAAGTCGAGAGGAAGCAATGGCTTATCAAAGATTTCGAGTAATTGCGGGTGGGCAACGAGGCGTTGATGGCTTTCGCCAAAGGATTTCATGACCAGATCACTGTTTTCAAGAGGCGGGAAGCGCACACGCAGTGCGATATCTAGCCCATCACGAATCACGTCTACGCGACGATTGGTACTTTCCAGATGAACTTGAACACGCGGGTTCGCCGCCATGAATTTAGCGATCATTTCACCCACTTGAAAGTAAACGAGCGTTGACGGCGCACTGATACGCACTACGCCTTGCGGTTCTGAGTGGGTTCGTTCAATCACTTCTTGTGCGGCATCTGCTTCGACCAGCATCGCGACACAATGGCGGTAATACTCAAGGCCAATTTCAGTGACGGAAAAGTGGCGGGTGGAGCGCTGAACCAGTCGCACGCCGAGCCGTTCTTCAAGCCCTGCAATACGTCGACTTAATTTTGATTTTGGAATATCAAGCGCGCGCCCAGCAGGTGCAAAGCCGCGATGATCGACAACCTGCACATATAAGTAGAGATCATTGAGATCCTGCATGACTGAAAAGCTCCTGATTTAATCCATGAATATTGTTCTATTTTTAGGACAATATTCATGAATCATATCATTAAGCTTCCTATCGTCTCAATCTGGTGAGTTTTCTTTATCGGACGCGTGACTTGGAGGATACCTCTACGGTTGGTTGTTTTGGTGTACGTGTGGAAAGTCGTAATCCGATAGTCATGGTGATGACAAAGACGAGAATATTGACGCTGCCTGCCAATCCCGCGATCAGACTCGGTGCAGGGCATAGTCCAGATAGTCCCCAACCGATGCCGAAAATGATTGCGCCGATGATGAGACTCTTGTCGATGGGTCGTCGATTGCTTAAGGTAACAGGCTCACCAACTACGTTGCGCTGATATCGTCGTACCCATGCGAATGCAGGGAGGGCGACCAATATGCCACTGGCCATAACCAATGCCAAGGCTGGATTCCAATCGCCTGTGATATCCAGAAAAGCCAATATATTGGCAGGATCAGTCATGCCTGAAATCACCAGACCTGAACCAAATAATAAGCCAGCCAAGAGAGCGGTCAGTGTTGATCTCATAATCACTTTTACTCCTTAGATGAGATGGCGCGTGATATAGACGGTGATCACGGCACTTGCTATAAAAAGCAGCGTGGCAACCAAGGATCGCGGTGATAAATTAGCAATTCCGCAAACGCCATGACCACTGGTACAGCCATTACTCACGCCGGTGCCAATCCCGACCAGTAAGCCTGCGACTGCTAAAATCCAGACACTGACGGTCTCAACTGCAGCGGTTTGCCTGATGATGAGGTAAATCGCGGGAAGCAATAATCCGATTAAGAAAGCAAGGCGCCAGCGCTTAGCACCGAGGTCATTGTGAATCAGGCGGCCATAGATGCCACTGATTCCCGCAATTTGTCCATTGAACAATAATAAAATTGCTGCACCTAGACCGATTAACGCGCCCCCTAGGATTTGAGGGGCGAATTGTTGAAGGCTCATTGCAAGGGCTCCCGAGTATCGTCTTCATATGGTCTTGGATTATGCATGAGCCGATGCCATTAGCGCGTCATCATACGCATTAAAATTTGTGACTCCAGGCCAGACCATACACATTCTCCTGCAGTTCTAGATCGGCATTGCCACCCCCAAATCCTGCTGGTGGAAAGCCAGGCGGAATCGAGTTTTTGCCATGGACCTGCTCATTGAACGCGTGGATATAAGATGCACTGATCTCATTCGCTGGATTGATGGCCCAACTCGCACCGACGGTCAGATGTTTTTTCACCACACCCGGCGCCAGTATGTTTAAGAAGGTCTCACTGTCCGGAACAGGCTGCTGATTAATGCTGAATCCTCCGCGCAATGTCAGTTGCGGTGTTGCCTGCCAGACTGCACCTAACTTATAAACATCAATATCTTTCCAGCCAAAACCAGCACCTGTTTTGGCGCCCAGTGGCTGACCTTGCAGTAGGGCAGAGAATGGATTACCAACGGCTGCGACATCACTATAGAGGATTCGTTGCCAATCAAAGCCGACAGTAAGACTATCGATAGGCTTCACTGCAAAACCAACGGTATAGTTCTCGGGAATGTCAAAGCGACCGCTGTCCGCAAACAATCCGGCATACTTATCGAATTTACTCATACGTGTTTTTGTCTGCCAGCTTGCCCCGACGGAGACATAGTCATTAATCTTGCCGATCCAGCCGAGGCGTAAGCCCGCACCGAAGGAGGTATCTTCGCCATTATCACTGATATGATTTGGATCTTGCGAGAAAGCCCCAAATGCGCCAATGCCCTTGGCTTTAAAGCTTTGATAGACCAGGTTAGCGGCGAGGCCAACACTGTTATGTGCATTGATTTTCCACGCTGCCGCTGGGGAAACAAAAAGCTGCTCTAAATTAACCCCCGCTTTTCCCGTGGCGCCAAAGCGACTATAGGGATTGCTTGCATAGTCGGTGTTCATCCCGCCATTGCCATAGACGGCAACGCCGAGAGTGACATCGGGGCTAATGGGATGACTATAGCCAACGTTCGGGATATAAAAGAGCTTAGTGCGGTCGCCATTAAATTCTGCATTCGGGCCAAACGCATTGCCTTGAATACTGGATGAGCGCTCTGGCGCAAACACATCGAGCCCGATATTGAGTTGATGGCCAACTTCAGTCAGTCCCGCTGGGTTGACGGCGATGGTTAACGCATCTTGAGGAAGGGCCGCACCCACGCCTGCGACAGCATCATTTTTGATGCCGTAACCACTGGCAAAATAACCATTAGTTGCGTGCGCCGCGGTACCTGTCAGTGCAATAAGTGCAATGCTGATTGATAAACTGGATTGAAGAAATAAGCGTGACATCACAACTCTCGTCTATAGGGTGGGGATCTTGAGAGCAGTGTAGGACTGTATTGCTTATGTTAAAAAGTAATTATTTTGGATAATTTAAGTTGTTAAAGTGATAAGTGGAGTGCAGTTGATACGCATGAATTTATGGATAGTTTGAAACTTCGATTAGGCCGAGGCGTTCAATGGCGATCAAGATTCTAATTTCTCAATAAAAACCGTTTTTGATGTTCAGCGCTTGGCACTAAACATTGATCATATTGTCCAAATAACCGATAGCGATTCAGTGCGATTCGATCATAGCCCCAGTCTCTGAAGCTTTTCGGAACGATGCGCAAAATGGTGAGAAATTTGAATGGAGTGGGGAGTAAACGCACGATGTTTAGAAAGGCAGTACTTTTAGCGTAAGCCTGACCACCATCAATCAGCAGCATGGTATCGAAGTGTGTTGTAGGCATGTTGAAGTGTTTAAGCAGTGCCTGACCCTCAGTCGATTGGACTGAGGCCAGTTTAAAGACATGTGCACGATCATATTTGATGATAAATATGCGCCATGCATTGCACAGTTTACATACGCCGTCATAAAGGATGACCTTGTCGTCCAAAGTCATAAATGGCGGCGCTTGAAGCGTCATATCAATTCCGCGACTTGAGCGCTATCCGTTTTGATGCCGGTGAGTGTCAATGAATCCCAAGCCAGCATGCCTTGCTTTGCAATCGTCATTAAGATGTCTTGGCAAGCACCATCGCGCGCTTGTATCGACATGCCATGTAGAATCGTGACATAGAAGCGGGCGATATCCGCAAGATTTGCTTTACTCGAAATCTCACCATCTTGCACGCCGCGTAGCAGGCGCTCATGGATAAGCACTTCAGTATCACGTCGCTTACTACTGAGCTGCTCTTGAACTTTTTGATTTTCATTCGAGCAGTGGAGTGCACTTAAAACAACCATACAGCCTGTAGGCTGGGTTGGATCAGATTTTGAATCACCGTCATGACCTGTTACCGAGTCGCCATGTTTTTTATGCGTAATACATGCTGCACTTGCTTCGAGTAATCCTGCGATGGCTTCTTTTGCAGTCGTTCCTGCATCAAATGCTTGTCTAGTCGCTGCGCCATCAGTTTGGCGATACAGTTCAACCGCCTCAAGGAATAGCGTTTCTTTACTGCCAAAAGCAGCATAAAGGCTGGGCGAGTTAATACCCATCGCAGTGGTTAACTCCGACAGCGATGCACCTTCAAAGCCCTTACACCAAAAAACATTCATTGCTTTGCGTAGCGCGTCCTCGCGCTCAAAACAACGCGGGCGTCCTCGTTCCGCCATGACCATATCCTCGTTTTAAATCGTGAGCCGATTATAACATAGGCGAGTTTACCACATGGCGCGCTTTCTGATAGTATATTTGTATCGTTTGATATGAAAATTGATACTCGCGTATAGCAAATTTGAAACCAGCGTAATAGACTTAAATCTTAACGATCATTGGTTAAATTTTACTGCTTGATCGAGCCACAAACTGTCATCTATTGATTCGTTTCAGATAAGGATTTGCAATGATTACGCTTTACACGTGGACAACACCAAATGGTCGAAAAATTTCAATCATGCTCGAAGAACTGGGCATCCCATACCAAGTAAAGACCATTAATATCGGCAAAAACGAACAATTCTCTCCAGAGTT
>CAYJTU010000203.1:0-6361 GCA_964373105.1 uncultured Moraxellaceae bacterium | reverse complement strand
GTATTCGTTTACTGCGCACAGATGGTGATCGCGTGATTGTTGAGGTTATGGCTGGAGAGTCTTGGCATCAGTTAGTCATGGAGACACTCGCGCGGGGGTGGTATGGACTTGAAAATTTAGCGCTGATCCCAGGTACTGTGGGTGCAGCACCGGTTCAAAACATCGGTGCATATGGGGTTGAGGTTGTGGATCGATTGTATTCAGTCCAAGCGATGGATCGGACAGGGCAATTGCATGACTTGCACCCAGAAGAGTGTCAGTTTTCTTATCGAGATAGTCTTTTCAAACAGCAGGATGGTGAGTGGGTTATTGTTTCCGTACGTTTTGCGCTCAGTAAAACGCCTAAATTAGTATTAGGTTATGGGGATGTTATTAAGGCTGCCGGGGAGCGACCTACGCCACTATCTGTTGCCAATGCCATCATTCAAATTCGGAGTCAAAAACTGCCCGACCCAGCGAAAATTGCTAATGCAGGCAGTTTTTTTAAAAACCCATGTGTCTCTAACGATGATTTTGAGCGTCTTAAAATAGCACACCCTCAGATATCCGGTTATCCGCAAGCTGATGGACAGGTCAAACTCGCTGCAGGCTGGCTTATAGACCAGACGGGCTGGAAAGGGCGTCGATTAGGTGGGGTTTCGGGTTGTGTTGGCATGTATGAGAAACAAGCCTTGGTGCTGGTCAATCATGGCGGTGCAACCGCCAAAGATGTTTTGGCATTGTCGGCTGCAGTGCAAGACGATGTTTGGTCTCGCTTTGCCGTCCAATTGGAACGCGAACCTGTTTTACCGATTGGAGCGCATCATGAGTGAGCCAGAGATTTCTAAGCCCACAAAAAAATCGTCCTCACCACCTAAAACTGGTGGGCGCTTAATCTTGCATGGGTTTGGGAAAATGGTTTTTTGGTTTGCATTGCTCATCGTGATGCTGGTTCTACTTTCAACAACTTCATTTTTATCAGATTTTATTTTGAAAAATTTAAATAAAGTCGACATTAAGGTGAATTCGATCGCTGCTGCAAGCCACCAAACATCAACGGCTATTGATGAAAGGGCAGCGAGTGCACAGACTGAAAATAAAACTGCCGTGGATCAATTTCAGGCAAAGCGAATGTTGACTGAACAAAGTACCAAGTTTGTCGAGCCTAAAAAGCCGCATACCGAGAAAAAACATCAATCGAAATCTGAGTCAGCCAAAGAGCTTAAGCCAGTAATCAATGCGGATGAACAGCTTAAGATTCAACAGTTAGCAGATGAGTCAGCCGTAGAAAAGGTCATAGATCCACACCCCGACACACAGGCTAATCTGGCACTTTTACCACCAAAGGTGATTTTGGACGGCTCTAAAAGCGCAGCTCAAGCCATCGTGGTATTGGGCGGAGGGCTCACTCGTGATGATGCTGGAAATATTATTCCGAATGTATTTACACGTTTACGTTTGCTTCAAGCCATTAGTCAGCATCGCGTGACCCAGCTACCGATTTTTTTAAGTGGCGTAGAGGCACCTTATATGCAAGTTTGGCTTAAGAAGGAAGGCGTGACTGCAGAATGGCTTGAAGCACGAAGCATGAATACGTGTGAAAACGCTCGATTTAGTGCGCTGATGTTGCAAAAGTTAGGTGGTGCACCACGCGTTGAGCTTGTGACGGATGCATGGCATATTCCACGTGCTCGTTGGCTTTTTGCGATGAATGGCATTGAAACAGTGGCGATACCTGCGCCTTTGCCCGGCGATCCTACCCCGTGGTGGCCAGATTCGCGTAATTTGACGCATACTCGGCGCGCCGTTCATGAGCTTATTGCATTTACGCGTGATCGCTGGTTTGGTGTAGTGGGTTGTCGTGAAGTCCCTTAGTAGATGCCGAGCTTCACTTTCATGTATGCTTAGCAGGAAACGATGGGTAAAAGTGGATGGATATCATGGCTGAAGTCACGCAACCAACAAATTTGATAAATGCAGAGAACGCAGCAACATTAGAACGACCGACGACGAAAAGTATTTTGGATCGTCTCCGTGGAACCGAATCAAAAAAAACCAATCAAGATATCAAAAAACCACGCATCAAGTTACCGAAGGTTCAAACGTCAAAACCGAAAGTGGGGAGCGCTGTCGTGCTTCCAGAAGCCTTTAGTGTGCGAAAGCTACCTGCGCCTGATCGTATAAAAACAGCACGTGAACTATCCCCTATCTCTTTTGAAAGTGATGCGACTTCTGATTCGTTACAAGGTTATCGTGCTTTATACCGTTTAGATCAACTGGCTAGTGTTCATCATCAAGGTTATCTGCGCGCCGGAGATCATCGTATCCATATCCAGATTTTTCAACCACAGGAAGCAGCCGTAGGGACATTGTGGTTAATACATGGCTATCTTGAGCACAGTGCACTCTATCAGCCTATGATTGCTGAACTACTGGATCAAAACTATGCAGTTTTATTATTCGATCTGCCCGGACATGGCTTATCTTCTGGTGAAGAAACTGGGATCAGTAATTTTTCGGTGTATCAGTCTGTTCTAAATGATATTCATCAGTGGGTGACAGCGCAAGATAGTCATCAACTCCCCAAGCCTTGGCTGGGAGCGGGGCAGAGTACAGGTTGTGCCATTTGGATGGATCACGTCCTCAAAGCGTGTGCACGTAAGCAACCGCCAATGGTTGATCGTTTACTTTTGATGTCTCCTTTAGTTCGCCCTGCCAAAAGTGCGTGGTGGCACAATCCGATCGGTTTGTCCTTGATTCGTAAAGTAAAGCGCAATATCCCACGCAGCTTTAGACGCAATAACAGTAATCCCGAGTTTTTACGTTTTGTACGCCTGCAAGATCCACTACAACCCCGTGCAATGGCTATGAGCTGGATATTGGCCTTGAGTCGCTGGATGCCTTATATGGAGCAATTACCTGCCAGTCGCTTTCCAGTATGGTTGGTTCAAGGTGCTCGGGATCAAACTGTAGATTGGCGATATAATAATAAATACGTTCACCGGAAGTTTCGAACTAAGGTGACGCTTTTAATTGAAGATGCCTCGCATCAACTCATCAATGAGTGTACAGAGATCCGTGCGCCGTTGACCTCATTAATTCCTGTTTTCTTGAAAGGTTAGCTTCGAGAAAGTCATCGATGGCATCCAGTAAGGTGCTGTCTCTATTCGTATATATCGTAAGGATTTTTCATGTTTCATATGACAGTTTTGCCACGCTTCTACGAAACGGATGCGTTTGGTCATATCAATAATACGGTGATTGCCGGATGGTTTGAAACCGCGCGGGAGCCCATTTTCCGGATTTTTACACCTGAATTAAATATAAAAAAACTGACGCTTATCTTGGCAAGGATCGAGATCGACTTTGTCGCTCAAACCCATTATGGCCATGAGGTGATGTTAAAAACAGGGATTGAACGCGTTGGTAACTCTTCGTTTGTCGTCATCCATGAAGCGTGGCAACGTGAGATTTTGGTTGCCAAGGGCAAAGCTGTACAAGTCTATTTTGATTTTGATACACAAAAGTCAGATCGTATTCCTGATCAGTATCGTGCGCAGTTAGAGGCACTTATTCTTTGATCCTTCGAGTTTGATGAAGAGACTTTGATGGTTAAGGTCAGGATAAATTCATCTGATTTAAATAATAATGCGAGGCAAGTCTTTGCTCACCTCGCATTTCTTCAATCAGCCTTTTAAAACGGCTAATAATTCATCTTTATTCAATTCACGTGCTTCGCTATCACGGCGACCACGATATTCAAAAGTTCCGGCATCAAGGCCGCGCTCACCGATGACAATTCGATGAGGGATCCCGATCAGTTCCAAGTCTGCAAATTTAACACCGGGGCGCTCATTACGATCGTCCAGTAGTACATCAAAGCCTTGTGCTTGTAGCTCACTATAGAGTTCTTCACTCGCTGCAACAGCGCGTGGAGATTTTGCCGGATTCATCGCGACAATCGCCACCGTAAAGGGTGCAATGGCTTGTGGCCATAAAATACCGTTGGCATCGTAATTCTGCTCAATGGCTGCAGCAACGACGCGTGTCACCCCAATCCCATAGCAACCCATCGTCACCACCAACGGTTTGCCATCTTCTCCCAGAACTTTACAGTTCAGCGCTTCAGAGTATTTTTGACCGAGTTGAAAGATATGGCCCACTTCAATCCCACGCTTGATTGTAAGCGTCCCTTGGCCATCAGGGGAAGGGTCACCCTCAACCACATTACGGATATCAACAATAGCGGTGATTTGAGCATCACGGTCCCAATTGACACCTGTTGCATGCTGTTCTGCGGCGTTTGCACCTGCGACAAAGTCGGCTAAGGCAGCAGCAGCACGGTCAACATAGAGAGGAATCGGTAAAGCATGCACGCCAATATAACCAATTGTTAAGCCTAACGCAGCGATTTCTTCGTCACTGGCAAACGTGAGGGGACTAGCGACAGCATCGATTTTTTCGGCTTTGATATCGTTCAGGGTATGGTCTCCACGTAGCGCGAGAGCAACCAGAGTATGTTTACCCGTCTCATCTGCTAAACCATGCACGATTAAAGTCTTTACCGTAGTATTTGTGGCAACATTGAGGAATTGGCTAACTTCTTCGATGGTCTTTTGATTGGGTGTGTCAACCAATGCAAAAGCCTTGCTAGCAGCAGGGCGCTCGACAATGCTAATGGCTTCCGCTTTTTCGATGTTCGCTGCAAAGCTTGACGCGTTCGAGAAGACGATATCATCTTCTCCACTGTCTGCAAGCACATGGAATTCATGGGATGCAAAGCCACCGATAGAACCAGTATCTGCTTGTACCGCACGAAAGTTCAGACCTAAACGCGTAAAAATACGGCTATAGGTGTCATACATCACTTGGTAGGTTTCAGCCAGCGATTCGCGGGTGGTGTGAAAAGAGTATGCATCCTTCATCAAAAACTCACGTGAGCGCATGACACCAAAGCGCGGACGGATCTCGTCACGAAATTTAGTTTGAATCTGATAGAAGTTTACGGGCAATTGTTTATAGCTTTTCAGCGTATCACGCGCAATATCTGTGATGACTTCCTCATGGGTAGGCCCGAGTACAAATGGGCGGTCATGACGATCTTTAAAGCGTAACAGCTCTGGGCCATAGGCCTGATAGCGACCTGATTCTTGCCACAATTCAGCAGGCTGAGTCACAGGCATTTTAAGCTCAAGCGCATGACTGGCATTCATTTCTTCACGGACGATATTTTCAACTTTTTGCAATACGCGTAGGCCAATGGGCATCCATGTATAAAGGCCAGATGCAAGTCTACGTATCAAACCAGCGCGGAGCATCAGTTGATGGCTAATAACCTCTGCATCACTTGGCGTATCGCGCAATGTGGAGAGAAAAAACTGACTGGCACGCATAGAACAATCCTTCAAAAAAACGATATCAATAGAGCATTTATATTCAGGTGACTATGTTAGGTGCAATCGGATACGAATAAAAGAGGATTTATGATTTTTAGATCTGAACGCCATGAGCACTCTTCCATAGAACGAAGCTGGGAAAAATAAATAATTCAATTAAAGTGTGAACTGGTTATCTTAATTTGCTAATATGTGCCCAGACGACGCGGTCTTATGACGATTAAAAGGCGTTTTTGTAGATATTCTTGTGAATGACTGCTGTATTTACAGGTTACATATTCAGTTGATTATGAGGAGGATGACTAAATACTTAATATTTTAATGATTTATAAAGTAAGAATTATGAAAAAAACAGGAAATGTTGCATAAAGTGGGGGCTTTAAATCGATTTTCGATGGGAAGGCATAACAATTTCTCTTTCTAGCTTGCACTAGGTCAAGATCAAAGTTTTTTTATCATGGATTTAACTTATAAAACCTTTTCTTTTGTTTTAGGCGGGGATACGGACTGTGTGATTATCTTTTTTTCACTCAATGATCATAACTTCGAAACCAAAATTTGTAAGACGGTTGAGTCTCTGGTCAAAGGGCTTTATGGTATTCGTGAGTTCCCACATATTAGATGGTATGTCATGGATGAAAATCAAAAAGATTATGGTGTAAAAGGAGTCTCTTTGTCACGCAGGCCGGGTAGAACCTTCCATGTTGCCTTTATAGGTTTGGTAAAAACAGCGGAAATAGAGTCTATAGAGATTCTTGCGCGAGTTGTTCGTAAACCTTAAGCCCGTATTAGTTTCATAAAAAACATCTATAAAACCACTTTATGCGCGTATGTTGCAACTGATTTTCAGGATTAAAAAACACGTCGCAAAAAATAGACACCTATGATTGATTGCGCCAAATAACGCTGAAAGATAATGATACCAGCGATAAATGGTACGCTCTGCGGGACTCGAACCCACGTCTTCCGCTTAGGAGGCAGGTGCT
>CAYJTU010000202.1:4198-6454 GCA_964373105.1 uncultured Moraxellaceae bacterium | reverse complement strand
CTTCATGTTTGGAATGATGGATAAACTGGCCAATATGGCGATGTTTGTACGCGTTGTTGAGCTGGGTAGTTTCACTGCTGCCGCAGACGTGGCGCAGGTTTCTGCCACCATGGTCGCCAAGCATATACGTACCGCAGAGGAGCGCTTAGGTGCGCGCTTACTGCATCGCACCACACGGCGTCAACATCTGACCGAGGTCGGCACGCTGTATTACGAGCGCTGTAAACAAGTCTTGGCCGAAGTTGCTTTGGCGGAGTCGAGTGCTTCAGAGCTACAAGCCACTCCCAGAGGCAAGCTGCGTATCGTGGCACCAGTGAGCTTCGGCAGCCACAGCCTCGTGCCGGTACTCACCGAATTTATGGCCTTGTATCCTGACGTTACTGTTGATCTGACACTGAGCAATGGCAAACCTGATTTGATTCATGAGGGGTACGAGTTAGGGGTTTATATCGGCAAGGTCGATGATCCCACTCTGGTCGCGCGACCTTTGTGCTCTTACCTGCGCGTGCTGGCTGCGTCACCAGCTTATATCGCACGGCATGGGCAGCCGACGCATCCTGAGGATTTGCAGCATCATTCCTGCTTAGGCCTGTCGTATTGGCAGCATCATGATTCTTGGCATTTGCAAGGACCCGAGGGTGAGCGTTTTAAAGTCCCCGTACAGGGCAGATTTATGGCCAATCAAGGCGATGCCTTGCGCATTGCGGCGATCGGCGCTGTCGGTATCGTGCTGCAACCTGAAACCCTTTTGATTGATGATTTGAATGCAGGTCGCTTAGTCCGGGTCCTTCCAGACTGGTCCTATATCCCGTCGCCCGTGTCTCTCATCTACGCACAAGATCGACGACCCACAGCGAAGCTGCGGTATATGATTGATTTTTTGATAGCACGGTTTGGGCGGTGATTTGGAATATTTATAGGTGTGTTGAATAGCCATTTCTGTCCATAGTTTATAGAACGCCTTCCTTCGCAAATTTCATGGACTTGATCCCATCTTCCTCTTGAATCCAGACACGCATCGATCGAAGCTGTATGATCAAAAAGCACATCTGCAATGATCTCAATCACGCCCAACGCTGCAACCAGCGTGATCAATACGAGGAGAACGATCAACAAGATTCGGATCAGTTTGCGCAGAATGAGATGAATGCTCATCTTTTTAGGATCGTATTAACATAGGTTTCTTTTGCAGATTTCTGAGCACAGTGATTTGATGTCCGTGACTGCGGACATAAATCAGGGCTATCGATGGTCTCTGCAATCATAGTCCCTGCATAATTGGTCATGAAGTTGTTATCAGCAGGGCGGCTATAGTCAGGAATAATGGCGCAATATAAATCGGGTTTGTTGATGAGTTTGATTAATTTCACCGTATCTTTGATTTCACCATCTTCGGCATACACCAGCATATGTGTGATGGATTCATAAAGTACGGGCGTGGCGAGCTCAGGATCTTTGAGCAATGCCGTGAGTATTTCACGCGGAAATGCTTCTCTATCATTGATGGCACTGGATATTTCGTATCGGATAAAACGTTCTGCGTATTCTAGGGGCAGATAAATCAGCACTCTGGGCAATACCCAGAAATAGACAAAGAGATAAATTAAAAAAATAATCATGGACGACAGAAGCGTGCCACCGATCACTGACATTGTTTTATTCAATTTCATAAAAGCGAAACCTCGAAGGCTGGCCATGCGTGCAGATGAATTTTAGATATCAATCTATTGAATAATATAAATAATATGTATGAAATCGGGGGGAAGTAGCTGTGAAGGGATTGTGGAGATTGGTGGTGAGGGTTTTGGGCGTTGATTTAGAATGATTCATTCTATATTTATTCGCCGTGTTTTATTTGCGCGCTAAAGATTGGATGATGGCATCCGCCATCTCCGCCTGCTGAGGGTTATTTTTGTTATACCAAATTTCTACATCTCATCGATGCCCCTTACAGCCCCTTCTTTTTATCGCGTCTGATCTGTTTGCACCAGTCTTTATCCAAGCTGTAGAACTTACTATTTTGCACATCGACCAGCAGTGCAGGAGACTTCTTGGTGGCGGCTTGATAGCTATACGTCGGTATGGAGTTCAGTCCCTGATCCGCATCGCTAAACGTCAGATTATGGTCCGGTAAAAAACCATTGAAGTCAGCGCATACCCCGTACATGACCTGTAGGATGCCTTTCTTGGCGACCGCATCCCGTTTCAAACTCACGGTTTGCGCGCTGCCCTCAGCAGCCCCTTTAATCGGCAACG
>CAYJTU010000202.1:0-4188 GCA_964373105.1 uncultured Moraxellaceae bacterium | reverse complement strand
ATCACCACGTCGTCATTTTCTGTGCGTGGGGGTTGGTCAGATTGAACGGCTGAACCTGCGCATCCGCCTAAGCTTGCGACGAGTAGGGTCAGTAATAGCGCGCGTTTAGGGCTGTGGTGATTCATCGTGATCAGTATCCAGACGTCAAGGAGAGGGGCTTTAAAGGGATTTCGTGCTAAGTGCCTAGAATTACACACCTATATCAACGATACAATCCGCAAACACGAAAATAAAGCGCGCACGATGGCCGTGCAAAGGACGATCCACCCATGCCGAATCACTAAATCCTGACTTTTCCGACGAATAACCCGCAAATTCATCAAGATATTGTATAAATTGCATGCATCCTCACCCAAAATTGGATAATATCCCAGCGCTGCATCGCGCAATCAACGGCGACATGCAGTAGAAACCATCCCCTTTCAAATGGAACTCGAAGGGGGAGACACACAGTGTCAAAACAACGATAAAAATCATAAAAGTAGGGATATGCACCATGAAAGCAAAAATAATTTTTGCTGTAACAACCGTTATTGCCGCAACTTCAGTACAGGCACAAACCCTATGTGTATTTGATCTGCTCGGCGCACAAGGCGATAGCTATGCGCTGATGAAAGACTATGCCCTTGCCGCCAAGCAATGGGGTGCCAACATCACATTGAAACCTTATCCAGATGAACGTCTCGCCTTGGAAGACTTCAAAGCCAAGCAGTGCGATGCGGTCGCCATGACGGGATTACGCATCCATCCGTTTAACAGTTTCGTCGCCTCAATCGATTCCATCGGCAGTGTGCCCAACAACACCGCCGCAAAAACCATCCTCACCCTCGTCGCCAATCCTAAACTGGCCCCCGACATGGTCTATAAGGGCTATGAAATTGCTGGCGTCACCTCCTATGGCCCCGCATATATCATGATCCGCGACCGCAAAATTAACTCCTTGCTCAAAGCACAGGGGATCAAGTTTGGGGTCTATGACTATGACAAAGCCGAAGCCATGATGGTTGAAAAAATCGGCGCACAGCCCGTCGCCAGCGACATCATGAATATCGGCGGTAAGTTTAATAACGGACAGGTTGATGCAATCGGTATGCCCGCTATGGGCTTTAAACCGTTAGAACTTGCCAAGGGGCTTGGGACCAAGGGCGCTATTTTTCGCTTTCCCTTGGTGCATGTCACCTACAACATCCTCATTCACCAAAACAAATTCCCTGATGGCTATGGTCAAAAAAGTCGGACTTGGGTGGTGGGCTTGATTGGCCGCACCTTTGACACGACCAACAAAATTGAGAAGAGCATCGACCCGAAATATTGGGAAGAACTTTCAGCCAACGATAAGCTCGGCTACACCAAACTGATGCGCGAAGCCCGTATCAGTTTGACCAAACAAGGTTTTTATGACGCTAAAATGTTGGCACTGCTCAAAAAAGTGCGCTGCGCACTTGACCCGAGTAGCTTTGAGTGTTCGATGGCCGGGGAGTGAAGGGCTTATGGGGGTATCGCTTATGCCGATTCTAAGAATGTGTTGATCAGCACGATTGAATAATCTACGATCAACCACATAAAAAGAAGTGGAGTGACCCACCATGCAGGGCAATCAGGACGTTAGTTCCCCCTTGGAAATATGGCAGTTCCGCATGTCGATGTATCCAGAGAAGGTACGTTGGGCGCTGGATTACAAGGGCTTGGCACATATCCGTCATACCCTACTGCCAGGACCTCATGCGGCGCAGATGCTGCTGCTCACGGGTCAGAAGAAAGTCCCCGTGCTGCGCCATGGCCAGACGTGGGTCAAAGGCTCAGATGCAATCATTGATTATTTGGAAACGCATTACCCACAGCCCGCCCTGTACCCCGCAGATCCCGAATTAAAGCGCCGAGCCATCGAACTGCAAGCGTGGTTCGATGCGAGGGGCGCATGTATCCGTCGGGCTTTTTTTCATGGCTTACTGCCCGAAACCCAATACGCTGCCGATTTGTTTTCCCAAGGCTTTCCTGAGCGTACGCGAACGCTGTACCGCGCAGCATTCCCCGTGACGCGTGCCATCATGAACCTCGACATGAAGATCACCAAGCACGGGGCAGAGGAAGGATACCGCCGCACCCAAGAAGCGCTGGACTTTATCGCCAAGCATCAGGGGCCACAAGGATATTTGGTCGGTGATCAGTTCAGCGTGGCTGATTTGACCGGGGCTGTTGTGCTGTTTTCGACTGTGCCTTTGGGGGAGCATGTCATGTTTCCGTCGCCTCAGCCGCAGGGGGTAGAGCGCTGGTGGCAATCTTGGAGCGATCATCCGAGCGCATCGTGGGTACGCGAGATGTATGCTCGGCATCGCGGCTATTCGCATGCAACGGAAGATCGCAATGGGTGAAGGCATTTAAGTGGGTGCCCCTGTTAGACGCATCTAGGGCGTTGAAGTGGTCGCGGGCCTGGTTTTACCGAGATAGGTACCTTGAGAAAAATAACCGGCGTTAATCTCACCATTACGCTTCGTACCTGTGCCGTAGCCTTGGGGATCGCCTTGGACAAAATCCCCGATATATGAGTCTCCACTAATGTAGGTTCTGAAGCCTTTTCCAGTTTGCTCCCCGTCTATAAAATCTCCTTCATAGCGCCCAGCATTGGGCCATGTGAAGATTCCTTTGCCTGTGCGTATGCCTTTGACAAAATCCCCTTCATACCGTTGACCACGAACCCACGTGAGGATACCTTTGCCATCGGGTTTACCATCAATGAAATCACCGATATAGATATCGCCATTAGCAAAATTCAGTGTCCCTTTGCCTGTCATTTTATCTTTTATGAAATCGCCTACATAGCGATTGCCATCTTTCCATGTATAGATGCCCTTGCCAGACTTCATATTGTCTACGAAGTCACCAGCATAGTGATCCCCTCGCGCAAGTATTAAATGTCCTGTTCCCCACATTTTGTTATTGATGAAGTCACCGTCATAGGCATTACCATTCACAAGCTTATAGTGACCTTTGCCCGTCAACACGCCATCAATGAAGTCACCCGTATAGTAGTTGCCATCCTTATCCGTTAGAGTCCCTATGCCTGTCGGGCGTTCATGAACAAAATCTCCTTCATATCGATCGCCATTTTTTTTCCAAATAAAGACACCTTTCCCATTCGCCAAGCCATCGCGATAGTCGCCTTCATATTGGTCGCCATTGGCCCAAGTAAATTTGCCTTTTCCGCTCGGTTCTCCCTGCTCAAAGTCGCCTTCATAATGCGAGCCGTCGGCCCCAGTGACCACACCTTTTCCATGCTCTTTTCCATTCTGGAAGCTACCGCGATAGGTCATGTCATTGGGAATCCGTTTTTCTCCCGTCAGGATGACATCGTCTTTAAAAACCCCTTTGAACTGGCGGCCTTTTGAATCAGTTAGCGTCCCAAAGCCATTCGGTAAGCTATTTGAAAATTGCCCTTCATAGCGAGATGACACTTTGTATTCCTGGCGCTGGGCACTGCCTTGACCCATCATTCGGCCCTTGGTGAATTCGCCCGTCATCGTCATCATCAGTTTCTGATCACGGTACCATTCCGCTATGCCGCGGCCTTGCGCATAGCCATCGATACACTGTCCACTCCACGTCACTCTGTAATCTGGGGCAATATTCAGTTGCTTACAGCCATGCTGGTCACCCTTCCACATATCAGCAGCGCTCACTTGCGTAGAAGACAAAGCTGCGATGAGAAGGCTGGCAAGTCGATGCTTATTCATGAGGATGCCCCATTTTGAAATAATCCATTCCACTTTTCACGATATAAAACAGGAATGAGAGGACTGGGAGGGTGAGTAGCACGGCAAGCGTTACCCGGCTCAAGCCTGAAATATAATAAAACGTCCCGTTGATCTTTAGATAATAGGGATGCAAGGCATCGGGCTGATGTCGATTGCCCGTCATCAGCCATAAGCTGTAATTAATCGCAAAAAAGATCATCAAAAAACCGAAGCCAAGCACGATATTTTTGTTGAGTTGAGAGAGTTTTAGCATAGGGGGAGTTCTGATCAAAGGTTAAGATTTTATAAAGACTGTACATCGGAGGAGGTAGCAAGTCATTCAAAAAAGAAATTTGTTAGATCGAGAATTAAACCACATTCTGATCGATGGAGCGTTGATGTTTAAAACAATTTTTTAAGCTTCATGACCTCATGCCAAAAAGAGAGCTGGTCGTAT
>CAYJTU010000201.1:3258-6477 GCA_964373105.1 uncultured Moraxellaceae bacterium | reverse complement strand
ACTGGAGTTCAGACGTGTGCCTTCCGATCTGGTAATATGTATATTATTAAAAGTGAATTTTCTTTCTAGAATGGGGTTATTTCGATAAAAGTATGTGGCATTCCCTGTTTCAGAAAATTCAACAATAAAAATATTGCCAATTTGGAGCATGAATGAGTTTTTATTGGAAGTCGAGCCTGCTAATTGATAAATCCTGCCTTTATTTTTTTTAAGGAAGTCGACTCGATCTGGCATCTTAGAATTTAACGAATTTGGACCAAGAATTAATGATGACGATGAGATTTGTTTGATAAATCTCATCCAATATCGGAAACGTCTTTGATCCGCATTCATTGTAAATAGATTAAAAAAGGCTTCAAGGTCAGCACGAATAAACCATTGACTAACCATTTTTCTTGTATCAGGTTTTACGTTAATCCATCCTGAGGCTGATTGAAACTGCGGATTTCCCCAAATATCTAGTGAAATTGTTTTGAGTCCATCATGTACTTGATCTCTCAATTTTGATTCTGCATAGCGATCAAGAATGTTTGCTAATATTGTATTGGTATAAATTTGATGCTTAGCGCCAAGCGCTAGCAAACGGTCTATATTGTTCGAGAATGATTGATCGCTCATTTGGAATATCGATTGCACTAGGTCATTGATTAGTCTGTTCCAAAACCAACCATTTGATGGGATTCTGAGTTTTTCAGTTAAATCTGAAATTTGGCTATCGTCAGAACTCTGTAGAAGCTCTTGAGATATTCGCAATGTTGCATTAGTTTCAAGCAGTTCTGGGTATTGTTGCAAAATCTGCATCCATTCACTTGGATGTTTAACTTTTTTGTACAGGACAGGAAAAATCTCAAAGAGAACACCTCTTAACGCCATCCAATAATATGGGGTGGTGTCAATTTCCGATTGCTCAAGCGTAAAGTAGCTAAACAGTAATGCAAGATAGGTACTCGTGCCCATGTCTGGCATTTGCTTAAAATGCTGAATGGCTTGTCGACTAGAATTTAGAAAGATTAATTTTTGCGGACGATGGTCGAATTTTAAGCTCAATCCCCATGCAATATTCTTCCAGTCTCGCCGAGTAAGTTGATCTGAACCTTTCTCTTCTAATTTTTCTATGGCAACTAATATCTGGTCAGTAGAAGGTTTATTTTCTTCTAGAATCCTAAATTTTTGAGTAATTCTAACTAATTGAGCTTGAAGTCGAATAGGCTGTGGCAAATCGAGTGCAAGTTCGCCTCGACTCCTAATACGATCAAGACTCTGATTCATCCTTTTTTCTAAGTCTAGAATACTCATTTTAGCTCAACTGACAAAATTCTGCGGGAGAGCCGACAAATTGGGGCTGTGGCTGAGCGGTTTCTTTTTCCTTCAATCCATAAAATTGCAATCTAAGTTCAACCCGCCGGGAGGCCTCCTTACTGGATTTAGCGCCATTAAATGCAACGCCTCCCGCCAAGAAGAGCTGTTTCACCAACTGCTGTTGTTCAATATTAAGTTTCTCTGCACTGGAGAATTTAGGATCCAACAGGGTACACATCACCCACTCTGATCGCTGCAGGCTGAGGTGTAGATTATATAAATACGCCCCATCCGTATCAGTAAAGCCTTCAATCACAACTTGTTTGAACCATTTCTGGCCTTTTGATGTATTTGCTGCAGTGAGGATTATAGGAACTAAAGTCTGCAGTGCTGAGGATCCTGTCAGGTTGAGTCTAAAGTCATTATGTCCAAAGCGACCAGCTTCACCAAAATTAATGCGATTGTCCTTACAATCGACCTCGACAATTTGAGAACGTAAGCTAGCCTCCTTTTTAATCGTACTGCAAATATCCAAAATATCGGCTTTACGTTCATTCTCAGCTTGAGTCGCTTCGTTAATTTTTTTAGTGACGACCATCAGGGAAATTGCCATGACAACTAAGAAGAGTGTCATGAGAGCAGTCATCAGATCGGCGAAGGAAATCCAAAAGGGTTTTTCACCTTCATCTTTATTGCGTGGAGCACGGTTATAGCGATTACCTAGCATAATTGACCTATAACCGATTAAGGATGTTTACGATGAGTGATTTCTGAAATTTCTTCAGCAACATTACTCAGACCCTCTATGCCACCCGCTAAGCGTTTCACCGCTAGATCAAGCGTATTATCATAAGCACCTAAAGATCGACTTAAACTGGTTTCAACAGCGACCCCGAAGTTATCAAAGCTTTTCACGAGGACATCATTGACCTGAGTGAGATATTGCTGCATTTCATTGCGGACTTCGGTGAGGGTTTTGGTCATGATCTGCATGTCATTCAACATTTGACTACTCATACCGGATTCACGTTTTGCGGTCTCGATCAAGCCTTCCAGCAGTTGAATTGACTTACTCACTGCATCACGTGATTGTTGGTAGTCATTCACGAGCTCTTTAAGCTGAGTTGTCGTATTGACCATATTCAAAGAAAGTGTATTTACTTGGCTCAGTAGCGCAGTACTGCCCTCAGTTACGCTACTCAGTGATTGACCCGCAGTGGTAAAGCGTTCAGCCGCGAGGCGCATTTTTTCAGCACCGTCATTCATGCCTTGGATGCTGCTTGTCGTCACTTGGGTCAGCTTGTCTATGTTTTGACGAGTCGTGTAAATAGCAGTCTGGCTCTCTTGCAGCAGGAGATTAATTTGCTCAGCTAAATTATCAATCAGCCCGTTTGTTTTGTTGTTCAGCACTTCTTGATTGGTTGCCACGACTTGATCTTGCTCGATTCTTTGCTGAGTAATACCTGTCAACATGTCGGTTATCGCACCATTCATACTGACCAACATTTCACTAGCCTGATTATTCATTTTCTTGGCAGCATCCGCACCCGTATCGCCAATTTGAACGACGCTTTCACGGATGGTCTCAATCATTTGAGTCATTGAGCCACTCATTTCTTGTTGTTTTTCCTGGATGGTGTTGAGCATGCTGATCATCTGTTGCTCTATAGCTTTAGATGAGGATTCATCGGCTTGCTTCATGTCCTCGATCAGGCTTCTAAAGCCAATTTGCATGTCTTGCATTGCACTTACCGACTGCGCCATCATCTCGCTCATGCCTGACATTTGATTGCCAAAGGTCGACTCAAGGCGATTCATAAAGGCTACCAAAACATCGTTCAGTAAGCTTTGTACAGCAGCACCTTGATCACCACTGACTTGATTGACACTGTTGGCAATTTTATCGAGATCGGAAGAGCG
>CAYJTU010000201.1:0-3248 GCA_964373105.1 uncultured Moraxellaceae bacterium | reverse complement strand
GGGGAGCTTGAAGACTGTCAGTGATGGATTGGCCTATTTTTGCTGCCATATCCGCGCCACTTTCTTGATAGGCCTGCGATAATTTTTGGGCTAGCTCTTGCTGGCTTCTTTGATTTTCTGCAACCAAGTTTGCCATCATCTCTTTGAGGTCAGTGACTAGGCTGTCTTTCAGTTGCTTGGTTTGAGTCGCATTGTCTTCAGAGGATTTAATGAGTTTGGCAAGATACTCCTCACCCACAGCATCCGCTTCAAAGAGATTATCTATTGCGGTTGTAAGCTCTTCTAACTTTGCGTAGCAAGTCCGTAACCATGACTTTTCTTTTGAAGTGACGTACATCGCGACAAAGATCGCAAATCCAGATGCAACAAATGCTTCACTAACACCATGGAGTAGGCGATCAAGGCTATTTTGTACTTGTGCAGGGTCTCCAGCGGGGTCAAATTGAAGCAGGCCCATAAGTAAGCCCGCAAATGTGCCAATAATCCCAATCCCCGTCATGATGCTTGGGAGATGTTTAAAGTACTCAACTTTAAGGGGAGTGTCGACTATGAGCGACTGGTTAAAGAAATAATCACTGGAGACCGTGGCGCGTGAGTATTGGACTATATCTTCACCCTCGTGCTTTTCATACTGGTCATGTAGCGTGCTACTGTACATATGCCATGAGTGAACAAAACGAGATTTGCTAAAATGTTCTTCAAGTTTTTGTTTGTCTATTCGTTTATTGTCTTCTTGCTTCAGCGCATTGATTTTTAGAATTGCGATATCTAAATCTTTGACAAGATTTTTGGCTTGTTTGTGGTACTGGAATATAAATCGATAAAGCAGCCATAAGATGATGAGAAAAACTGTTGCAGGAAGTAGCCAATATGTTTGAATAAAATTTAGAGCAGCTAAAAGCATATTTATTCTCTGTTTAAAAATCTTGGTAGTTTAGTAATAGATTGTATGTTGATGGTTCGATATAAACAATGAGTTAAATATCGAATACATTTTTTTTGATAAAAAATAGCTGTAAATTCGAGTTGGGGTCATCGAACAACACTAAATCAGATCCCACTCCAAGACCACATATTGCTTCAGTGATGCATTACAGCTCACCAACTGCTCGGCGGTGAGTTCTATGCCGCGCAGAGATTCTGGAAGTTCCAGCGCCAGATGGTAGTAATGCACCCCGAGAGCACATAGTTCCGCCACAAGATTTACAGGCAAAGTCCCTGCAACGATATCGTCGTGTTCAAACAAGCTCACATCACTGACATGGGTCAGGTGCTGGTCGAAGTACAGACCTTTGTCGGTTGCCCATTCGAGTGCGCCAGGATGGCGAGTAATGAAGTAGCGTGTCATAGATGCTCTCTTGTTTTAAAGTGTGCGCATTATGTGAGTGCTCATCAGGAATATTGGATATTCACAAGCTTATGATCTCAGCCGGTTGCTCGATAAGTTTGATACCGTTAATCCATGAAAATAGCTGAGCTAAATCATGGGATCTTCAAGGCTTTTATATGCAGGGATGTATGATGTTGCGGATGATTATCGTCGGCGACAACTTTTCTATTTATTGCGCGCATATGGTGTACATGGGCAATACTCGTTATTTGAATGTTGGCTTGATGCAGTCGGTCGTACCCAACTATTAGATCAATTACAAGATTTGATCGACCCGAAAGAGGATCGTGTGGCGTTAGCTCGTATCCCACATCCAACCGATGTACAGCTCTTTGGGCAAGCTCAACCCGCTGCTCACGAAAACTTTCTATATATCGGCTAGGGTTAGTCTGGAGGGGAAAGATATGGCAACCTTGCAGACGCTATACATCGATAGGCGAGGTACTGAATTAGCAATTGACGGTGAGCGATTGCTGGTCAGGTTGGTAGATATTGAAAGGCCGCTCTCGATCCCTCTGGTGCAGTTGCAGAGCGTTGTTATTTCCGCATGCACACAGTTGAGTAGCAAGGTTTTGCAAATGCTTTCCAGTGAGGGCATCGCACTGGTTATCTTGAACCCCAATCAGAGTGACTCAGCTGTTTACTCCCTACCTCAGCGTCATGGGCATGCGGGTCGACGAATGGCGCAATATTGTTTTTGCATGAGTACGATGCTGCGAACGGATGCTGCCAATAAAATCGTAAAACAAAGACTATTGGATCAAGCCAAGTTACTGAGCCAACTGGCCAAGCGTCATTTTGCTGCTGCGTTTCGCTTAAACCGTGCCGCTAAGGATCTGCTGCACATGGTCAGTCAGCTTGATGCTAAACGGAGCATTGATCAATTAAGGGGTGTCGAGGGTGCCGCCGCGCGATTGTTTTTTGCGGGTTTGGGAGATTGCCTTCCTGATTGGACTGGCTTTGTGGGACGCAATCGACGTCCGCCTAAAGACGCGGTGAATGTAGCGCTATCGCTGACTTATACATTGCTTCATGCAGAAGCGACGCGTGCTTTATATGGTGTCGGTCTTGACCCAATGCTTGGGGTGTATCATGAGCCAGGCTATGGTCGAGATTCGTTGGCGTGTGATTTAACTGAATTGCTTCGAGGTCGAGCGGAGTCATGGGTTATTGGTTTATTTAACCAGCAGATTTTACGTGTAGATCATTTTTCTAAACCTACAACTGCAACTTGTCTGATGAGCAAAGCGGGGCGGGCAATCTTTTATCAAGAAATCGAGTTGCAAATGCTCATCTGGCGGTACTTATTACGCCGCATAGCCCGGTCATGGATCAAAGTCGTCGATCAACGTGACTAACCTTAAGCTGTGAAATATATCTTTATAAGGGGGCGGGTGTGCACGATATACCTTGGTTATTATGTTATGACATTCGTGATCCCAAAAGGCTGCGCCGAGTACATCGACTTGCTGCTAATCTTGGATTTTCGATTAATTATTCAATTTTCTATATGGAATTAAAGCCAAAAATATTTGATGCACTTGTGCAACAACTCAGGAAAGTAATCGACCCCGATTTTGATGATGTTCGCTTGTATCCATGCTGTCGACTTTCACAAATGATGATCTATGGCTGCCCAATCTCGGCGGGAATTTATTTATTTCAGCAAGGCGTCGCATGCATCAGTTTGTCGACTGAGGATTACTTGGATGGAATGGATACGGAGAGTGATGAAAAATATAAAATATTTGCTGAGCCGCTTGGGCAAAAACTTGTGCAAGGTCTGCGGTTAGGATAGTATTAATCCGTTGTACGCGGTAAAGAAAAAGCTCTTTATCGTTCATTGTTTAAAAGCTTG
>CAYJTU010000200.1:0-6565 GCA_964373105.1 uncultured Moraxellaceae bacterium | reverse complement strand
GATCTGGCTGTGCACCGATTTGTTGAACCATTTTGGCTTGTGACTTATCAAAGTCAAGGACCGCAATTTTCTTACCCGCAGCTTTGGCCAGAGAGTTAATCTTGCGATCGTTAACCATGATATAGGCCGCGCCCATCGGTATAATTGAAACAATTTCATAGTCTTGATTGACCATGTATTTGCCAGCTTCAGGTTTAGCGAGGAGTTGGATGGCTTCGGTGAGATGCTTATAGGATGGAATCGCACCCAAAGCATCAAGACTACCTATAAAGCCATTGAATTCTTTGGCGCGTAGATTGCTCATGGCGACGCCATCACATTGACCGGCTTTAAAGTCTTCAGAGGCAATTTTCTCGTTGGTGTAAACGCGGAATTTGACATCTGTGCTGGCTTTACGTTTGGCAATCGACGATGCCATATCGATGTGCATGTCCATGGGAGATGTCATGGTCACTTTGAGATCAACGCCCATATTTTTAGCGATGCGGGTATATTTAGGCAGTTCTTTGAGATAGCTCATCGCAAAGTCAAAGCCCTTACCTTTCGCACCTTCTGGAGAGAACACGCATAAGGTCACTTTAGGCGGGATTTTATTCCATGTCTTGGGATCATCCATCATCTTCTTTGCACGCGCGAAGATATCCGAATACTTTTCGAGCTCATCGACATTGGGTCCATTAGCACCGAGAGGTTTAGCGCCATCAGGTGCAGCATAGGTCGTAAAGGGGAGAGCAACGAGTATGGATGCGCTTAAGATGGCGCAGAGCAGGCGATTTTTTTTCATAAACATTCCATTGATTGAGTGATGACTTCTGGTCTAAAGTCATTTATTCGGCTTATATCAGCGAAGGAATCGCTGTGATGCAAAACTCTACTTGGAGTCTAGCGCGGATGCAGTCCAGAACGTATGACCGGTTTGGCACGACCGCAGGCATTTATGGTCAAGGATTCTAAATCAAAAAAACCGCATAAAGCGGTTTTTTGATCTAACAATGAGATTAAGGATTCTAGCGGCCAGCTTGGTAATGCACTTGTGGTTCCGCAGTCGATGCTTGGTAGCCCGCAGTAAAGTCTTGCAGACCACCCTTTGCTTCATTGATGTCTTTGCCTTGTTTTAAGATAAAGCTGTCAAAGCCGACGCGCTTTAAAAAAAATAATACATCTTTAAAGACATCGCCAGTGGCGCGTAGTTCGCCTTTATAACCTTGGCGACGTAGGAGGGTCGCAAAAGAGTAGCCACGACCATCTGCAAATGCTGGAAAATGAATTTCTATCAGATCCAGTTGATCTAAAGGCAGTGCTATCGTTTCAGGTGAATCTTTTTCAGTCAGAAGCAATCCTTTCTTGCCGCTGATTTCGCCTAAGCGTTCGATCTGTGCTAGCGTCAGTGTTACATCGCCAACTGGCAGAGTGCCATCTTCAGCGATGCGTTGAAAGGTATCCAATGACGACTCGCCCGCTTTGTTTAAGACTAAGCTTGGGTTTTGATTATTTGGCATAGACACGTTCCTTAAATGGGGCTAGGCCAATACGGCGATAGGTGTCGATGAAGCGCTCTGTGGCATCATCAAGCGTTTGGCGATTATCAAGATAGGTATTAAGGATTTCTTCGACAATATCAGCAACCTCATCTGCACCAAACGAGGGTCCAAGGATGTCACCCAAACTTGAATCATGCCCAGCATTACCGCCTAAGGAGATTTGATAGAACTCATCGCCTTTCTTATCTACACCCAGAATGCCAATATGACCGACATGATGATGGCCGCAGGCATTCATACAACCAGAAATATTTAAGTCGAGATGACCGAGGTCATATACTGTATCAAGATCTTCATAGCGACGGCTAATCGCTTCCGAGATCGGAATTGATTTCGCATTGGCTAGTGAGCAGAAATCACCGCCCGGGCAGCAAATGATATCGGTCAGAAAGCCAATATGTGCGCGTGCGAGGTTATATTGAGTCAGCGTTTCCCAGAGTTCAAACAGCTTGGATTGCTCAACATCGGCAAGAACAATATTTTGCTCATGGGTTGAGCGTAGCTCACCAAAGCTGTATTTATCAGCGAGGTCCGCAATGACATCCAACTCTTCTGATGTGGCGTCACCTGGTGCAATGCCTGCGCGTTTTAGCGAGATATTGACGATGCGATAACCCGCAGTTTTGTTGGGGTGAGTATTGATGCGATACCAATTGGCGAAGGTAGGATTGGCCTTTAAAGTTTCGCTGAAATCAAGATCGGGCAATGCTTTGTATGCAGGCAATGAAAAATTCTTTTCCATTTGTGCATACAGATCACTTGGCACTTTCAGCTCAGCACGAATTTGATTAAATTCAGCTTCAGCTTTGCCTGCAAATACAGCTGGTGTCAGTGCTTTCACGAGGATCTTAATCCGCGCTTTGTATTTGTTATCACGGCGTCCGTGTAGATTATAGACGCGTAGCACCGCTTCTAAATAAGCAATCAGATCTTCGCGAGGTAAGAACTCGCGAATAATTGAGCCAATGATTGGCGTACGGCCAAGACCGCCTCCGACCATGATTTGATATCCCCATTCTGAGGGCTCATCATTCAAGGCTTGCTCAACCAGATCTGTGTTTAGAAATGAGTTAATCACGGCATTATACTGTGCTTGCTGCTCTTCTTGATCCAGATCAGTACTGCCAGAGGCGAGCGTTTGTTTGGCGGTTTCTACACGTGCTTTATAGTCGGCAATACGCTGAACCACGTCAGTTTTTTTAACCAAATACACGCCAATGTCATGAAATGCAGTCGCTGCACGATCAACTTCGCTCAGTGCGCTGACAGCAATCTTGAATTTACGCGGGAGAAATGCAAATTCAGGGTGGAAGGTTGACCACTGACGAATGATTTCACAGGTTGGACGCGGATCGGCAACTTCACCTTGAATCCGTCCAGCGAACTGGTCAGTCGTGGTATTGCGGATACAGTTGCCACTGGTTTGAATCGCATGCATTTGCACGGTTGCAAGTTCTGCGAGTATGTCTGGTACATTTTCAAGCGCAGGCCAATTCAACTGAATGTTTTGGCGGGTTGAAATGTGCGCATAGCCACGGTCGTAGGTCTGGCTAATAGATGCAATTTTACGAATTTGTTTGCTGTTTAGCACGCCATAAGGAACCGCGATACGGAGCATTGGCGCATAACGTTGGACATAGAGGCCGTTTTGCAAACGTAGAGGGCGAAACTCATCCTCAGTTAAAGTCCCCGACAGGTAGCGCTGGGTTTGGTCGCGGAATTGTGCGACGCGTTCGTCGACCAAAGCTTGGTCAAATTCAGTATAGACATACATGGCTGGCTAAATTGGCTCGTAGGTCAAAAAATAATGTGCAAATGTAACAGTTTCGAACTTATATGAAAAACGTTTTTTCTCAATAAAGATAGTTAGAATTGGTGATATACAAAGTTGGAAAGTTGGAATAGGTACTAAGTCATATCATTGTAGCTTGCCTAGGTGGATATACAACCTAGGCAAGCGATTCGTCTTTTTGTTGATGCTTTAAGACTTTTTCTTTTTCATCTCAATGATTTTACAAACCACGCTGAGCTTAAACAGTAAACGCTTGTTGACCTTGATGGAGACAAAGTAGTCCACGCAATTAAAGTCAGCATCAAAGTAACCCTCTTTAGAGAAGGCTGCTCCAACACGGCGGTATTTTTTGAACAGAGAAGGTACATCTTTCTTTTGATATTTCAATTCGCTATGTTTCGCGAAGCTGAAAAAATCATCTTCTTTGGTTAGATAGTGCTCTAAATCAAAAGGAACGCGGCTGGTAAAGTCTTTGAGCTTGGCTTTCTTGTGCAAATAACCTTCAGTGGCGATGATTTTCTTATGCGATGAGGTCAGGTTGACACTGACCGTGCCAATCAAATATTCAGCTTTTAATTGATTCAAAATGAGTGGCACCATGCCCATCCACAGTACAGCTAGTGCTTTACCGCCGCGATAAGCTTCGTCTACGCAGGTACGGCCAATTTCATACACTTGCTTCTTGTCTGCGAGGTAGGCATCTAAGTTAAATTCAGATTCAGAATAATACCTTCCTAAATGCTCTTTGGCTTTCGGAGTAATAACCCGTGTGCAGGCAATAATTTTTTTGGTCGCCGTATCGCGGACGAGCACGTGAATGCTGTATTGGTCGTATTCGTCGTTATCAATGCCGTTATCGAAGTAAATGTTATATGCGCCGCCAAAGACTTGAGCGCGAAAACGTTGGATTTCAAGAATGGTCTCTGAATCTTCAGCAATTTCGCATTCTAGGTTGGGTCCGTGCTGTTTCTGAGCGTTTTTAGGAAAACGTTTTGGAAACGGGGGCATTGAACGTAGAATTGGTAATGAGCGAAATGAGGGTTGATTCATAGTTTCTGAGCTTCTATTTAGAGTAATAATGAAATATTACAGATCAATTATGACAATATAGAGATAGTGATCACCATCCATCCAAAACGTCATGCGCTGTAAGTGAAACGACTCTATATATGGCTCGACACTGGATATGCATTTGCGCAGGATAGGCCCCACAGGGATACAAAATTCGATTAATATCAACTTAGTTTTTTCATATTGCCCATTCACCAAAATGACAACAAGGACTAGCCATGCTGTTGAATAGCACTACGCGCGGCGCAGGATATGCGATTTTCGTTCTGACGATGATGAATTTGCTGAATTATTTAGATCGCTATGTCCCGAGCGTGGTCAAAGATCTATTCAAGCATGATTTAAAGCTCACTGATTTCCAGACCAGTTTACCGATTACTGGCTTCGTGATTGTTTATATGTTGTCGAGCATGATGTTTGGTGCGCTTGCAGATCGTTTTCCGCGCAAGATATTGATCGCAGCAGGTGTTGCTCTATGGTCACTTGCGACCGCAATGGCTGCTTTTGCCACGGGGTTTTGGACGTTCATGCTTGCGCGAGCCTTGGTGGGTGTAGGAGAGGCAGCATATGCCACGCTTGCGCCAGCATTACTCAGTGATTTTTTTCCACCTGAACGTCGTAATCGCATATTAACGATTTTCTATGTTGCCATTCCAGTTGGCTCTGCTATGGGCTTTATTTTGGGTGGGATGCTCGGTCAAATGTATGGCTGGCGCGCTGCTTTTCTGATTTGTGGTCTACCGGGAGTTGCGATGGCACTCCTGGCATTGTGGATTCGGGATCCCGGTCGTGGGCGCTTTGATCTGGATGCACATGTGACACCGCCAAAGTGGGCACAGGCAATCGGTTTGCTCCTGCGTAATCGTGAATATATGCTGGTGGTTGCAGGTTATACCGTGGTGACTTTTGCCGCAGGGGCATTAGCTGATTGGTTTCCGACCTTTTTACAACGCCATCGCGGCATGTCGATCGAAGAGTCCGGGCACTATGTGGGTCTATCTGCCGTAGTGGGTGGGTTATTTGGAACGATCATCGGCGGTTTACTTGCTGATAAATTAAAAGCATGGACCCGTCAGTCATATATGGCGTTATCGGGATGGTCTATGCTGCTGGCAACGATTTTTGGATTTTTTGCACTGACCTTGCAAAACGCGATGTGGGCGGTGACGATGTTGTTTTTAGCGCAGTTCTTTTTGTGGTTTTATAATGGTCCAGTTAACGCAATGCTGACCAATTGCGTACCGAGTGCACTCCGCGTACGCGCTTTTGCCTTTACGATCCTGTTGATTCACTTATTGGGTGATGCCATCAGCCCAACGATTGTCGGTTTGGCTTCTGATTATATTGGGCTGCAAAGTGCTATTCAATTGGTTCCTATTGCGATGGGTCTGGGTGCGCTCATCTGGCTCTATACATGGCGTACCTTACCTGAGCGTGTGGTTGCCAAAGCTGTTTAAGGCCTCACATGAAAAAGCTTGGCAATCAAATGATTGCCAAGCTTTTTATTTATTCAGACTTCTTTCGCTACCATGATTATGGTTCATGCCATACCGTTCTAAATCCGACATGACCCGTACCTAAATTGGCCTCTTGAGGTTGCCTTGCACTGGCACGATAGCGAGAGCAATAGTTCGCTGCACACAGATAAGAACCGCCTTTCACTACCATTTTGGCTTCTGGGAAAAGGGATGCATGATCTGCTTTTAAACTTGCGAGTGGATCGCCATTACCATGCGGTTGATGTCCACCACGATAGGCATCACGTGTCCATTCCCAGACATTCCCAATCATGTCATATAAGCCCCAAGGATTGGGTTTAAAACAACCAACGGGCGCACGTCCTGCAAAGTGATCTTTGCTTTCATTCTGCAAAGGGAAGTCTCCTTGCCAGAAATTTGCGGTGGGGTTTCCTTCTGTATCTTCGGGCTGATGGTGCATACCGTGATGGGTATGTGCAGATGCGGCATGCGCAAAGTCATCATCGTCTTCGACATTGGCTTTAGCGGCGTATTCCCACTCCAGTTCGGTGGGTAGCTCATGACCCAGCCATGCTGCATAGGCATCGGCATCGGCTTGGGTGACGAGTACAACCGGTTCGTTGAGTCGATTTTTGATGTTACTGGTTGGGCCTTCAGGCGCTCGCCAAGACGCCCCTTTGACA
>CAYJTU010000199.1:0-6694 GCA_964373105.1 uncultured Moraxellaceae bacterium | reverse complement strand
GCTCCTGTGCCTTGAAATAATCCGCTAAATGAAAGGTCAGACGATAGCGGCCAACGACTGCAAAAGCTTGTTCGCCCCAATAGCGAATGCGTCCATCGGGATCGGTCAAACTTGAGCCTAAGAAATGCCAAGCGTGGTCTTGCCAAACTGCCAGTTCAACGGGGATATTCGCAGCTGGTAAACCACGACTGGTATCGAGGACATGCGTGCTGATTGTGAGCATTATCGACTCCATTGCAAAGCGTTATGGATAGGTAAGGAGGTAGGATGGATCTAAGTCTTCTTCGATGCAGTTCACGCCTGAGCCTTGACGGTCGACCACCAGAAAATCGCAGGTTTTATGCAGAGCGAGTAAGGGATGATGCCAAATCCCCGCCCGATAATTGACGCCCTGATCCGCTGTCGCGATAAAAGCGCGTAGTTGTTCTGGCAAGTTTTTCCCTGTAGCGACCACGACTAAATAGGGCTCACCGGACAGGGGAATAAAGGCCTGACTGCCAAGTGGATGTTTCTCGAGCATCGCGATTGAGAATGGAAAATTGCGTGCTTCGGCGCGGAAAATGGAAATGATCGCGCGGCTGTGATTCTCTAAAGACTCAAGCCTACTTTCTTCAAGGAGTTCCACGGCTGCCAGTGCATGAAAACGCTCGGTCGTGCCGTTATTAATCAAGAATGAATGCGCAGAATCGGTCTGGATCACATCACCAAAGGGTGCGAAAGATTCAGCCGTCAAGGCTTCAATCTTTAGGGTGAGCGGGTCAGACATAAAAGCTCCTTAAATCTATTTACAGGACTGAGTCCACGGTGCCCCAGAGTCGTAACCGACTGATGCCACCATCGGGAATACTGTTCAGACGAACGTGACTAATTTTGCCGAGCTTGCTGACCTCGTTGATATAGGTATGGATGCTATCCGCGGTCAGGGGCTGCTCCGGGATGAGATAAGGCCAAAACATGCTGCGGGTCACCAGCGCACGTTGCAAAGTCACTTCTTCAAACGCGGCTTGGATCGAAAAGCGATCGGGGAAGTTGCCTTTGAAATGTGCGGTGTCGATCTCAATTTTATCAATGGTGCCTGCTTGCCCAAGCGCCAGGATGCACCATTCATTACCAGGTTCACGGCGACGGCGAGTTTCCCAGCCATCGCCCATGTCTTTACCGCGACCGGGTTTTAAGATCTGGCGTGGTTCACCGTAGTGGGCGTCACTCCAAGCGATCTGGCGACCACCATTTTCCAAAGCGATCAAGTCGTAACTTTGGCTCAAATCACGATTTTCCCAGTTGCACCATGGCAAGCCATAGATACGCAGGCGCGCCATACCGCCATCGGGCCAGATGTGTAGGCGCACATGGCTGATGGTTTGTGGGGTATCTATCGCATGGAAGTGATGCTGATTGCCTGATAAGGCTACGGAATCAATCAGTGATATCCAAGTCGTGTGGGCATCAGGATCGCCATCCGCACAGAAACAGCCTTCAAGCGATGCCGCAGGTGGGAAGTTCCCTGAAAAGAAGCTGGTATCAAAGTCCACACCAAGCAATGTGCCTGCATAAGCCAAACGAATCACACACCAATCATGTCCGGTATTGCGACGGCGACGGGTCTCCCAGCCATCCATCCACTTGCCATTGTCATCATACAGACCGGGGTAGAAGCGCGCGGGCTCTGGGTTTAACATGCGTTCGCGCGGGGCAAAAAACTCATCGGTGACGCTTAATACGATTGCATTCAGACTGCCATCCGCAAGATTCATCCCTGTCTTGGCAAACTCGGGCACTTCTACAGCAGGTGATTCAATAAAATCCATGATGGCTTTCTCTTCAGTACTCTTTAAAAACTCTTTAATGAAAACAACGTTTAAACGCGATACTGTGCTTTAGGGGATACCGGTTTAGGGCGCTTGAAAAGGATGGTGCTCGATCCAATGCTTGGCGATGTCGACGCGGCGACAGATCCAGACATGGTCATGCTTTTGCACATGATCTAAAAAGCGCTGTAGGGCTTTAAAGCGACCCGGTCGCCCAATCAAACGGCAATGCAAGCCGATCGACAGCATCTTCGGCGTAGTACTGCCTTCGGCATACAGCACATCAAACGCATCTCGCAGGTAATGAAAAAAATCATCACCTGTGGCAAAGCCTTGCGGTAGGGAGAAGCGCATATCATTGGTATCTAACGTGTAGGGCACGATAAGGTGTGGTTTTTGCGCGCCATCGGACAGCTCGACTTGCGTCCAAAAAGGCAGATCATCGCCGTAGTAATCACTGTCATAGAGGATTGCGCCTTGTTCGAGTTGATTCTGTTCGACGAGTAGGCGGCGGGTATTTGGGCTATCACGACCGGTATACCAGCCTTGTGGGGCTGCACCATAGAGTGCTTTAAATAAGCTGATGCACTCTTGCATATGGGCGCGCTCGGTGGCTTCATCGCTGTTTTGATAGCTGATCCAGCGCATGCCGTGCGCGGCAACCTCATGACCCAGTTCATGAAATTTTCGTGCCAATTCAGGATGGCGTGCTAAGGCCATGCCAACGCCAAATACCGTGAGTGGCAGCTTGCGATGTTCAAACTCATGCAGAATCCGCCATACCCCTGCACGTGAGCCGTACTCATAGATTGATTCCATCGATAAGTGGCGGGCTTCAAAGGCAGGAGGATTAAACATTTCTGACAAAAATTGCTCTGATCCTACATCACCATGCAAAACACTGTTTTCTCCGCCCTCTTCATAGTTGAGCACAAATTGCACGGCGATACGGGCAGCATTGGGCCAATTGGCATGGGGGGGCTGTCCGCCGTAACCGACTAAATCGCGCGGATAATGCGTGGTCGATGGGGTCATGGCATCGCGCTCCTGAGTGCTTGCTGAGTGAATCGGACACATTGATTTATAGCAGCATTCATCAGTTTTTTGTTGTATGTTTTGTGCATGCGTTTGCGCTGAAGTGATTGGGTGGCTTAGATCATTTTAACTGATCTGGGAGCGGCTTTATTTCTTATACATGATCTGTTATAGCCAACATGCGGCGTCATCTATAGTTGGATAATTGGTCAGTGTTTTGCAAAACGAATAACAAGAAATAAGTTAATCACAAAATTGACTTAATGGTAAGAACATCATTTTATGCTTAAGGGGAGATTTACCATGGTTATTCAGTCAAATCGTACTTTAAATAAGGCAAGCAAGATTTTCAGCGGCGTATGCGGCATGGGAATTTTGACATTTACGGCAGCTGTTCAAGCCGCGGAATGGAGTGATACCTCCTTAGGCTGGCGCTACGGCACGAGTTTCGCAGAGCCGTATGTCAATAAACCAGACGGCAGTCGCCAGGATATCAGCAAAAATATCATTTCGTTGAATCATGCCAGTGGTTATAAGTACGGCACCAATTTCTTTAATGCCGATGTATTGCTCTCCGATGATAAAGATCCGGGTAAGGGCACGAAAGATGGTGCGCAAGAAGTCTATGTGGTCTATCGCAATACCTTGGATCTGGGCAAAGTCTTTAAAAAAGACTTAAAGATGGGGCCTATCCAAAGCTTCGGAATCACTGGTGGCTTTGATTTCAACACCAAAAATGACGGCTATGGTTCTAAAAAACGTATGTTTGTGCTGGGACCTTCCATGATGATGGACGTGCCAGGGTTTCTTAAAATCAGCGTATTGGCTTTGAGTGAAAGCAATGATCCTTCAGGCATCGATAAACGCTATACCTATGATGTTCACCCGATGCTTGAAGTCGTTTGGGGAATGCCAGTGTTTTCGCTACCACTATCCTTTGAAGGTTATGCCTTATTTATTGGGCCTAAGGGCAAAAACGAATTTGGCGCTTCAACCGCACCGGAAACCAATGTCGATATGCAGCTGATGTATGACTTGGGCGCAGACCTGGGTCTATCTAAAAAGACTTTTCGAGTCGGGGCTGAGTATCAGTACTGGCACAACAAATTCGGCAATCCTGAGTCACAAGCGGGTAAAGGGGCAACCGCTAGTACGCCGATGATTCGTGCCGAGTATCATTTTTAATCGTCTTGGATCTAATGAGCCGGTCTAATCATTGGTCATATTTATCCCCTTCTTATTAAAGGTGGGGATTTTTTTTGATGGATATCATATTCATTTTATAAAAAATAATGTTTTGAACTATATCGTTATAGTGACCATCTGGTTTTTAGTGGCTTAGTTATTGCAGCTGTATTTCTCAAAACAGCCTTTTTGATCGCCTTCTTGTGATGTTTGCAGGCATTTCTAGCAGTCTAATGATCCTGATTTGAGAGTATATATGCTGACCTTGATCAAAAAATCCTTATTTATACAAGTTCTGATTGCTTTAGTCGTCGGTGTGGTCTGTGGTGTTGTCATACCTGATTTGGGTCTGGATTTAAAACCGCTCGGCGATGGCTTTATCAAGCTCATCAAAATGATTGTGGCACCGATCGTTTTTTGTGTGGTGGTCTTAGGCATCTATGGGGCAGGCAACCTGAAGAAAGTCGGACGGGTCGGCGGCAAGACGATTCTCTACTTTGAAGTCGTAACGACCATCGCTTTGGCGCTTGGCCTGGTGATGGCGTTTGTCTTAAAGCCCGGTGTTGGGATGAATATCAATACCCAAACCCTCGATGGCGCGTCTATGACCAGCTATGTTGAGCGCACCAAAAGCCTGCATAGCGTCTCTGATTATTTACTGAATATCATTCCCTCCACGATTTTTGATGCCTTTGCCCAAGGCGATATCTTGCAGGTGCTCTTGATTGCGCTGCTGTTTGGCGCGGGGATGTCGATGCTTGGTGAGTCCGCCAAACCAGTAGCAACGCTGCTTGATAGCGTCTCGCAAGTTCTGTTTCGGATCATGGGAATGATCATCAAACTTGCGCCTTTTGGGGTGCTCGGTGCGATCGCCTATACCACTGCCAAGTATGGGGTGTCGTCGCTTAAGCAGCTAGGAATGTTGGTACTGGTCTTTTATATCAGTTGCATTGGCTTTATCGTGATTGTGTTAGGCGGGATCTTGAAGTTAGTGGGTTTTAATATCTTTAAGCTGATGGGTTATCTACGTGAAGAGTTGTTGATCGTGCTCGGTACGGCATCATCGGATGCGGTCTTGCCGCAGATCATGCGCAAGATGACTGAGCTTGGCATTAAACCCGCCACGGTGGGCTTGGTGATCCCGACAGGCTATTCCTTTAATTTAGATGGATTTTCGATTTATCTCAGTCTGGCGGTGGTGTTCATCGCTCAAGCAACCAATACACCACTCTCTATGCACGACCTGGGGCTGATCCTACTGGTTTCTTTGCTGACCTCTAAAGGTGCACATGGCATTCCAGGATCTGCCATCGTGATTTTGGCCGCCACGTTATCTGCGATTCCTGCGATTCCCGCGATAGGCTTGGTACTGATCTTGTCCGTGGATTGGTTTGTTGGGATTGCCCGTGCGCTAACCAATTTGCTCGGTAATTGCGTGGCCACGGTTGTCATCGCGGTTTGGGAGCGGGATATTGATAAAGTGCAGGCGCGTCAAATGCTGGATGCGGGGGTCATCAAAAGCCCGAGCTAATCCCAGAAAGTATCGATACCTACTGAGGACTAACCCGTGTGTGATTATTCAAACATCAACGAGGACTTTCAGACCTTGAATATGGGTGGCATGAATACAGCGCTCATCACCCATGATCATCAAGGCGAACAGTCGCTCAGACAAGTTCTCGACCCCGTCCAGACGATAATCCAGTTCTGCGATGGCGCTGGTATCGATCACGATGAAATCAGCTTCTTTACCCGTCGCAAAGTTCCCGATAAATTCATCGAGATAGAGGGATTTTGCCCCACCTAAAGTTGCCAGATACCAGCCGCGTAGTGCGGATAACGGTTGCTGGTGGACTTGTGAGACTTTATAAGCTTCGCCTAGTGTGCGAATCAAACTGAATGAGGTGCCGCCACCGACATCTGTAGCAAGGCCCACGCGAACTTGAGCCCCCGCCACTTGACTGTAATCAAAGAAACCACTGCCCAAAAATAAATTTGACGTTGGGCAGAAGGCCGCAGCAGTGCCTTGCTCGCGCATTGATTGCATTTCACGCGCTGATAGATGAATACAGTGTCCATAGATGGTTCGCTCACCAGTCAAGCCATAGTGTTCATAGACATCGAGGTAATCGAGCCGCTCAGGAAATAGTGCGCGGACCCAGTGGATCTCATCAAGATTCTCCGCAAGATGGGATTGCACATGCAGGTCTGGGCGACTGCGGTATAGCTCTCCTGCGATTTGTAGCTGAGCAGGGGTAGAAGTCGGGGCAAAGCGTGGGGTAATGCTATAACGCAGACGTCCTCTGCCATGCCAGCGGTCAATCAAATCTTGGCTCTCAATTCCTGATTGTTCCGCAGTGTCGCGTAGGTTCTCGGGACAATTGCGATCCATCATGACTTTGCCACAGAGCATGCGTAAACCGTACTTTTCGGCCGTTTGCATAAAAGCATCCACTGACGTCGGATGCACGGTGGCAAAGACCGAAGCGGTGGTGGTGCCATGGGCGAGCAAGCGTTTAACAAAGTACTCTGCACCATGGAGGGCAACTTGTGGATCGGCAAATGCGGCTTCAGTCGGGAAGGTGTAGTCATTGAGCCAGTCGAGCAATTGTCGTCCAAATGATCCAATGACTTTGGCTTGTGGATAGTGACAATGGGTGTCGATG
>CAYJTU010000198.1:0-6695 GCA_964373105.1 uncultured Moraxellaceae bacterium | reverse complement strand
CGACATCGGACTGCCACCCTTCAACCCAGAGACGGATCGCATCATGATCTGTGGCAGCCCAAGTATGCTCAAGGATCTGGTCGAGATTTTGGAAGCACGCGGTTTTGTTGAGGGCACCAGTCATGCACCGGGTGACTATGTCATTGAGCGCGCGTTTGTCGAGAAATAAATCAGCCAAAGATGATTGCGTGACGATCGGTCATCACCCGCTTAGTGCAGATGACTGACCATTTCTCTGCCGACCCGATCTAGCGAAAGCGTCTTGTGTGCTAGATCCAAGACCGTGATCGACCCAGAATCCAACATCGCACAGACAACCCGATCGTCTTGAGTCGCTTGTGCGATCAAAGAGTTGATCACAAAGAAATGGGTATAAATCACCGTATCCTGCTGACAGCTTAATATCACGTTGAAGGCCTGCTGACGCCAATTGTCGAGTAAATCGGCATAGCCCAGAGCCAATCGCTCCCCTTCATCTGCCATCGCCCGCCAAGACTTCCCGAACATCCCCATGAGCCAAGCAGATCGGCTGGAGGGCTCTTGCATAGGTGAGGGCACTTCCGTCACATGGGGTTCAATGATCGGGGTGATCAACCACTTATAGGCCAAAGGTGCAGCGGTTTGTCGACAGCGGCGCAGAGGACTGACCCAGATCGGACAAGGCGCGAGCCCCTCGATCTCACGTACGATCTCTATTGCCTGCTGATGTCCCTGCTGATCCAATGCAGGATTCTTATCATACGGATTATCGACTTGGGCGCGCCCATGGCGAATTAAATAAATCTTGGGCATTGGTAAAGACTCACGGTATAGGACTCACGCATTTTCAACGGGCTGTTGGGTTAATAGACGCAAGCTGCGACTGCGTGCATAGGGCTTTAAACTCAAGCCTGCAAATATCGCCGCAACGAACATCATCATCGGTACCGCCCAAGCCAAGGCATTGCGGAGTTTCAGCGGATCACCAAACACATAATCGGTCAGTAAGGCGACAATGGTCGGGCCCATACCAAGTCCAATCAAATTTACGGTCAGCACCGCGATAGCATTCACCGTGCCGCGCATACGATTTGGCAGCAACTCTTGTAATGCGGCAGGACCCGTGCCTATGGCAAGCGTAATCAAGAAAGTAATCACACCGAGCATCAGGAGGGCATGCTGTGGATTCGTCATCAACGGTGCAGTAGCCGCAAAAGGAATCGCACAGATCATGGCTGTCCCCATGAGTCGCACGCGTCCATTCACGATACCCTTTGCCACAAAGCGATCACCCAATAAACCACCCATCACCACACCCAGCATGCCACAGATCACAATGGTCACCCCATAGGCATGCCCCGTTTGTGCCGCACTCCAGCCATAACTGCGGATAAAAAAACTCGGCGCCCATGCATTAACGGTATAGGACGACATGGCTGCAAAGGACTGGCATAAAATAAGACAGCTGACCGCACTGCGATGCGCACGTAGATAATTAAAGACCTGCCCTAAAGAGATTGCTCCTGGGTACGATGCATCCGTGCGTCGATTCGGCTCACGTACAGTCAACATCAACAATGCCACCAGCAGACCCGGCAAACCCACCACGACAAAAACCACTTGCCATGGTCGCATCTCACCCAATAACGGCAAAACAACCAGCGTATCAACAGGTAACCTTGCAATCACGGCACCGCCAATGATCAAGGCCAGACCCGCTCCGATATACACGCCCATGGAATAGATGCCAATGGCAAGCCCCAATCGCTTGGGAGAAACACTATCGCTGATCACAGAATAAGCCGCAGGCGTCAGCACTGACTCGCCAAGCCCCACCCCCATACGACAGAGCAACAAACCCGTATAGCCTTTAACCACTCCACAAGCTGCCGTCATCACACTCCAAAAAGCGATTCCCGCTGTGATGATGCTCATCCGCCGACTGCGATCAATCAAGCGACCAATCGGCAAGCCGCCGATCCCCATAAAGACCGCAAAAGCAAGACCTTGTAACAAGCTAATCTGCGTATCACTTAAATTCAAATCATGCTTGATCGGCTCAACCAGTAAACTCAGAATCTGCCGATCAATAAAAGAAATGGTATACGCCAGCGTCAACAAAGCCACCATATACACGGCTCGTAGACGTGGCCAAAAAATATCTCGCTGTACGCTCATAGCTCACCCGCCTGACCTAATTTAGCTTTCATCCCGATCAGTTCTGGATAAACATCGATTTGATCCAACAAATTATGGCGGAGCAGCCCTGTGACCTCGTGCACCTCAAAGTGATGCTGATCATCCGTCAAGGTCAGCGTCATCACGCCAACGATCTTCTGCCCGATCGGCTCTTGAACTGCGTCAGGGATACAAAATGATGTCGACGGCGCCCAGACATGCTGTACCCCACCCACATCAATGCTACGTGATTGATGGGTATGACCACTCAGCACAAAGCGCACATCAAAGTCTGCCAGCATTTTTAAAAGCTTGGTTCTCACCTCTAACAACAAGTAACGACCACTGCTATCTTCAAGGCTTGCATTCTGGCGAAATAGCGGCTTATGCAACATCAGCCCAATTGGATTGGGTTGCTCATGTGATCGATCGTTTAAAAGACTCAGCTCATGCGCCAGCCAATCAAATTGTTGTTGCTCCTCATCCCCGCCGCGCCCGAATAACTGTGCATTCAGCCCGATTAAACGCCAATGACCTACGGCGATCTGCCAATGATCCGTACCAAAAACATGGCGATAGTGCGCCAGACGTTCGGCGTTAATCCATAGCTTTTCCGCTTGGCTATATTGATTCGGGTTATCTCCCACATCATGATTCCCTGGCAGGACATGCAGTGGGAGATTCAATGCATTCAGCGTGGCAGATGCAAAAGCGAGCTGCTGAGCATCATCACTTCCCGCCGCGGTGATATCGCCCAGATGGATCACGCGATCCACCTTAGCCTGTTTGATCCATGCATGAACCATCGCCCAGTTTTGATTAAATGCCCTGGCGACGGGTGCCAGATGGGTATCGGTAATAATCGCAATCCTCATGGCAAATCCACATTCAAACTTAAGAAGAATGTACGACCCGAGATCCCAAAGGGCGACTCTTCACCATAGGCGAAACTACCACCAAAGGTTTTAAAGGCCACGTCTTGCTGAGCAAGCCGATCAGGATAACTATTGCCCAGATTCAAGATACCGCCCGTCAGCTTCACGGTTTGACTCAAGCGTGCGGACAGTGCCAAATCCAACACCAACTCAGCACCAAATTTTTGCGGATCTAAAATCGGCGCATCGGTGTATTCTCCATAATGCGTCACATCAAGCACTGCCTCATAGATACCATCCGATACCTTAAATTGAGACGTCAATTTATCCCGTGGCTGCGCTTCAGTCAGCAGCAATAAAGAATGCTCACTCAGCAAAGGCAAAGCGGGAAGTTTCGGATTGGCTGCAATAGATTGGATTTTGGTCGGCATATGCGCATAATTCAGCGCGACACCATAATTGACCGTATCGGTGAGATTGCCCAAGTACTTCATCGCAACCTCATAACCTTGCGTCCGTGTATCAACCGCATTGGTGAAGAACGCAGCTTGCTGGACATCACTGACACCCGCATTTTTTAGCGCGGCCAGTACATTAGGACCCATCAAGGCATCACTGAGCGCAATGCGATGATCAATATCAGTTCTAAAGAAATCTGCCGTAATCGACAGTTTGGGTGTGGGTGTCAATACAATCCCGATATTAGCACTTTTAGATTTTTCGGCTTGTAGCGCAGTTGCGCCGAGTGCCTGTGCGATAGGATCCCCGACTTGATACGTCCCAACGTTGACAATGGCCTTATTAGCGCCATTGGCGACACTGGTCGTGGAACTATAGAACTGCTGCTGAAGTGACGGTGCTCTAAAGCCTGTGCCTACCGAACCACGCAGTGACAACCATGAATTCGCTTTGGCACGCGCTGTAAATTTACCGGTGGTCGCATTGCCAAAATCACTGTAATGATCATAACGGCCTGCCGCGCCCAAGGTCAGCCACGATAGTGGCTTCAGATCGAGATCGACAAAAACGCCCGAGGCATCGCGATTATTATCAACAGGAATGCGAGGATTAAAGCCGGGAAAGCCTGCCGAACCAGTGCCTGTATACGCAGCAAACTCGCCGGACTTGATGCGATAGTTCTCATAGCGATACTCCGCACCCAGTGACAGATTCCCGCCAGCCAGAATTTCAGGCAGCGGACGGCTTATGCTCGCATTCAGCGTGTTTTGGAGATAGGTTGCCGTACCTGCATCGAAGGACGTTGGGCTTTTGCTGCCGAGCGTAAGATTTGCACTGTTCTTGGTCGTGAAGTCTGCATTGGAGGAGCCAAAGGTATTGCTTAAATCGTACTTGATCTTTTCAGTCAGAATACCGCGCAGTCCCACGGTTAAACCACTGTCGAGCAAAATGGGATTGATCTGTGGTCCAAAACCATTGGGGAATAGCGGTGACGAACCGGGCGCCCGAAAGCCCGCGACATTGGTACTGTCTTTACGCGAAAGCAGCCCAGTGGCATAGAGTTCACTGTCATTCAAGATGGGAAATGCCGCATTCGCTGCTAAATTGATATTCAAGGCATCAGGATCACCGATCTGAAAGGTCACACGGCCATAGCGTTGATCAATCGCAGCACGATTGGTGCTTTGTTGCTTGAGCACTTCTCCAGTCACATTGACATAGCCACCCGCAAGCGCAAACCCTTTATTCACCGCGATATCGCCATAGCCGCCATCCCCGCGATCGGTGATGCCGGTACTGGTCAGCAAAGTACCGCCTGAAGCATCCTTGCGCAAAATAATATTCACCACACCGGCAATGGCATCCGAGCCATACTGCGCAGCCGCGCCATCGCGTAATATCTCCACATGATCAACCGCAAGCAGTGGGATAGTACTCAAGTCATAAGGTGCTGAACCACGCCCCACAGCAAAATTGGTATTGATCACCACGCTTGGGTGCCAACGTTTGCCATTGATCAACACCAAAACTTCATCAGGTGATAAGCCTTTTAAGGTAATCGCACGGGTGTTGGCTGCTGAAGGGGTCGTGTGTGCACGTGGAAAATTCAAAGAGGGCGCGGTAAACTCAAGCGCACGCGCTAGATCGGTAAATCCAGTGGCTTGTAGCCGTTGACTGGTGATGACATCTACAGGCACCGAAGAGGATAAGGCCGTACGACCTGCGGAGCGGGTACCCGTCACAACGACGGTATCCAATGATTGATTTTGTTCATCCCCCCAAACCACTTCAGTCGACATGACCGTCGCAGCAATCACGGTGAATGTCGGCAGACCCATCATGGTCGATAATATTTTAAGGCGCATAGGATTTCTCTTTTGATTTCTCTTTTTTCGTCAGATACGAGTATGGAAGCCATCTAAAACCGGCAAATCTATCCTCGTTTATCCGCCTCAATTGATCAATCAATGATCAAGCAATCGCAATTGCGCAAAACACAATCCGTCTCTAAAGCACTGATCAATCATCACAATCGCCATGCGTTGAAAAAATGCCCACTATGACGCGAGTGCTTTTATATTGGGAACCGCGATACAAGAAGGATCATTCACCAGCCAATGCCAGAGTACTTGTACCGCAGGATGACGCCGAACTTCGGGCAGTGCCGCAAGATGATAGGCGCCAGACAAAGGCTGACTTGACTCAAAGGCAATCTGCAAACGTCCACTCTGTAGAAAAGAATCCACCAAAGGAGATGCCCCCAATGCAACCCCTAAGCCTTGGCTCGCCGCTTCATACATTACTTGGGCACTGTCAAAATAACGGGGTTCACGTAAAGGGGTGGTATAGCCTGCTTGCGATAACCATTCGGACCATTGGTTGCGGGGATGAATCAGCTCTAAGAGTGGCACATCTTGCAGATCTTCTATCGATTTCGGTGCCGGTCTACCATCCAGAAGCACGGGCGCTGAAACGACTGAAGCCTGCAGATCAAATAATTTCTGTGATGTAAAATTCGGCCAGTCGCCATGGCCATATAAGATGCGCAAATCTGCTGCACCGCCTGTGAGCTCAACATTATCGGCACAGGTTTGTATCACCAGCTCAATGCCTTGGGTTTTTTGATAGAAATCGGGTAGGCGTGGCACCAACCAGCTTACGGCAAAGGATTGTGACATGCCAAGCCTGAGTGCACGTCGCTCGGCATCCGGTGCCATCCACTCCGTCGCCGCGCGCATCGCTTCATAGCTGGGCTCCAAACGCTGTAAATAACGCTGACCGGCTGCCGTCAATGTAGGCGTCTGCCCGAGCCGATTAAACAGTTTGACCCCGACATGCTCTTCCAACATTTGAATACGCCGCGAAAACGCAGCAGGGCTTAAAGCGAGCTGCGAGGCAGCATCTTTAAAGCTTGCGGCACGGCGGCTGGCAACAATGAACGCTTCAATGGCTCCCCATGGCGGGGAACGATGCTTCTGCATAATCATAACCGATGTTAAATGGTTATTAACTGTACGGCGGTTTGATTGCAGCTTGATGTCGTTATTGATTAGAAAGGGGTTTTAGACAGTTATGCCATTAGAAGATGGGGATTTTGCGTGCGTTTTTAACATTATTTTTAAAGTTGCTTGAGCTTTTTAAGGTGCTACAAAAGCCAAAACCCCCACCTCTTTTGAGGTGGGGGTTTTGGTTTGTAGCTTTTGG